>NZ_CP092282.1:2890653-3212066 GCF_024972775.1 Dehalobacter sp. DCM | reverse complement strand
GGTACTGCGGGCAGGATGTGAAAAAGGCGAGGAAACGTTAGCCAAGACACCCGAGATGCTGCCGGCACTAAAACAGGCAGGGGTAGTCGATGCCGGCGGGCAAGGGTTTTTAACTATTCTTTATGGGTGGATAGCAGTACTCGAAGGAAATAAAATTCCAGGCGTACCAGAGCAGGAATACGCGATAGAGACGCGTGAAGCAACCGGGATCGTTGCGATCGGGGATTTAGAATACCCTTATTGTACAGAGTTCTTAGTAAAAGGAAGTAAACTTGATCCCGAGGTTATCAGGCAGGAATTATTAGGCAATGGAGACTGCCTTTTGGTCGTTGGCACCGATGACGTGGTCAAAATTCATATCCATTCTAAAAATCCGGGTAATATTCTGAGTATCGCAATCAAATATGGTTCTCTCCATGAAGTTCAGATTCATAATATGCTTGCTCAGAACGAGCATGCTGCGCATGAAGCCAAAGAAACATCGGATAGTACAACTACTGAAGAATTATACGCAGAGAATACCTCGGAGAATCTAAGCGGTGGTGGTATCGATTCTGAAAAGGAAGCTCCTCAAGAGGCAGCAGCGATCAAAGAATATGGTATCGTCTCAGTCGCAATGGGTGAGGGAATTGCCAAGATTTTTGAGAGTTTGGGTGTCGATGAAGTGGTATTCGGTGGACAGACCATGAATCCAAGCACCAATGATTTGGCTGAAGCGGCCCGGAAGGTACCGGCACGAAAAGTATTTATCCTCCCTAATAACAGCAATATTATCATGGCGGCCGGACAAGTTAATGAGCTCATTACGGATAAAGACGTTATGGTTATACCGACAAAATCAATTCCCCAGGCTATCGCAGCTCTTCTGGCGTTTAATTCTGACAGTTCGATTGATGAAAACGCTGAAATGATGTCGGAGGTGCTGACCCATGTCAGTTCAGGTGAAGTCACCTATGCCGTTCGTGACTCGCAATTCGGTGATTTAGAAATAGCCGAAGGGGATATTCTCGGACTCATTGAGGGAACAATAACCACAACAGGCCGAGAAATTCTCGACGTTGCCAAAAATGTCCTGGAAGGGATGCACTGGCGGGATAAGGATTTGGTAACGATATTTTACGGCAAAGATATGGCTGAAGAAGATGTCAACGTCCTAACCGGGTGGCTCAAAGGCGTAAAACCGGATATTGAAGTCGAAGTCTATTCTGGAAAACAGCCCTTATACTATTATATACTTGGCGTAGAATGAACGTTTAACAGAGACAGGGAGACAGGGGGGAGACAAAGTGACGCTTCTCTTGTCTCCCTTTTTGCTATTTTAAAATTTTATATATCATGCAGAGAGGAGTGGCAATATGAAGGTCAATAGTGTTTTTGATCTGCTGGGACCTGTCATGGTCGGTCCTTCAAGTTCTCATACTGCCGGAGCTGTCCGATTGGCTAACATGGCTGCACAGATACTTGGTAAAAGAGTGAAACAGGCAAAGATTCTTTTACATGGCTCTTTTGCCGAAACAGGGCAGGGACATGGAACGCATTTGGCGTTAATCGCCGGTTTGATGGGCATGTACCCGGATGACGAGCGGATCAGACAAGCCCCATACCTTGCTGAACAGGAAGGGATAACAGTCATTTTTGAATCCGCACATCTGGGTGATGTCCATCCGAATACGGCCAGGTTTTACTTAACGGATGTCGATGGGTCAGAAGCCGTTGTAACTGGAGCTTCACTTGGCGGTGGAAAGATCCGTATAACAGAGGTCAATAGCTTTGAAGTGGAATTTTCCGGAGAGTATCCTGCATTAATTGTTATTTATGCCGATCATCCTGGAATGGTAGCCGATATAACCCGACAACTGGCTGTTCAGGGTATCAATATTGCGCAGATGCGCGTGACCAGAGAAGGAAAAGGACAGGATGCTTTGGCAGTAATCGAAACCGATGAGAAAATCAGCGATGACTTGGTTAGGGAAATTGAGAAGATGCCAATGATCACAAAGACCATGGCTGTTGACAGACTTGGGTGACAAATAGAACCGTAGGAGGTTATGGTATGCGCTCATATCAGGAATTAGTAGAAAGAGCTCTCCAAAAGCAGACGACAATCAGCAGGATTGTTATTGAGGAAGAAAAGACCAGGACGGGGAGGTCCGAAACCGAGCTGGTTGAAAAAATGAAGGCCAATTATACTGTTATGCAGGAATCGGTTGTACAGGGTATGACAGGTACTTGGAAATCACTCTCAGGTTTAACGGGAGGAGATGCCGCACTTTTGGAGAATTATAGACTAAGTGGAAAATCGCTGCTCGGCGACAAGGTGAATCGGGCAGCTGCGAGAGCAATGGCGGTTGCTGAAGTCAATGCAGGCATGGGAAGAATCGTCGCGGCGCCGACAGCAGGTTCATGCGGGGTTCTGCCAGGTGTTCTGCTTACGGTTAATGAGAGCCTTTGCAGAGAAGATGATGCCGTTGTTGCAGCCCTTTTTACGGCAGCAGGGATCGGTATGGTCATTGCTGAACGTGCGAGTGTATCCGGTGCGGAGGGCGGCTGCCAGGCGGAAATTGGTGCGGCAGCCGCCATGTCCGCTGCTGCCGCAGTGGAATTGGCCGGGGGGACGCCGGAACAAACAGCCCATGCCTCGGCGATGGCGCTGAAGAGTTTTCTCGGTCTAGTCTGTGACCCGGTAGCGGGTCTGGTTGAAGTACCGTGTGTCAAACGGAACGCGTCCGCAGCGGTCATTGCACTGACTGCGGCAGAAATGGCTTTAGCCGGGATCAAAAGCGCAATACCGCTGGATGAAGTGATCGATGCCATGGCATCGATTGGAAGAAATATGCCGTGTAGTCTTAAAGAGACAGCGCAAGGAGGCTTAGCGGTAACACCCGCTGCTGAAAAATTACGGGAACGGCTAGTACCTTGCCAACCATAAAACTGACAGGGTACTACATAGACAATGACAATCTACTCGGGTAAGGTGAGAGCGTGTTGCAGTCAGGAAATTTGCTGAATAGCCTCTACAAGGCTATGCGGGCAGAAGAAAAGCAAGGATTCATTAATACGGGAGCAATCGGAGGCTTTAGCGATTATTGGCTCGATGCATTGTCATGGCTTGCACAGATTGTCTCCCGGGATAAATTAGAGCGGATGAAATATTTAGCTCAGGAATATAAAGCTGTCAGCCCGTACAAACGCCGGGGGATATGGCTGGAACTGTATGCCATCCTAGGGGATGTCGATACAGTGATGCACAGTGACGCTCAAACTAAGGTGGATATGCATGGTTTGCTCGGTCATCCCCAGCAGCCCGACGAAAAAACAGCCATAGCACAACAGCTTGCCCAAGACACTGCTATTTTGCAGAAAACAAACCCGTCTCCGGACCTTCAGTACATCAAGGGTGTCGGACCGCAGAGGGCCAAACAATTTGAGAACCTGGGGATATTCACGGTTGAAGATCTCTTAAGATATTTTCCGCGTAAATATGAAGTGAGGCAAAAACGCTGTATCATTGATCTTCAGGATGGTGAGTACGTTACTGTCGAAGGTACTGTGACTGGCAGTCACGTCACCAACGGGAGAATCAAGGTCGTAAGACTGAATATAGAACAGGATGGTCGATATATTCATGCCGTTTGGTTTAATCAAATCTATATTCCCAAGCAATATCCTGAAGGGATGGTAGTGTCCGTTACGGGGAAAGTTCAGTGGCAGAAGAGAATACCTGAAATCCTCGTTTCAGAAATTAGCAAGGGTGCAGGTGATGGAAAGTCGGAAAGCATCATACCCATATACTCTGAAACGAACCGTCTCAATTCCAAAGCAATCCGTGAAATAGTCAAAGCAGCTCTTCCCCAAACCGATAAGTTATTTGAAGAATTTCTGCCGGCAGACTTTGGACTTATGCCAAGATCGAAGGCAATCAGAGAGATGCATTTTCCTTCGGCAACCGATACACAAAGAAAAGCCAGAGAACGGCTGGTCATCGAGGAAATCCTGTTGTTACAGCTCGCCTTGGCTATGCTTCGTGCTCCCGGAACCCAAAAAACAGGATGTGTTATCAACCAGGGAAACCATTTAGTGAATGCTTTTATTGCATCCCTCCCTTTTAAACTTACGGGGGCGCAGCAACGCGTCATCAAAGAAATATTTAAAGACATGGAAAAAAACGATAAAACCATGACACGATTACTCCAGGGTGATGTTGGCTCCGGGAAAACGGCGGTGGCGATGTGCGCGTTGCTCCAGGCGGTCGGCTCCGGTTTCCAGGGGGCGATGATGGCCCCGACAGAAGTGCTCGCAGGTCAGCATTATCAGTCCATAAAAGAAGCTTTTGAACCGCTCGGTATCCGTGTCGTATATCTGATTGGAAATCAAACACGATCGGAGAGAGAACAGATTCTTGATCAGATTCGAAGCGGACAGGCACAGGTTGTTGTCGGAACGCAAGCCTTGATCCAGGAAACAGTGCAATTTAATTCTTTGGGATTGGTAATAACGGATGAACAGCATCGTTTTGGCGTCAGACAACGTACTCTCCTCCAGGATAAAGGTGGAAATCCGCATGTTTTGGTCATGACTGCCACACCGATACCCCGCACACTTGCTCTCACGTTATACGGGGATCTTCAGCTGTCTGTATTGGATGAGCTGCCGAATGGCCGAAAGCCTGTCATTACAAAAAAAATCTCAGATCGCAGCCGCGGGAGCATGGAAAAATTTCTGCACCAACAAATCCTTACCGGCAGACAGGTGTACATCGTCTGCCCGCTGGTTGCTGAAACAGAAAAATCAGATTTGGTCTCGGCTACACAAAAGGCAGAAGAAATGAAGAAAGTCTTTGCCGATTATCGCGTCGCGCTCTTGCACGGAAGGATGAAGGGTCAGGAAAAAGAACAGATCATGCAGTCTTTTCGTCAAGGAGATATCGATATTTTAGTGACAACAACAGTGGTCGAAGTCGGTGTTAATGTTCCCAATGCATCGGTCATGGTAGTGGAAAGGGCAGAACGTTTTGGTCTGGCGCAGCTTCATCAGCTAAGGGGGCGTGTTGGCCGCGGTAACGAGCAGTCTTATTGTATTTTGGTCAGCAATACTCATGACAGTGCCCGTCTCAATATCCTTTGTGAAACGGAAGACGGCTTTCGAATTGCCGAAGAAGATCTCAAGATTCGTGGCCCCGGTGAGTTATTAGGCTTGCGTCAGCACGGCATTCCGGAATTAAAACTGACGGATCTGACATCGGATGGCAGGCTTGTTGAACTAGCATATCAGCTTCTCCAAAATGTGTTGAAGGAACCGGTAAAATATGACCGTGTACATAAAGAAGCAAACCGGCTTTACCCAAAAGAAAAGATCGGTCTGAATTAGCCTGTTCACATAATACTAATTCCTGTGTCATCCATGAATGATTTTTGGAGGACGGCAGATACTATCCTTTAACTGAAATATGGTTTGGAGGGATAGAGAATGGCCGACATTGATCGGGATAAAGAATTTGAAATTGAAAATTTAAAATATGAAGTTTCTCAGGAAATGGGTCTTCCGCAAAAGAGAACTAAAAAAACGATTAAAAATAAGGGCTAAATTTTAAGGGTTAACAAGGTACTAGTACAGTGTATTCTAAATAACTAGGCAAACAAAAACGTAAGCATTTTTCTGCGGTTGGTCTGCATGCCACATTCCGCTTTCGGCTCTTGTGCCCTCCATGAATTTACATTTCGGAAGTTAAAATTCTTTTGCCCTCCTTGGCGAATTTTAACTTAGGTCCATCCATGGACCGTTGCGCTACGCAATCCATGCTCCGCTTGTCGCCGGAACTGTGGCACACAGACCTAATTTGAAGTAAATGATTGAGATATTCTTTTGGGTAGTTATTTCAAATACGTTGTACTAGATTTAATTATCGCAAACACTGAAGAGTGCCTTAAATATGGTTTAATCAGGGATATATCTAGACTTCGTACGGTATGCGGCTTCAGTTTCAATGCATCTATGCATAAAAAACACCTTTTGCTGCAAATGGATATTACTCCAATAAAACAGCAAAGAGGTGTTTTTCGTCCTAATAATATAATGCATGAGGAAGGTAAAATTTTTATTTCCAAAAGGGGTACAGAATTAAATAAATACTAGTGCTTAAAGATATTATAAATTAATAATTAATAATGAATAATGACATAGTTTAGCCTTGAGCTTTAGCCATCATTTTTTTCATACTTGACCCAAGGTAACACTGTGATAATAATGAACAAACAAATCCAATAACAGCACCCATAGATAAAAAGAAAAGCATATTTGCAGAAGGTGCAAACAAGGTAAAACCGACCCATCCCAAAATAAGACCAATTATTGCCGAGAGAAAGGACACGATTAAAATCTTTAACATAAGAATCCCCCTTTTCCTAATAACCCCCCTTCCAGATAGCTGCATAGTTTTATTATGATGCATTATATTATTAATCTCTATTTCATTGAAATAGAGAAACTACATTTCTAGGCTACTAGCAGTATATAACATAATAAATTCCAAGTAAAGATTTTTATTCCATTTTTTTATTACCTCTTTATCTTTATATCCACAGTATCCTTCTTCTTTCGCCTGAAGAAAAGCAAATGAGACTACTTCATTCCTTGTTTTTATGAAGAGGATCAATGGATACGCTTTTATCTGTTTTGACTCCGGTTCGCCAGAATCGTTTTCACAGCTAAAATATATATGATCAGAGAGAGGAACATCGGGATAATAAACAGCAGATACATGATGCTGTAACCTGCTGCCTTGGCCAAAAATCCTGATAACACCATGCCGATAGCGATTCCGATGTCTATACCGCTGTAATAGGTACTATTGGCAGCACCCCGCCTTTCCTGAGGGACTTTTTTTACGGCCATCGCTTGTAATGTAGGCTGCAAGGCACAGTTGCCAAGACCATAAAGAACGGCTGCCGCAATAAAGAAATAAATATTTTGTGCCAGAAATAGAAGCAAGAGGCTTAAGGAAAAGAAAATAATACCTGGTATTATCGCGATACTGTAACCTTTTTGGTCGGATAGTCTTCCGATAAAAGGCCGTGTCATGATCGAGGTAACAGCATATACGCTGAAAAATATTCCGATATTATTTATATTTAATTCAGCGGCATAGAGCGTGAGACAGGTCATAAGTGAACCATAGGCCATAGAGGTAAAGATGGCAATAATGGCAGGCAGATAGGCTCTTTTTTCAAAAGCGGTTGCCATAAATCCAGATACATTCTTTTGCGGATTTATCAAACGTTGTCCTTGCGGGGCTATACGCATCGGATAGGGAATCAAGGTCCCTAATACGATACCAAGCATGGATAAAAAAGCTGATATATAGAACAGATTCTGAAAACCCCAATGCCCGGCAACATATAAGCCGACCATTGGGGAAATTGCCATAGATACAACATTGACAACACCGGCATATCCCAGTCCCTCGGCAAGTCGTACCTGAGGAACCAGATCGGATAAGATCGTACCAATCGCTGTGGTTGTTATCCCCCACCCCAGTCCGTGGATGAGCCTGCAGATAAGAACAAAAAGGACAAGCGGGAATATGCTATAGCCATAAATTGCGGCAAAAGCGATCAGCAGTCCTGCGAGATACACCTTTTTTCGGTCCTTTGTATCGAGAATGCGTCCGATAAACGGACGTGCAGCCAATGCAGTGATCGTAAATGAGCCCATGACCAGACCGATGATATCCGGAGTGACTTTGAGTTGACTGATATAAAGAGGCAGTGTGGGGAGGAGCATATGAAAGCTGAAATAGACCGCTAAATTGGCGATAAGGATCATGATATAGGGTTTAGTCCAAAGGCGCGCTTTCATTGTATGAACTGAATCGTTTTGTGACATCGACATCATCTCCCAGCAACGGGTTCAGGGTTGAGAACGAGTAGCACTATGTTCCTTTTTTCTTAATCAATGTTTGTTTGCTGTTCCTTATTCCTTTTTCCTGTTTCCTTGAGGATTAATTGTCAATCGCAGCGATAAGAAAAAAGAAAGAAGCCAAGAAGATCTTGACTGTAAATGGAGATCATTGATATAAATGTACTATTAATTTATTATAGCACAGATGCCATATCCTGTTTAGTTTATTTTGAACCTACGTTAGAAAGCACAATTACTGTAAATAGGTTTCAAAGTTTTGAGCAGTGATACCGGGATGAATACTTTGGTTGATAGCGCCGGCAATGATGCGCGCACTGCGTTCGATTAGGGTATCAACGTCTTTCGGTGTGACCATCAGATTTTCCTGAAAAGGTGAAAGCGCTTTTTTCATGACATTGATTAAGACAGGCTCGTTTTCTTCACAATAAATATCAGCCAAAGCAGGTTCCAATTCCATTTGTTCAAATAACTCTTCAACCGTTTTGTGCGCAATGATTGCTGCGTTTACCACAGTGGGTACCCCGATGGCGATCACTTTGCATCCTAATGTTTCCTCGTTCAGACCTTTACGGTGATTGCCAATACCGGAACCGGGGTTAATACCGGTATCCGCTAATTGAATAGTTGTACCGATTCTTTCCAGCGCCCCGGCAGCTAAAGCATCGATGGCAATGACATAATCCGGCTTAACGTGTTCAACGAGGCCACGGATGACTTCCGCGGTCTCAATTCCGGTCAGCCCTAATACACCAGGCGAAATAGCGGCTACCTGGCGCATTTTCCCTTTTGTTTCCTCTGGTGTATAATAGAAAAGATGACGTGTCACCATGACTTTTTCAACTACCTTCGGACCTAAGGCATCGGGTGTTGCTTGCCAGTTCCCTAAACCGACGATGAGAAAGCTGGCATCTTCCTTGATGTTATAAAGACTGGATAAATGGTTTGCTAGAATATGGGTAATTCGTTTATGCTGTTCAAAGTCATTATCTTTCACAGCCGGGGCATCGATCGTAATGTAATTACCCTTAGGCCTCCCCAGCTCTTTTTCACCACGGGCATTTGTGATCTGGATAGCCGTGACAGTTGCATCTTCAAATTCTTCTTTGTTCATGATGACGCCGGATATCTCCTGACCGCTCTCTCCCCTTAAAAGATCGTGTGCTTCAACAGCGAGATCCAGAGAGATGTTCATTTGTTTAAGAAAACGTGATTTATGCAGTAACTCAGTCATAGTCGGTCTCCTAAGAAGTTTATTTGATTTGGTATCTTTGAAATCTGTAATAGTATGTTATATTTCTGCAGCCCATATTCACGTCAAACAGGGCATCATGTCTGTTATGATGTTGAATAATTATGTTATACTAAATAGAAATGTGTAAATAATTTCTTCAAAACAGTGTTTTTTTTGGGAAAATGTATGTAAAATTATCCGAATAACGTTATAATAGACATTAATTTAAGGAAGAGACAGGCACGTGCGAATTATTGCGGGGGATTGGAAAGGACGGAATTTAAAAACAGTCAAGGGCATGCTTACCCGTCCAACATCGGATAAAGTCAAAGGAGCCATTTTTAATATTCTTAGAGACAAGGTGTCTGAGGCGAGAGTACTGGATCTTTTTGCCGGAACCGGAAATTTGGCTTGGGAGGCTTTGTCACGCGGGGCAGCATATGCGGATCTCGTCGACAAAGGATCGGATGCGGTTAAAACCATTAAAGAGAATTCTAAGATGCTGGGCGCAAACCTTAAAGTGAACATCTGGCAAAGTGATGCCAAGGACTACATCAAACGCGTTACGGGAAAAAGATATGATTTGATATTTGCTGACCCGCCATACCGGCAGGGGTTGGCAGAAGACATACTGACGAGCCTTTGTCAAATGGATCTTTTAGAACCGAATGGTGTGATTGTCATTGAAACGTCAGCGCAAGAATCTATCACCGATGATATTTATCCTCTGGAAATAAGATTGACCAAGGAATATGGCGACACCAAGGTATGGTTTATTCAAAAAAGAGAAAACGATGAGGAGGGAAATCTCTTTGGAAAATCACTTGATTGAACTTATTGAACAATTGGAAGAAGTGCTGGATCACGGAACGAAGGTGCCTTTGACAGGGAAAATCATGGTTGACAGCGAGACCATATTGGAATTGCTGGATGGGATTCGTTCGGTACTGCCCGAGGAAATTAGACAGGCCAATAACCTTTTGGCCGAACGGGATCGTTACATAGAAGAAGCACGCAGTGAGGCGAGCCGCATCCTCGACCGTGCTCAAAAACAAGCTGATCAACTTATCCAGGAAGATGAGATCGTTACGCAGTCACGTGCCTACGGGGAAGAGATTGTATTAAAGTCACAGCAATATTCCCGCGAAGTAAAACTTGGCGCTTTAAAGTTTGCGGATGAGATGCTTCTGGATATTGAATCAAAAATCGGAGATGCCTTTAAATCAATTAAGGCCAGCAGAGAAGAATTGAATTCGATGACCCGCTGGGATGACAGGGTCCAATCCCTTGATAACGAATAACTTAAACCTAGTTATTGGTATCTCCTGAGATATAATTCAGACAGAAAACGTAATATAACAAAAACTAAAACGAAGCAAAGTAATAAGATACAGCACCATTTGAGAGAGAAAAGCCAAGGTGTCTTTACGCTGAGAAAACCAGACAGATTTGCTGTCTGAATGGGCATGAATTTTAAGAATACCTGGCTTAAGAATAGTGCGAATACCGCGTGGATAATTCTGCCAATAATAAAAGGGCGAAAACGGAGATCGGTCGATGTAGTAAAGCTTAGTACCTGCGCAAAGACAGATAATCCGCCCCAACCTAACATAAAGCAAATCACACCAACTTGTGTTGACATGGATTGAAAGCCTAATACTGCTGCCTTGCAGCCCAGGGTTGTTTCCATGAATCCTTGGATGATGGCGTCTCCTCCCAGCAGGGATATCTGACCGGCTGACACCATATGAATGAGATTGGCTAGGCGGGAGCTGATTCCCAAAACAACCAGGAGATGGGTGATCACAGAAAAGAATATGATATAACCCCCAACGAGCAGGATCGTTGCCGTACTTTCCCGAACTGCATCGGCTAACAGCTCGCCAAAGGGTTTTTTGTTATATTGGTATTTTTTTAGTTTTTGGTAAGAATGCCGCCAGGTGTACTTAGCGCCAGACGGAGCAGGCTCCGAATCCGTGCCATAAAATCGAAAGATTAAGCCAACGCCTAGATTAGCCAAATAGACCGATGCGGCAATAACAATTCCTACGGCTGCATTGCCCAGCATCCCTGAAGCCACGGCTCCGAGCATGAAGCCGGGGCTTGGATTGCTTGTAAACGCAAGAAGCCGTTCCCCCTCAAGGCGAGATATCTCTCCGCTTTTCCTTAATTTACTGGTCAAGATAGCACCGATGGGGATACCGCTCGTATGGATCATTGCAATAATGAAGGCTGCTTTTCCCGGCAAACGAAAGATAGGGCGCATTAAAGGCTCCATTAACGCCCCAAGAAAATCGACCAGTCCTTGTTTCATGAGCAAATCAGCTAATATAAAAAATGGGAACAGGGCAGGCAGGATGTAATTGGCCCAAAGAGAAAGTCCGGTGGAAGCAGACGCTACGACTTCCTGCGGGAATATAAACATGCTGATGGCCAGAACAATAAAGGGAAGGACTTTGAGTAATGTCAACGCGCGTTCACCAACCTTCCATGGTCATATCCCGTAATTTGATCCGGCTTTGATTATGTATATGATGTAGAGGGCATTGACATTCTAAATAGAAGGAGTCAATTTGATTTTAAAATCTGAAACAGTATTTTGAAATAGGGTTGACAGGTTAAGCAGATATGGTAGACTTTAATGTGCATTGTTATATGCATTACCTGATTATGGGTCGTGTATATAATAGAGAGAGAGGATCCAAGAGGATCCCAACAGGGGTATAGACAAGGAATATAGAGGAGAAAAGACCTAAACACATTAGGTTGAAGAGAGTAAAGGAGTGTCATTAGTGAAGATTCTTGTTTTGAACTGCGGCAGCTCGTCACTTAAGTATCAGTTGATGGATATGATGTCGCAGGATGCTTTGGCAAAAGGTTTGGTTGAAAGGATCGGGTTGCCTGGTGCGATGCTGACACATCGTCCCAAGAACGGAGAAAAAGAAGTGATTGTTGCTGATTTACCTGATCATACATCAGCAATTAAATTAGTACTGCAGGCTGTGGCAGATCCGGAGTATGGTGTTGTTGAGTCGCTCAATGAAATAGACGCTGTTGGACATCGCGTCCTTCATGGCGGAGAAAAAGTATCCGGTTCGGTACTGGTGACCCATGAGGTCAAGCAGGCTATTGAGGAGTGTTTTGAACTGGGGCCGCTGCATAATCCTGCCAATCTTGCCGGGATTATTGCCTGTGAACAAATGATGCCGGGAACACCCCAAGTTGCTGTGTTTGACACGGCTTTTCACCAGACAATGCCACCGGAAGCCTATATCTATGGGATCCCATATGAGTATTATCAACAATATAAGATACGTCGCTATGGTTTCCACGGAACCTCTCATAAATATGTCAGTCAAAGGGCAGCTGTTATATTAGGCAAAAAACCCGACAAGTTAAAACTGATCAGCTGTCACCTTGGAAATGGATCATCTATTACCGCAGTAAAATATGGAAAATCAGTGGAAACGTCCATGGGTTTTACTCCATTGGAAGGCCTGATGATGGGAACGCGTTCGGGTGATATTGACCCTACAATAGTATCGTTTATCATGAAAAAGGATAAAATATCCGGTGATGCAGTGAATGCTCTTTTGAATAAGAAAAGCGGCGTTCTGGGCCTTTCCGGTGTCAGCAGTGACTTCAGGGATTTAGAAAAAGCCGCTGATGAAGGGAACTATCGGGCTCAGCTGGCATTGGATGTATTTGTTCATGACGTAAAGAAATACATCGGTGCTTATGCAGCAATCCTCGATGGTGTTGATGGAATCATCTTTACGGCAGGTCTGGGCGAAAATTCCCCGATGATTCGTTCTTCAATCTGTAATACGCTGAGTTATCTGGGCGTTAGTATTGATGAAGAGAAAAACGAAGCCAGCCGCGGGGCAGAAGTGGATATTTCCAAGTGGGGTGCCCGTTGCAAGGTGCTTGTTATTCCAACCAATGAAGAGTTAATGATAGCTTTGGATACCAAGGAAATCATTGAGAAGATGTAATCCTTTTCTTGACAAAGAAAAAACGGATAACTATAATTACAGTTGTTGCATATCGAGGTGATTGCTGGTGATTATTAACGTATATCATCTAAGGCATACAGAAGGTGCTTCAAAAACCTTTAGGTTTATCGAAGAATTTTCACCGCTGCAGCTCGGAACGGATGAGTACACATTTACTCAACCGGCTGAAGTAACTCTTGATATTGAGAATTTGGGCAAGTCGCTTTTGGTTAAGGGAACAATTCGCTTGGTAATCGCCGTGAATTGTTCACGATGCTTGAAACCATTTACATATTCATCAGAGATTACCTTTGAGGATGAATGGTTCCCTGCGGAATTTGCTTCTGAAGCGATGGATGAGAGTGCTTTCATTTTCGAGAAAGATGAGTTTGCCATCGATGACAGGATCATCGAACAAATTGTTTTACAACTTCCGATGAAGTTCCTTTGTTCGGAAGACTGTAAAGGTTTATGTCTTAAGTGTGGAGCAGACCTGAACACGCGCACTTGTTCGTGTATCAGTGAGGATATCGATCCTCGCTTCGAAATATTATCCAAGTGGAATAAGGGGGTGTAATATCAATGGGTGTTCATCAAAATAAACAATCCAAATCAAGAGTTCGCAGACGCAGAGCAATGGATAAACTGACTGCTCCTAACCTTGTGGAATGCCCCCAGTGCCATAAACAGAAGCTTCAGCATCATATATGTGCTAATTGCGGCTATTATAATGGCAAAGAAGTAGTATCGATGGGTGAATAATACGATTGTTATTGCAAAAGCTGTTGACTTTGTTTATAGTTAACGGCTTTTTGTCTTATTTCCATGCATACTCATCATCTGCTTAAGGATGATAATTACGGGGATAGGGTGCAGAAAGGAAGGTGCGGAATGATGAAGATAGCTGTTGATGCTATGGGCGGGGATTATGCGCCTTTAGAGATCGTCAGAGGGGCATTGAAAGCCGCTCAGGCTTGGCCGGAAATCAAGATCATTCTGGTTGGCCGTAAAGATGACATCATCGACCATATACCTGAAAAAAAAATTTCTGAAAATATCGGATTCTATGAGTGTTCTGAAGTCATTGAGATGAACGAGCATCCCGCTGCCGCCATCAAAAAGAAGAAAGATGCCTCCATTGTCGTGGCGACGCGATTGGTTAAAGAGGGCGAGGCTGATGCACTGGTCTCTGCAGGAAGTACAGGAGCGCAAATGGCAGCCGCTTTACTTGGACTTGGCAGGATCAAAGGGATCCAGCGACCGGCAATCTGCACCGTCTTGCCGACACTCCAGGGTGGAAAGCTTTTGCTTGATGTAGGAGCCAACCCGGATGCGAAACCGGAAAATCTCCTGCAATACGCCATGATGGGCAGTATCTACGCCGAGAATGTATTAGGTATTAATAACCCCAAGGTTGCGCTCCTCAATATTGGCAGTGAGGAAGGAAAAGGAAATGAATTGGTACAGGCTGCTTACGCGCTGCTCAAAACCGCTTCTCTGAATTTTATCGGTAATATTGAAGGCCGTGACGTTCCCAATGGTAATGCCGATGTCATTGTCTGTGATGCTTTTGTCGGCAATATCGTTTTAAAATCATTCGAAGGTTTGTCCTCAGCTCTATTTCAACTGATTAAAGAAAAGATTACAGCCACCACATCCCGGAAGATTGGGGCGATGCTCGTTAAACCCGGACTGAAGGAAATCGCCAAACAGATGGACTATGCTGAATACGGCGGAGCACCGCTGCTGGGTGTCAATGGAACCAGTATCATTTGTCATGGCAGTTCCAAAGAAAAGGCAATTTATAATGCGATTCGTGTAGCCAAAGAATGCGTCAATGAAAAAATAATCCAAAGAATTGGGGCAGGTTTGGACGAAAGCACCTTGCAATCTTGATAAATACTGGTACAATTCTGAATAAAAGGCTTATTCCTACACATTATAGGGTAAGACTACCGTAAAATATCATCCTATATACCATCGTTGCAGCAAAGATATCCTATCAAGGAAAATAACTTAGCAATATGAGGTTATTTGGCAAAAAACAGAAAGTATGGGGTTGATATAGTACGCAAGTACGTTGTAAACTCTAAGTAGATGTTACATAATCTGTGTAAAGGATATCCATTAGAGTTACATTGTATGAACAAACAAATTGAACTGCCTGAGAGGGGGTGGCATGCATGGATGTATTTGAAAAGGTAAAGGCAATCGTTGTGGACCAGTTAGGAGCCGATGAGGAGGAAATCACGACGGCAACAACTTTCCAACAACTGAATGCTGATTCATTGGATATTGTTGAACTCGTAATGGCTCTGGAAGAAGAATTTAACCTTGATATTGCGGATGAAGAGGTAGAAAACATTCAATCCGTCGGCGATATTGTAAAGTATGTGAAAGAAAATATGTAGTCAATGGGCCCCGTAGTAAGGCTGCTACGGGGCTTTAAACTAAACAGCAAAGCTGCGTGAACATCCCTTGCCTTGCATCATAAGCGAAGCAGTGCGTGTTCCTATCGTGCAGTTGAAAACGGATCAGTTAAACACGTTTTAATAGAAAGGAGGCGTCCAATGGGCAAAAAAAGCCGCCATTTTTTCCATAAGAGCACGAAAAATAAGTATCGATCAAAAATCGAGGAAGTCGAAACATTTATCCAGGAGATGGACTTTGAAGATTTTGAACGCGACCTGATTTATAAGGCACTGACACACCCCTCATTTACGTTCGAAAACCCGAACAGCGGGATGGAGAATAATCAACGTTTGGAGTTTTTAGGTGATGCAGTTCTGGATTTTATTGTCGGAGAATACCTTTTTCTAACCTATCCCGAGAGGCCTGAAGGTGAGCTGACCAAGATGCGGGCAGCTGTTGTCAATGAAACGACACTTGCTCGAAAAGCGCGAAGTATAAACCTTGGTCAGGTACTATTCCTGGGTAAAGGGGAACAATCTTCCGGCGGCAGAGACAGGCCTTCGATTATTGCGGATGCTCTGGAAGCTGTTATTGGGGCAGTATATTTGCAGTATGGCTTTGAAAAAGTTCGTAAATTCATCCTTGATATGTTAATTCCGGAAATAATGGAACTGAATGAGGGAAATTACGGAGATTTCAAAACCATGCTTCAAGAAAAAGCTCAAAAAAGAGAATTTGAAGTTCACTATAAGATATTGGAGGAGACGGGACCGGACCACGACAAGTTATTCACGGCAGGGGTTTACCTTCGTGGTGAATTGCAGGGAAAAGGTACGGGTAAGACAAAGAAGGAAGCCGAGCAGCAGGCGGCCCGTTTTGCGTTAAAGACTTGGGGGGAATAGATTGGTAATATCCAGAAATGACGAGGAAGTATTTCTTAAATCGATCCATATCCAGGGATTTAAATCCTTTGCTGATAAAATAAAAATTGATTTGCATCCCGGTATGAGTGTCATTGTCGGACCCAATGGGAGCGGGAAAAGTAATGTGGCTGATGCGGTGCGATGGGTTTTAGGAGAACAGAGCGCGAAAAGCCTGCGCGGAAGCAAGATGGAAGATGTTATTTTTGCAGGATGCTCTTCACGGCGCCCGGTAGGCATGG
Organism: Dehalobacter sp. DCM; assembly: GCF_024972775.1. NCBI lineage: Bacteria > Bacillati > Bacillota > Clostridia > Eubacteriales > Desulfitobacteriaceae > Dehalobacter > Dehalobacter sp. DCM. The sequence goes on along the minus strand of NZ_CP092282.1, from coordinate 3,195,349 downwards.
CGGAGGTATCCTTGATTTTTAATAATACCACCGGCCTCTTTGCGCTTGATTATGACGAAGTCGTCATAACCCGCAGAGTATATCGGGATGGTGAAGGTCAGTATTTTATTAATCGAACGCCATGTCGGCTGAAGGATATTCAGGAACTGTTTTTGGATACCGGTTCAGGAAAAGAAGGTTTTTCGATCATCGGACAAGGACGTGTTGAAGAAATTCTCAATCTGCGGTCGGATGAGCGACGCACCCTCATTGAAGAAGTTGCAGGTATCAGCAAATTTCGTCACCGCAAAAAGGAAGCTTTGAAGAAACTTGATGATACCAGATTAAATCTGGAACGTCTGAGCGATATCATTGCTGAGGTTGAGTCACGGATAGAACCCCTTGCTGAGCAGGCTGAGGCTGCAAGGACGAGTCAGGAAATTACTGCGGCTCTTGAAAAAATGGAAATCAGTCTCATCGTTAACGAATTGTCTGAGGTCAACAGCAAACTCATCAAGGCGCGCACAGCGGGCGAATCTTTAAACAATGAATTTGCTTTATTTGCTGCGCGCATTAACGAAGAGGAAAGTAAAATTATTATCAAACGCCATGAACTGGACCATTTGGAACAGCAAGTCCAGGCAATGCAAGGTGAAGTATATGCCTTGGAGAATAAAGTCAGCGATGCGGAACATGCGTTGTCATTGCTCTCCGAAAGACGCGGCTTTATGCAGGAACAGTCCAGCCGGCTGGAGAAAGAACTGAAGGCTGCACAGGATAATTTAGAGTTTTCTCAAGAAAAAGGGCAGGCTTATGCAGCCAAAAGCGTCCTTCTGGAAGAGACCTTAAATCGTGCTTATGCTGATTTGAAAATAAAAGAATGTCGTCTGGAAGAGCTGCGGACGCTTAGCGGGGAAGCCCGTTTGGACGAGATAAAAACTGAAATATTTGATGTGTTGTCTGAAAAAAGCAAATTAACCAGTATTGAGGCTGAAACCAAGCAGAAAAAAGATACGCTGATGCAGCAGGAAAAGCAGTATCAGAAGAATATCCAGGCGAAAGATGCTGAAAAGGATTCGGTGCTCCGTGAGATCGGAGTCCAAAGAGATGAATTGATCGAACTGGAATTACGTGAAGAAGTGCTTAATCAGAAAAGTACAGAGATCATGAGGTCCCTCACCGCTAAAAAAACAGAGCAGCAGCAATCTGAGGTAGTATACGGAGAACTTCTCAGGAAAGCGGATCAGGCTAACGCCAGGCTGCATGCACTGCACACGCTGCAGGACAATCTGGAAGGGTATAATAAAGGCGTACGCGAGGCTATAATCGCTTGCCGCAAGGGTGAAATCACCTGCCGGGGTGTATTCGGAACCGTTGCGGATAACATCGAGGTGCAGACCAAGTTTGAACTGGCTGTTGAAACCGCATTGGGCGCCGCCCTTCAGAACATCATTGTGGAAAAAACAAACGACGCAAAAACGTGTATCGACTATCTGAAGAGAACAAATAATGGACGGGCAACGTTTTTGCCGTTGGATGCCATTAAAGGGACAAGGCAGTCCCTGGATGAGAAAACAAAGAAACATAAAGGCTTCCAAGGGTTGGCCGTTGATCTTGTTAAATTCGATACACGTTTTGGCGATATTATGGAATCCCTATTGGGAAGAATTCTGGTCACCGATACATTGGACAGTGCCATTGATATTGCGAAATCCAATAATTATCGATTCAGAATCGTTACGCTCTTAGGCGATCAGGTCAATATCGGCGGATCCTTGACCGGGGGAAGTACGCGGACCCAAAGCAGCGGCTTGCTCAGCAGGGTAAGGGAAATAGAAGAGCTTACAGCGAAAACACGCGAATTTCACGAAGAAGCTGCTTGTAAAAAACAAGAAAGCAGTTTAATTGCTAAAGACATGGAAAAACTGGTGGCAGCACAGGATGAAATTGAAGCGGAATTTTCACAAATCCAGAAAACGAAGGGGATAATGGCTGCCAATACCAGACACTTTGAAGATAGGCTCAAGCGTCTGGAGGAAGACGCCCGCTTCATTACGTTTGAACTGAACGAGATCCGTTCTGAAATGACGACACTGACAGCGATTATCGGAAAGACAGAAAAATCTTTAAAGGAAACAGAAGATAAAATCAATGCCTTACAAACAGAACAATTGGATTTGGAAAACCTGCTCAAAGAGAAAGTGACAGAGGCCCAGGAACTATCGGATGAAATAACATCGGCTAAAGTCGAAGCTGCTCGCTGGGAACAGGAGCTTGATCAAGTCCGGCAGGCTATCATTGAAGAGAACGAGAAAACCCTGAAGAGTCAGCGTTTAATGGATGAAAAGAATAGGGAACTGAGCGAAGTCCGGAAGAATGATGAAGAAATAGGACTGGGCAGGATTCAAGGAGAAAACCGCGTTAAAGAATATAACACACTATTAGAGGAAAAAAAATATCAGCTAATTGAACTGCGCAGAGCGAAGGAATCTTTTGCCGAAAACAACCTGAAACAGGAACAAGATATCCTGGAGATGAAAAATCAGGCAAAAGAAATGGAGGCACAGCTTCATCAAAGTGAGCTTAAGGTCACACGCTGGGAGGCCGAATGGGAAACCGGCAATAACCGCCTTGAGGAAGAGTACGGGTTGCCCTGGAAACAGGCTCAAGCTTACCTCACCGGGGATAAGAAGGAGTCTCTGCAGGAAACAATTGCCGCCTATAAACAGGAAATCGAGGCCCTCGGTCCGGTCAATTATACGGCCTTAGAGGAGTATCCTGAAACAGTGAAGCGTTTTGAGTTTCTCACCACCCAAAAGCATGATCTGGACGAAGCAGGAAAAACCTTGCAGGAACTCATTTCCGAATTAGATAAATGCATGATTGAGAGGTTTGAAGAGGGCTTCCGGTCTGTGAATGCCGCATTCAAAGAAGTATTTACGCAGCTCTTTAACGGTGGACAAGCAGAACTTCAGCTGGATGACCCCGAGAATCTTCTGGAAACCGGTGTACGTATCGTTGCCCAGCCTCCCGGAAAAAAAGCGCAGCTTTTATCCCTTTTATCGGGAGGTGAGCGTTCATTCACCGCGATTGCCCTGTTATTCGCCTTTCTGAAAGTCAAGCCCAGCCCATTTTGCTTACTTGACGAGATCGAGGCGGCTCTGGATGAAGCCAATGTCAAGCGTTTTGTCAATTATCTGAGGACACTATCCCACCATACTCAGTTCATCCTGATTTCTCACCGCAGAGGAACCATGGAATCGGCCGACAGACTGTATGGCATCACGATGGAAGAATCCGGTGTGTCGAAACTTCTTACTGTCGAATTGGAGGATAGAGCAGCCGCGGCGGCATCGGCAGTAAGTTGATTCGAAGCCTTTATTAAGTCGTTATCATCATTTCAGAAATACGTCATAAAAAATGGAGTATATAAATAAGGGAGATCGATCACGTGGCAGGAATATTTTCAAAATTGAAAGAACGCTTAACGAAAACTCGTCAGGGCTTTGTCGGCAAAATGGAACAAATTTTTTCCGGGGCCGGCAGAATCGACGAAGATCTATATGAAGAATTGGAAGACGTACTTCTTCAGTCTGATGTCGGTATCAATACAGCGATGAAACTCGTTGAAATGCTCCGAATATCCGTTAAGGAACAAAAAATATCCGACCGTGCCCTTCTCAAGAATCTTTTGCAGGAACATATCACGACCTTGCTCGGTGAAGAAAGCCCATTAACTATTTCAGATAATAAACCTACCGTCTATTTGATCGTTGGGGTCAACGGTGTCGGTAAGACGACGACCATTGGAAAATTAGCTAAGAACCTACATGAACAAGGACTGAAGGTTTTATTAGCAGCAGGAGACACGTTTAGAGCAGCAGCAATCGAACAACTGGAAGTGTGGGGACAGCGCGCAGGCGCAGAAGTTATCAAACAAGCTGAGGGAGCCGATCCCGCTGCCGTAGCATTTGATGCCCTCAAGGCGGCAAAATCCCGTAATATGGATGTACTCCTCATTGATACAGCCGGCAGACTGCATAATAAAGTCAATCTGATGAAAGAATTATCGAAGATAAAAAAAGTCATTGAACGTGAAGTCCCCGAGGCACCCCATGAAGTTCTTTTGGTGCTGGATGCGACAACCGGCCAGAATGCACTGCAGCAGGTCAGACTTTTTAAGGAAGCTGCCGATGTTACCGGGATTATTTTGACGAAGCTTGACGGAACTGCTAAAGGCGGTGTTATCCTGGGAATACGTGATGAAGCGGATGTTCCCGTTAAATTGATCGGTATCGGAGAAGGGGCGGAGGATTTAAGACCATTTGATCCCAAAGAATTCGCACGGGCACTCTTCGACCGCAATGAGGAGGAATAAATCCTTTGAATTATGCTCTCATTGGTGGGACCGGTGTAGAGAAACTGGTCTTAAAAAAAACGAAGCAACATCGTGTCGATACGCCCTACGGCAATGTATCACTCGATATCGGCGAAATAGGAATGTCTGAAGTGGTATTTCTTAAACGGCATGGCACCGGTCACACGTATCCCCCCCATCGCATTAACTACCGCGCCAATATCTGGGCCCTCAAAACAATGGGCGTAAAAAAGATACTCGCTACCGGAGCGGTAGGTTCGATAGTTGACGAATTAACCATTGGCGATATTGTCCTCGTCGATCAATTTCTCGACTTTACCAAGAACCGTCCGCTTACGTTTTATGAAGGCGGCGACAGGGGTGTCCTGCATATTGACGTTACGGAACCATACTGCCCGGTACTGCGTAATAATATAACAGAAGGTGCAGTGCGAGCCGGAATAAAGGTTAAAAACGGCGGCGTCTATGTCTGTACTGAGGGTCCCCGATTTGAAACACCTGCGGAAATCAAGATGTTCCGCCTGTTAGGCGGGCATCTGGTAGGGATGACCGGGGTTCCGGAGGTTGTACTTGCACGGGAATTAGGCATGTGTTATGCGACCATCGCCTTGGTGACAAACCAGGCGGCAGGAATTAATCATGAACCGTTGACACACGCCGAAGTAATCGCTAGTATGAATTTGTTGAGCAATACTGTTGCAGCACTGGTGGAAAGCACCTGTAAATTGATGGACCTGGATCAGCGGTGTTATTGTGCGACTGGGAACAAAGAAACAGGTTTGTTTTAGAAAGGCGGATATAGGATGAAAGCTCTTCAATGGCAAGGTGACCATTTATTGATACTTAATCAAACAAAATTACCATTCGAAGAACAGTACAGAGAAGCGTATTCGTATACAGACGTAGCCGATGCGATTAAGGGGATGGAGGTACGTGGAGCTCCTGCGATTGGAGCCGCCGCCGCCTTTGGGTATGCCTTAGGAGCACTAAAATATCAAGGACATATTGATGATTTCAAGAACACCATGGAGGAAGTTCGTTCCACCCTGGAAGGAACACGCCCGACCGCAGTTAACCTTTCCTGGGCCTTAAATAAGATGGAAGATAAGTTCAGGGAGTACAACGACAGTCAGGATATTGAAACAATTCGTACAGCCTTAGTCAAGGAAGCCGAGGATATTGCCGAAGATGATCGCAGAATGAACCGGCTGATCGGGGAATACGGGAATACCGTCGTACCAGAAAAGGCCAATATCCTTACCCATTGTAACACTGGCAGCCTAGCCACCGTAGAATACGGTACAGCCCTTGGTATCATTCGCGCTGCGCATGAGTCGGGGAAAAAAGTACATGTCTACGCCGGAGAAACTCGCCCGTTCCTGCAGGGAGCACGGTTAACAGTATGGGAACTGGTTCAGGATCAAATCCCGATGACACTGATTACGGATAATATGGCAGGCTATCTCATGCAACAGGGGAAAATCGATATGGTGGTTGTCGGCGCAGATCGTATTGCAACCAACGGAGATACTGCAAATAAAATCGGTACTTATACTCTTGCTGTACTGGCAGCAGCACACGATATCCCATTCTATATCGCAGCACCGACAACAACCATTGATTTAAAAATATCCAGCGGAAATGAAATCCCCATAGAAGAAAGGGATGCGAATGAAGTCCGGTCAATCATGGGTGTGAAAATTGTGCCTGATGACGTCCAGGTTTATAATCCTTCTTTTGATATTACACCGTCGAAATATATCAGTGGGATTATTACAGAAAAAGGAATCGTTACAGCACCCTATTCGGTGAATATGCTGAAGCTTTTAGTGAAATAAGCGACTGAGAATGAATGTCAGCGGAAAGAAGGAAATTTATGTCCAAATATTTGATTCGGGCTATGGTCTTGCCGATGACCGGGCCGGATGATTTTTATCCACAAGGTGAAATCGCTGTTGATGGTGACAGGATCATTTCTGTGGGAGAATGTGGTACCGCGCCGGCGGACTTCATTCCGGACAAGATCCTCGATTTACAAAATGATGTGGTTATGCCTGGGTTGATCAACATGCATACCCATGCGGCAATGACCCTGCTCCGTGGCTATGCAGACGATATGCCGCTGATGCCTTGGCTTCAGGAAAAGATATGGCCGTTTGAGGACAAAATGACGGCGGAAGATATTTATTGGGGCAATGCCCTTGCTTTATGCGAGATGATACGGTCTGGGACAACCACTATGGCCGACATGTATATTGCCGAGGAAGAAGCGGTGCGGGTTGTGTTAGAAGCGGGAACCCGAGCCCTGCTGTCCCGTGGTATGATCGAAAGTACAAAAGAAGCAGGGATGAAATCCCTGCGAGAAAATGTTGCGTTATTCGAGAAATACCATGATGCCGGTAATGGACGAATCAAAATCCTCTTTGGACCGCATGCGCCCTACACGTGTTCCGGTGAATTTCTGCGTACAGTAAAAAGGGAAGCCGATAGGTTTGGATCGGGTTTACATATCCATTTGGCTGAGACGCAGTCTGAGGTTGCTACCATTAAGGAACGATATGGCACAACCCCGCTCCGCTGGCTGGAAAGAGAAGAGGTGCTCGGGGGTCACATCATTGCCGCCCATTGTGTCTATATTGACGATGGTGAAATGGATATCCTGAAAAAGTACCAGATTGGAGTTGCCCATAATGCCGAAAGCAATATGAAACTCAACAGCGGTACCGCGCGAATCTCGGAAATGCAAAGAAGAGGTATCACGGTCAGTCTCGGTACGGACGGAACATCGAGCAATAATGATCTGGATATGTTTGGCGAAATGCGCACGGCATCCTTCCAGCAAAAGCTTGTTGGGTCTCCCGAAGATCTTAAGGCCTATGATGTATTGGCAATGGCAACGGTCGGCGGTGCAGCAGCAGCAGGTATCAGTGATATTGGGAAACTCGAACCGGGCTATAAAGCTGACTTGATATCCATCAACTTTGATCAGCCGCATTTCTATCCGCGATTTTCTGTTCCTTCGCATCTCGTTTACTGCGCCCGTGGCAGTGATGTCCGAACTGTGATGGTTGACGGTAAGATCATTATGGAGAACAGTAACCTGCTTACCCTGGATGCAGCTCAGATTTGCCTGGAAGTTGCCAAAAGAGCGCAGCGAATCGCTTCTGAAGTTTGAAGAAAATGATGATGATATTAATCGATCGCGCCATCAGGATGATCGCCCCGACAATTTGTTTGCTGAACTCATCGTTGGTAGATGATCAATGAGGGTTTGGCAATTTTTATTCTATCTAACGCCAACATTTTCTAGTACAGCATTCTTTAATTTTCTTTACACCTCAAATCAGGTCTGCGTGCCACAGTTCCGGCGACAAGCGGAGCATGGATTGCGTAGCGCAACGGTCCATGGATGGACCTAAGTTAAAATTCGCCAAGGAGGGCTAAAGAATTTTAACATCCTTAATGCAAATTCAAGGATGGCGCAAGAGCCGAAAGCGGAATGTGGCATGCAGACCAGCCCAGATAATTACATCCTTCTGTCATGGTATTTAGAGAACGTTGTACTAGTAACCGAGGGAGAAACCCGTGCTGAAGTCATCGATGGAGAAAGACATACAATATTTTTGGTAACCTTAGAATGTCGATAGGAAGCCAGAGAAAATCAAATACAGTGAATACAAATGCACACTAAGAACAAATGCGCTTGACAGATGGTTTATTTCGGACTAGAATACATAAATGTAAAGCAAAAATACTTTACAGTGAGGTCTGGAAATATATGAAAGAAATTGCTGAAACGGCATTATTGTATGATTTTTACGGCCCTCTGCTTACAGCTAAGCAGGGTAAAATATGGGATCTTTATTATCAGCAGGATTACTCCCTGTCTGAAATTGCGGATACCGAGGGCATCAGCCGACAGGCCGTTCATGATTTGCTGAAACGAACGGAAAAGATCCTGGAAGATTATGAGTTAAAATTAAAATTGATCTCACGGTTTATTCTGGAAAAAGAGAAATTTCTGCGGATCGAGTCCTTATTAGAGGAAGTTCATCAGGAGGACTTTGCCAGCGAAGCGGCATGGCGCCGCCAACAGGATCTACAGACGCGAATCCGAGAGATCATATCGGATACACTGGAATAAATGATGGTTTGAATTTAGACGGTAGGATAAAAAACGAAGACTAATTGGGGAAAGAAGGAACGCCGCGGATGGCAATGTTCGAGGGCTTAAGTGAAAAATTACAGGCTACGTTCAAGAGACTGAGGGGGAAAGGAAAACTGACCGAGGCTGACGTTGCGGAAGCTTTGCGTGAGGTTCGTATTGCCCTTTTGGAAGCCGATGTCAACTTTAAGGTAGTCAAAGATTTGATAGCCAAGATCAAAGAAAGAGCAATCGGCCAGGATGTACTGGAATCCCTTACGCCAGGGCAGCATGTGATTAAAATTGTACATGAAGAAATTATCAGTCTGATGGGCGGAAGCGAAAGTAAAATTGCTATATCCTCTAAGCCACCGACTGTCATTATGCTGGTGGGCTTACAAGGAGCTGGGAAAACGACGCATGGTGCTAAACTTGCTAATATGCTGAAAAAACAAGGGAAACACCCGTTGCTTGTTGCCTGCGATATCTATCGTCCTGCTGCAATCAAACAATTGGAAGTTCTTGGTGAACAAATCAATGTTCCGGTATTTCAGATGGGACAGGAATCACCGGTGAGGATTGCCGGCGAAAGCTTAGCATATGCTCGAAAAAACGGCAACGATGTCGTCATCTTGGATACGGCAGGCCGCTTGCATATTAACGAAGAATTAATGGATGAGCTCTCCAATATAAAATCAAAAGTGGAGCCGCATGAAATACTGCTCGTCGTTGATGCTATGACCGGACAAGATGCGGTTAATGCCGCTGAAGCATTTCATAACCAACTGGGGTTAAGCGGCGTCATTCTTTCCAAGCTTGATGGCGATACGCGCGGCGGGGCAGCGCTCTCGGTCAAAGCCGTTACTGGCTGTCCAATCAAATATGCCGGAATTGGTGAAAAAATCGATGCGCTGGAAGTCTTTTACCCGGAGAGGATCGCATCGCGGATTCTGGGTATGGGCGACGTCCTGACCTTGATTGAAAAAGCCCAACAAAATTTTGATGAAAAAAAAGCCAAGGAAATGGAAGAAAAGATCCGTAAGCAGGAACTGACGCTGGATGATTATCTGGATCAGCTCCAACAGCTGCGCTCGATGGGCCCCTTGTCCTCGGTGCTTGAAATGCTGCCTGGTATTGGGAAACAGCTCAAAGGTGTGAACATCGATGAGAAGGAATTCTATAAATCGGAGGCAATCATTTTTTCAATGACGTTGGAGGAGAGAAGAAAGCCCCATCTGATCAAAGATTCCCGCAAAAAGAGAATTGCCAAAGGCAGTGGGACAACCGTCGTCGATGTCGGCAGACTTCTTAAACAATACGAACAGACCAAGAAGATGATGAAACAGCTTTCCGGTATGCCTGGAATGGGTGGAGCCAGCAAAGGCGGAACAAAGAAGGGCAAGAAAGGCAAGAAGGGCGGACATAGTAAAAAGGCCTTCCCGAAGCTGCCGTTCCCGTTTAAAACATGATTTTAAGAAATGTTCTATTAAGATATTTCTTTGAATAATAAGCAATATTCCTTTAGAGGAGGTGAAAGTATGGCAACAACGATTCGTCTGCGCCGCATGGGTGCAAAAAAGAATCCTTTCTACCGTCTGGTGGTATGTGACTCAGCATCCCGACGTGATGGCAGAGCGATTGAGGAGATCGGTTATTATGATCCCACTAAAAATCCTCATGAAATTAAGATAGACGAGATCAGAGCTCTGGAATGGCTTACAAAAGGAGCCCAACCTTCTGACACTGCGAAATCTTTGCTCAGTCAAACCGGGATTATGGAAAAGTTTCATAAATCCAAGTAAGCATGGAGGTGACTCCTGTGAAAGAAGTAATCGAAGTATTAGCCAAAGCTCTGGTTGATAAACCGAATGACGTCGTTGTTATTCAGAACGCAACAGAGAAAACGGTTCACCTACAATTGATCGTTGCACCGGAAGATATGGGCAAGGTTATCGGCAAACAGGGTAAAATCGCTAATGCCATAAGGACCATTGTCAAAGCTGCGGCAGTTAAGGATGGACGTAGGGTAATTGTTGATATTGACCAGTAAGTTGGAAAGGGCTCAGGCCCTTTTTGACTATATGTAGTATGGCACCATGAAAATACGTGTATGAGGGGCGTTTGATTTCGTTGGAAATTGATCGTGTAATTATCGGAGAGGTCCTTAAACCGCATGGGATTAAGGGACAAATAAAGGTTTACCCAATAACGGATAATGTCGATAGGTTTAAAACTCTAAAAACCGTATTTTTAGTTCAAGGGCAAAAGGAAATCGAATTCTCCGTGAGGGAAGTAAGGATCGACCCGAAACAAATCGTTTATATAACCTTGGATGGGATATCAACACCGGAAGATGTCGAAAAGTATCGCGGATTTGAGGTCCGGGTTGACCGTTCTGAAGTACCGCCGCTGCAAGACCGCTGGTATTATTTTGAGCTCGAGGGCATGCAGGTATATGAAAACGACGTATTATTAGGCACATTAACCAGTGTGATCGAAACGGGTGCCAACGATGTTTATCTGGTTAAGGACGGTAAACGAGAAATTTGCATCCCAGCCTTAAAGTCCGTTGTCAAAAGGGTCGATGTTGCCGAAAAACGGATGGACGTCATACTGCCGCCGGGTTTGCTGGAAGATTGAGCACTGTGTGCTCTGTGTTTTACAGTTTCTGATTCTGATAGTCTTTTTGGATGTTCAACTGTTTGGTGCTAGATAAAAAGCGAGGCTATAAAAGTATGAAGGTGACCATACTGACAATTTTTCCGGAAATGTTTGCGCCTCTCAAAGAAAGCATTTTGAACCGGGCGCAGAAAGCTGGGCTGCTTGAAGTTGAGCTTATCAACTTCCGGAATTTTGCCGAAAGCAAACATAAAAATGTTGATGATGTCCCCTATGGCGGTGGTGCCGGTATGGTACTGAAACCGGAACCGATCTTCAAAGCTGTCAGGAGCTTAAAAGGCATTGGACGAAGCCGACGCACCATTCTGTTATCGCCTCAGGGGAAAATATTTAAACAACAGGATGCCGTGAACCTGACGCAATTTGATGAACTCGTCTTTATCTGCGGCCATTATGAAGGTTTTGACGAGCGGATCAGGACTTTAGCCGATGAAGAGATCTCTATCGGTGATTACGTTCTGACCGGCGGGGAACTTGCGGCTATGGTTATTATTGACAGTGTAGCCAGACTTTTGCCTGGTGTTCTGGGCCGGGTCGATTCCCACGAAAATGATTCTCACGCCCAAGTCCTGCTGGAGTATCCTCAGTACACACGACCGCCTGAATTTGAGGGGATGAAGGTACCGGAAGTCTTACAGTCCGGTCATCATGCCAAAATCGAAGCCTGGCGCCGTAAGGAGTCTCTGAAGCGGACTTTCATAAGAAGAAGCGACCTGATCCCTCAAATCGCATTCCAGCCAGGTGATTACGAACTAATGGAAGAACTGGCAAGCGCGCATCCCGAAATCTTTGCTTACCGTTCACGCTGGGAACATCTAAAACCAATCCCCAGAAAACGACGCAAAAGAACCATTTCAGAATAATCTATATATGACGCAGCTAACCCGAAAAGTATATAGAAAATTGCTCTTAAAAACGGAGGACATAATGGGAGAACTTTATGTAGCCCTTATTCATGCACCGGTCTACAATAAAAACATGGAGCAAATCGCGACGTCGATCACGAATCTGGACATTCACGACATAGCCCGAGCGGCAATCACATACGGTGTTAATGCCTATTATGTCGTCCATCCTGGTCAGGCTCAACAAGATCTGGCAAAAAGGATCATGGGCTTTTGGCGGGAGGGATACGGTGCCGAGTATAACCCTAACCGCTATGAGGCTTTTGAACGGGTCCGGCTGGCCTCGACACGCGAAGAAGTTATCACCGCCATCAAGAACGATAACCCCGGGAAACGTGTATTTACGGCAGCTACGGATGCCAGACTATATCCCAACACCATCGCCTATACTGATTTGCGAAGCCGGTTGGAAAATACGGATGATGTTTTTGTGGTCCTGTTTGGTACTGGTTGGGGGATGATCCAAGAAGAAATGGAAAAGGCCGACTTTATTTTGCAGCCCGTATACGGATACGGAGAATATAACCATCTTTCCGTGCGTTCAGCCGCTGCGATCATTTTGGATAGGCTGAGAGGGCACTGAAAAATGTAAATTGTATGATTGCCGGGAATAAAGTGTTTTCTATGGGAGACAATAGTCTGGGGTGATCTTGATGAAAAACACGTTAATCCTAGGCGGAGGAATCGGCGGTATTGTCGCATCCAATATCTTAAAGAAAGCCGCGGGCAATGATATGCAGGTAACGGTCGTTGACCGAGAAGATGATCATCGCTTTGCTGCGTCTTATCCGCTGTTGATGACCGGTCAGCGCAAGCCGGAAGATGTCATACGTAAATTAGTGCGCCTGGAAAAAAAGAATATCCATATTTTAAAGCAGGAAGTCAAGCGTATCGATTTGCTAAAAAAGCAGGTTTCCTCCGATCAGGGCGACTTGGCCTATGACTATCTGATTATTGCTTTGGGAGTGGAGTATCATCCAGAGTCTGTTCCCGGATTTGAGCAATATGCTCTCAATGCGTATGATTTAAACGGTGTTATGAATATTTATGAAAGACTAAACAATTTTCCGTCGGGGCAAATTGTTTTTTTCATATCCAGCCTACCCTATAAATGCCCACCGGCTCCATATGAAAGCATGTTTTTGTTAGATCAGTTCTTTCAAAAAAAAGGAATCCGGCATAAAATCAAACTCACGTTGGTTACACCGGACATTTCTCCGGAGCCTTTAGCTAAACCTCAGGTTGGACAAAGTGTGCGAAAAATGCTTGCGGATAGAGGTATCGAATTGATTACAGAAGCAAAAGTGCTTCGGGTTGAGGAAAAAGCGTTGATCCTGGACCATGATACACGAATACCCGCCGACCTCTTGCTGGGGATTGCTCCTCACTGGACACCCGAGGTCATACGTAAATCAGAAATGGCGGATAAGAGCGGCTTTGTGAGAGTAGACCCAGATACGTTAGAGACAGACTATCCTGCCGTTTATGCCATCGGTGACGCAGCCGCGGTAAGACTTCCCGTCATTGGCGCCTATGCTCCCAAAGCCGGTGTGTACGCGCATTATCAAGCGGATATTGTCGCCAGGAATATTAGTCTTTTGTCCAAAGGGGAAAAGCAAACGCATTACTATAAAGGGAAAGGCACCTGAATTATGATTACCGGGTTCGGTCGAGCCCGCTATTCATCGGTTGATTATTATAAAACACCTAGCCCGTCAATCACCCTATGGAAGGCAACCCGGGCAGCTTATCTCGCAAAAATCGGTTTCGAGAAATACTGGTTCAGTAGATTCATCTAATTCGGAGAGATACAGACGGTTCTAAAATAATACGTGTGGTCGTAAAAGGGAACCGTCTGGCAATCCGACCTATATTTTCTTTTTTTCACAAACACGCTAAAAGTAAGTTAATTCGTGATTTTTTTATCATGGCAAATGAGTGGCACACTTTTTGCAATATCAATAGACGTCAAACCATGATCTATGGGCTCATATAGGACAAAACTTACTATTCTTAAGTACTTTTTGAAAGGAGAAAAAATAATGGCGGAAGATATCAAAAAAAATGCCCAGGAAGAAGAATTTGTTCGCCCAGACTTCTTCAGAGAAAGTGATGTAAAATTTACCGGAGGGGATAAACCCTGGCGATGGAAAGAAGACGGTATGACCGTTACCCGTACTGCTGCTTGGGCTGCGCCCGGGTGTCATGACGGCTGCGGCGTTCTGGTATATACCGATAAGAACGGTCGACTGGTCAAAGTTGAAGGAGACGAGGAAAATCCGTTCTATAATGGACGTCTGTGTATCCGCTGTCTGGCCCTGCCCGAGGTGGAATACCATCCGGACCGCCTGCTCTATCCGATGAAACGTGACAAAGCAGATCGCGGCAAGAACAAATGGCAGCGCATCAGCTGGGATGAAGCTTATGACATCATCGAAACAGAATTCAATAAAATAAAAGGAGAATACGGCCCTGAATCCGTCGTTTTCAGCTGCGGAACAGGCCGCGGCACCGCGCCATACCTTGTTCGCATCTGCTATTCTTTCGGCAGCCCGAACTATGCTTATTATCTCAGCGGCGCATCCTGCTATGTACCGAGAATTGCTGCCTCCAACACGATGATGGGGACTTATACGGTTCCGGACTGTTCCCAATACTTTATAGATCGTTATGATCATCCCGGCTGGCAGCCGCCTGCGGTTATATTTATTTGGGGAAATAATCCGCTGGTATCCAATGCCGATGGCAATATGGGACACTGGATCATCGACTGTATGAAGAGAGGTTCCAAACTTGTCGTTGTCGATCCGCGTCTAACATGGCTTGCATCCAAAGCCGATCTCTGGCTGCAGCTCCGTCCAGGCACAGATGCTGCCCTCGCCATGGCGATGGCAGACACGATTATTAAAGAAGGTATATATGACAAGGACTTTGTAGAGAACTGGTGCTATGGCTTTGAAGAATATTCGAAACGCGTCGCTGAATATCCGGTTGAAAAAGCGGCCCGAATCACCTGGGTCCCTGAAGAAAAAATCCGCCGTGCTGCCCGAATGATGGCACAGAAACCCGTTTCCGTTCAATGGGGTCTTGCGTTGGATATGACCAAGGAAGCAATCCCGGGATCACTTTCCGTAGCGTCACTGTGGTGCATCACCGGCAACATCGATATCCCCGGCGGTATGATACCGACGCACCAACCGTTTAACATTCAAACCTGGAACCCACCCGATCCAAAGGAAATGCTGCCGCTTGACGTGTGTGAAAAACGTATCGGCGGCAAAGAATATCCGATGTATGAGTACGGCGGCGTTGTTCTGTCCCAGACCGATATGACGGTCGATGCGATGCTGACGGGTAAGCCCTATCCGATCAAAGGAAATTTCATGCTGTCAACGAATCCTATTGCTTGTACCGGTATGCAGCCTGAAACAAAAATGCTCAAAGGTTTCTTAAATGCTGATATCAACGTTGTACTGGATGTATTCATGACACCGACGATCATGGCGTGTGCCGATATCGTTCTTCCGGTTGCGACTTTCCCTGAGAGAGACGGTATCCGCAGCATTTACTACTATGTCCAGACCATTAATAAAGCGATGGAGCCTGTTGGTGAATGTAAATCCGACATGCAGATCACCTATGAACTTGGTAAGCGCTTCAATCCGGAAGCTTGGCCGGGAGACACACTGACCGAATTCTTCAGCCATACGATGAAAGAAATCGGCATGTCATTTGAAGAAACCCGGGAACAAAACTGGGTTTATCCGGAATATGAGTACCATAAATATGAAAATGGCAAGCAGCGTTTTGATGGAATCCCGGGCTTCAACACCCCTACCGGTCGCATTGAGCTCTATTCAACGCTGTTTGACGAGTGGGGTTTGGAACCGCTGCCGTTCTTTGAAGAACCGGAGGAAGGTCCGCTTAGCAGTCCGGAATTGATGCAAGAGTTCCCGTATGTGCTGACAACCGGTGCCCGCCATTGGTCCTACTTCCATTCCGAGCACCGTCAGATTTCCAGACTGAGATCTTTGCGGCCGGATCCCCTCGTGGAAATGCACCCAAAGACAGCTGCCGCCAATGGGATCAAAGAAGGCGACTGGTGCTGGATCGAAAACCGTCTCGGTAAAGTAAAAATGAGAGCCAAGCTTTCCGTCGGTATTGACCCGCGCGTGGTTAACTGCGACCATGCCTGGTGGTACCCGGAAAGAGACCCGGAAAAACTCTATGATGTCTTCGAAGCAAATGTCAATCAACTCGTTCCGGCGAAATTCGGCCGCAGCGGATTTGGTTCCAATAGTAAATCCTTAATATGCAAAGTATACAAAGCCGAATAGAGGAGGGAAACACAATGGCACAGAATGGTTTGCTAATTAACTATCAATATTGCACCGGCTGCCACAGCTGTGAAGTAGCCTGTCAGATGGAGCATAAACTTCCTGTTGATCAATGGGGGATCAAACTGGCTGAAATCGGCCCCTGGCAGATCAGCGAAGAAAAATGGCAGTATGAATTCATTCCCATCCCAACGGATCAATGTGATCTCTGCGCTGATCGTGTCGCTAAAGGAAAGAAGCCGACGTGCGTTAAACACTGTCAGTCGCTTGTCATGGAGTATGGTCCGGTAGAGGAGCTGGCCAAAAAGATTAACGGGCAACCCAAAATGGTGCTCTTTGCTCCAAAATAATCAAGTCTATATCCTGAATAACTATTCGCTATTTATTTAGGAACAAAAAATAGCTGCTATAGAAGTCACATATTCTATAGCAGCTGTTTTACATATGCCACCCTATCCAACCCAGAGTATGAATGTGGAGCAAGAAAAGTAATGAATTTGGTGTCTGTCTTTTATAGTACGAAATTTGAGTTTATGTTAAAATATTATAATGAAGGTAATCTAAAAATAATAACGTATTACAATTACTACAAAAATCACTATTACGATTACTATTACAATTATTATTTAGAATCGAATAAAGAAAAATTAATGGCCAATTGTTTATCATGTAAACAGAGAGGAAGATTCTATGACTTCCGGCATATTTCACGTTGACAATTACAGGCAGATGACAAGGAAACGTTGGGAAGGAATTGTTCAATGTAAACAGGATTTTCTTGACAATAAGTTAGTTGACCCCAGGGAATCTCCTTATTTGAGCCCCGAGGTTGCTGATTCTTGGATAAGAAGCCGAAAAGCAGGTATCGATCCTGAAAATTTGAAACTGGGAAAACAACTCTCTGCCCATACCGTCGAAGAAAGCCAAGAGGAAAACCGGCTGCTCATTGAATTCATCAAATCAATGTTTGACCATTTCGAGGTTCCCTCGGACCTTGCTTATCGGCTAACCTTAGATGACAAAAATGGCATCCCGCTGTATCGTCTGAACGATAACTATACTATAGAAGAACGTAAATTCCTAGGCAAAGTGTTTGACGAGAATGTTGCCGGTACCACTGCCCATATTCTTTGCAGAAGACTGAAAAGGCCGGTCCAGCTCATGGGACCCGAGCACTACAGCAAATATCTTGAAGATTTTGTGGTTACCTCAGTGCCGATTCTGGATCGAAACGGTGAGGTTGATGCTGTAATTTCCCTGGCTCAGCCGCTTATTCATCCTCCCTGGGATCCGAATTTTCAAATCATCTGTTATAATACCTTTGCCTTAGTAACAGCAATGGCAGCAGCCATAGAAAACCGCATTCAACTCGAAGAAAGTTATAATGAACTGGAAGATGTTAATAACTTATTGAAGAATACGTTGGCAGTGATTGATGAGGGGATCATCACCATTGATGAATTCGGGAATATAATTAATCTGAATGAAGAAGGTGCTGCCATCCTCAAGATCAATTCGCAAGCAAACAACCAAATTGCAGAGCTAAAAACACTAAACTTTAAAAACTTCTTGAGTAAAAATTCTCCGCTTATGGCCTCGGTTCGAGCGGGCTATAACATGGAACTCGAAGAAATCGTTCATGCAGGCGATGAGGGGAAATCCTATTTAATCCATATCCATCCTATTGTTAAACAGGATACCAGTCAGGTCAAAGGGGCTGTTTTACGTTTAAATCTCTTGGAAAAAGTCAACGTACAAGCTGCGGTCCGCGCTGGAAATGCGGCCAGGTTTTCATTTGATAATCTTATTGGGCAAAGTCCGGCATTTAAAAAGGCAGTTAAACTTGGTCAGGTTTTTGCTGGGTCATCCGAAAATATTCTGCTTATCGGTGAAAGCGGAACAGGCAAAGAACTCTACGCTCAGGCCATCCATAACAACAACCGGCCCAAAGGGCCTTTTATGGCTGTCAATTGTGCCGCTTTGCCGCGTGAGCTCATCGAAAGTGAACTATTTGGGTATGAAGGCGGCAGCTTTACGGGGGCAGACCGCAACGGACGCCCCGGGAAAATCGAACTGGCCAACGGCGGTACATTATTTTTAGATGAAATCGGGGACATGCCTTATGAACTGCAAGCTGTTTTGCTGAGGGTCCTTCAGGATAAACAGGTTATGCGCATCGGGGGGCAGACTCATAAAAAGGTCAATTTTAGAGTCATTGCCGCCACAAATCAAAACCTTTGGGAACTGGTGGAAAAGAATCTTTTCCGGGCAGACCTCTATTACAGGCTTTCCGTGTTGTCTATCGACATCCCGCCGCTAAGAGAGCGGGGGAGTGATATCGCGCTTCTCAGTAACTATTTTGTCCAGAATTACTGTCAGAAAACGGGGATCAAGGCCTCGAAAATTCATCCGGAGACACAAAAAATACTTGATCTGTTCAGCTGGCCGGGGAATGTCCGCCAATTAGAAAATACAATCATCTACGCTGTCAATATTGCCAATGGCAAGGAGATCACGATCGATCATCTACCGAACAATTTATTGACCCCAAAGAAGGAAAACGCTGCGATCAACCAGCGCGTTTTTGACCTGCGGGATTTGGAAAAGGTTCATATAGAAGAAGCACTTTCCGATACCAATAATAACATTCCTAAAGCAGCGTCACTGCTTGGGGTTAGTAAATCAACCCTTTATCGGAAACTCAAGGAATATAAAATCGACGTTCAGTAAATAGTAACATGACGATAAATTTCGCCGTAATGACCGATTATTTCAGCATGATTAATCACTTATGATATTGCGCAAATTTCCGGTCTATGGTAATATAGTACAGTATGAAAACGGATGGTCCTCTGGCTTAGTTGAAGGAGTTACGAACATCTAGGCAAGGAAGGGGGTATTTTTAATGGATTATATTAGAATAATTGAAGAGCAACAGCTTAAAGATAACATTCCTACTTTCCGCCCCGGCGATACGGTCAAAGTACACGTACGTATTATCGAGGGTACGCGTGAGCGTATTCAGGTCTTTGAAGGTCTCGTGATCAAAAGAAAGGGCGATGGCTTAAGGGAAACATTCACTGTACGCCGTGTTTCCAACGGCGTTGGTGTTGAAAGAACGTTCCCCCTGCATTCCCCGCGTATTGACAGGATTGAGGTAGTACGCAGAGGGATTGTCCGCAGAGCTAAACTCTACTACCTGCGTGATCGCTACGGTAAATCAGCTCGCATTAGAGAGCGCCGCTAAAAAAGAAAAAAGAGAAAGAGCTGGAGAAATTCAGCTCTTTTTTAACGCCTGATCCATGAAGGAGTATTATGAACATACAATGGTATCCCGGTCATATGACCCGGGCCAAAAGAAAACTCGAAGAACAATTGAAGTGGGTCGATATCATTCTGGAGCTGGCTGATGCCCGACTGCCCTTAAGCAGCAGAAATCCACTTTTAAACCAGCTCTTGGGGACGAAACAACGTCTGCTTCTTCTGAATAAATCGGATTTGGCCGATAAAGTCCGGACTGAACAATGGGTTACAATGTTAAAAAAGGATGGCCCGGTTTTAGCGATCAGTTCAACAACGAGTATAGGTATAAAAAATATTGTCCCGTTATTGGAAAAACTGATGACGGAAAAAAGAGAGCGTTTGGCTGCCAGAGGCGTGCGGGAACGACCGATCCGAGTGATGGTTGTCGGTATACCGAACATTGGCAAATCAACCCTGATCAATCAATTGACAGGCGGCTCTCAGGCCAAGACGGGAAATAAACCGGGTGTTACCCGAGGCAATCAGTGGGTACGAATCCATGATAAAGTGGAACTTCTGGACACGCCGGGAATGCTCTGGCCTAAGTTTGATGACCCCGAAGTCGGACGAAAGCTTGCGGTCACCGGTGCCGTACGGGACGAAGTATTTGATCAGGAAGAGCTGGCTTTATGGTTGCTAAAATGGCTGAAGGCCAATTACCCGCAGGATCTGGCAGGCTTTTATAAGCTGACGGCAGAGGAAATGACGGAAGCGGAGAGAAGCGATGAGAATGAATCAGAATCTGGTTTCGGACTTGAGCTGATTGGCCGAAAAAGAGGCTGTCTGATCAGCGGCGGACGCATCGATACCTTCAAGGCCGCTCAGATATTTCTGCGTGAATTCCGCAGCGGTAAGATTGCCAAAGTGACGATGGACTGAGAACAAGATCATATTCCTCAAACAGAAGATACTATTGATGACACGATTTATCATTTAAATTGAGGAGATACTATCATGGACGAAGCCGAGAGAATGGGGAGGCTTCTGGAGATTGAGAGAGGGCTTTGGAGAGAAGGTCATCGCAGTATAGCCGGTATCGATGAAGCCGGGCGCGGTCCATTAGCAGGACCGGTCGTGGCTGCTGCCTGCATCCTGCCCGTTGAATTTGATCTGCCGGGACTCAATGACTCTAAGAAGTTATCTGAAAAGAAGCGGAAAGAATTAGCGGAAAAAATAAAAGATCAAGCTGTTGCTTATGCCATTGGCAGTGCAACCGCAAGCGAAATCGATTTAATCAATATTTTAAATGCAACGAAACTTGCCATGACCCGGGCTTTGGATGCCTTGCAGCACACCCCGGACTACATAATTATTGACGGTAGAGACACATTAAATATCACATTAGGCCAAAGAGCGGTAATTGGCGGAGATGGTCTGAGTGCCAGCATCGCGGCTGCGTCTATCCTTGCCAAAGTGACCCGGGATGCGCTTATGGATGACATGCATCGGATCTATCCCGAATACTGCTTTGACCGGCATAAAGGGTATGGCACCGCGCAGCATCTTGCGATGATTGAACGTTTTGGTCCATGTCAAATCCATCGGCAGAGTTTTTCACCGATCAAAGAGATGATAGTAAAGGTTACCGGGTAAAGAATACCGGTCGATTTATGGTTATTTGCTTATTAAAAAAACAAGGCAATCATGTGGGCGGCAGGAAGGAACAACACTTGACCAAGCAGTGTCCCGAGCAGCTTCGTGGTGATAAGCAGGATAACCAGTGCTTTGACATCACCATAAGGCCGTTTGCCCCGCAGTGCCTCGTCGGTAACGATGGCAGATTTGGGGTCAATAAAAAAGGTCAGAAGGATAGCGGCTATTCCATTGACCATTCCAGATGCAGCGGCTGCCGCTAATTGGTCTTCTGCAGGAACGAAAACCGCTGAATACTGGGCTGCAATGACACCAATGGTATAAATCCCGGTGACGATGATATTGATCAGTAAGAATCGTTTGGGGATTTCTCTGTACCTTAATTTTTGCAGCATACTTCGAGAGGGTCTCACCGTGCTCTTCACAATCCGCTTGATATTATTGACCTGCAAAGCTTCGATGACCAGGGAGGGAACCGATCCTGCTTCTTCCAACCGTTTGACCGCGGCTTGAAATACCTTTAAAAAAGTAGGTATCAACAGGATTCCCAAAAGAGTACCGCCGGTTGCGGCGAAGATAACAAAACGGAGATCCCCTGCAGGGTCGATATTATGCGTCAGTCCGTAACCGACGATTTTGCCGATTAATGGCCCTTGGAACGTATTGGCTGTTCGGGAAACGAGCACAACCATATTAAACAGAGAAAATGATAAAACGACCTGGCCGCTCTTAACCGAATTCAGCCGTACGGAGTAGGCCAGTGTATCAACGATATGGATGATCCCGGTAAGGATGATGAGCTCAATCAGTATTCGATCCATTTCCATCATCATAAGATCAAATTCCTTTGCACGATTACCTTTACTTAAATAAATGTACGTCACGGTTCTGATTCATTATACCTTAAAATAGAAAATGATTCCAGTTGACCTGATTACAAGAGACGAACAGCCGATGCAACGTGCGGCTGTTCGCTATTTTTCCGGATTTAGAATAATTTGCCAATAAATTAACATCTCGCGGCAGTTAATGACAAGTTACGGGAACACATTTTTTCTAACGGATTTTGATTCTTTCGCCAACATTGATTCGATGTCTGCGTTTTTTTAGATGTGGGTTGAGTCTGATTATATAGATAACGGTTACGCCATAACGGCGTGCTATTTTGGACAAATTATCCCCGTGACGAACCTGATGATGCATATCATCACTCCTTATTCATTGGATAATCCATATTATGGAATGAAGGAGTTTGTTCGTGTATGTACCTGAAAATAGAATGTGATATAACTTCTATAATTTTGTTGGAATTGAGTTTCCCATTAAATATAGATGGAAAGAAATGTTTATAAAAAAAAAAATTTAGCATTACTTAATATTCCTTGGCAGGAAAATAGTGTATTATGTAGAATATTTAGTATATTTCCAATATTCAAACGGTGGTGGTGTTATATGCTTGTATGAAGGTATAAAATGAAGATATCTGCTCCGTTGATGATACGCTGGGATGTAAATGGAATTTTCAGGAAGATTCTATCGATTAGACGGCTTTAAACATGGGAATCTCAATGCTATAGTTACCAATAAAATGAAAGGTGTCAATAATTTAATAGAGACTGTACATTGTCCGTAAACAACGTTGTATGTTCCTCTATGCTTCTTTTGGTAATGCTTTGCTTATTCTGCGATAACATTCCTATTAATCAAAAGGTGGGATTGTGTATGTCTGAGCTTGAGGAATTATTAAATCAAATAGAAGAGCTGCGGTTAAATATGTACACGTTATATGAAAAGAACAAGATACTAACAGATCATAAAATGGTTGTTGCTAGTCAATTATTAGATGTAGCATTGAATAAGTACGATGTATTTATGAGCATATATAAGGCCGGGGTATAATCCCCGGCTTTCCTAATTCAATTTATCCAACGCCCGGAACTGGAGCGATTCAGCGAGGTGTTCCACACGGATAATCTCTGATCCAGCCATATCGGCAATAGTTCTGGCCACACGGAGGATACGGTCGTGAGCTCGTGCACTGAATAGGCTTTTATCAAATATTTTCTTGAAGAGTGATTCGCCGGCGGGGTCCAATTCACAAAACGCTTGGGTTTCTCTCCCGGTCATTTCCGCATTAGTTCGGCAGCAGCTAAAGCGCTGCCACTGGATTTCTCTGGCCTTTATGACTCTATGTCTGACGCTGTCTGATGTTTCCGGACTCTCTCCGTTTTTCAATTCATCATAGCTCAGCCGGGGAACCTCCAGCTGAAGATCAAAGCGATCGAGCAGAGGACCCGAAACACGGCTGCGGTATAAATGGACTTGCTGGGGAGTACAGGAACATTCCCGACCGTTATCACCGAAGTTTCCGCACGGACAGGGATTCATCGCCGCGATGAGACTGACCCGCGTCGGGAATTCGATCCGTTCACGCAGCCGAATCAGCGTTAATTTTCTGTCTTCTAACGGCTGGCGAAGGGCTTCCAAAACACTTCGTGAAAATTCGGGCATTTCATCCAAAAAGAGAACGCCATGATTGGCTAAGCTCAGCTCACCGGCTTTAATTTTTTGACCACCGCCAATCATGCCGGCAACCGTTACCGTATGATGTGGATTACGGAACGGACGGACAGTGACGAGGCTGCCTGCTTCATGGAGGATTCCGGCTAAGCTGTAGAGTTGTGTGACATCCAGGCTCTCTTCACGAGTCAATGGCGGCAGGATACCGGCAAACGCTCTGGCCAGCAAGGTCTTCCCGGAACCCGGCGGACCGACCATGATTAAATTATGGCCGCCGGCAGCAGCAATTTCCAGACCGCGTTTCGTTTGGGCTTGTCCCCGGATATCGGACCAATCCGCGTGAACTGTTTCGGTGGGCGGAGAAATGACGTTTGCGGGAGAAACGCTGAAAGACTGCTCTTTTTTTAAGATTTGGACGAGTTCGGCAAGACTGACCGCACTTTCACTGATCAAATCATCCACAAGCCGGGCTTCTGAGAGATTTGCCGGGGGAATAACCAAGGAAAACGGCGTATTTCTTAAATGAAGGGCTATGGATAATACACCAGGGATAGGCCGAAGCTGCCCTTCCAGGGACAGCTCACCGGCAAAAACAAACTTCTCCAGAGCCGACGTATCAAGTTCATTCATTGCCGCAAGTATCCCTAACGCGATCGGCAGATCCAGTCCGGATCCTTCTTTTCTTAGATCAGCGGGTGCCAGATTGACTGTGATGCGCTGCAATGGAAATGGATAGCCGGAATTTTTCAGCGCCGAGCGCACGCGGTCACGGGCTTCCTTAACTGCCGTCGCTGCTAAACCGACAATTTCCAGGCCGGGCAAGCCGTTGCTGATATCCACCTCGACCTGAACAGGGCGCGACGTGAAGCTATCAACAGCCATCCCGTTAATAGATGCAAACATGAGACACCACCTATTCTAGCTGAATAAAAAGCCTACCATTGAAGATGGCCCTTACTAAAATATAACACAAACAGACAATATATGGAAATTAATTGTCTGTTTTGTAATCTATTTAAGGCATTTTTCCTCTGGTATTGGTTTTTATGGATTCTTGTTGCTCTATAAAGCCCCTTGAAGCCAATTGATCGTCGGTTTGCCTTCGATCACGTTGATCGCCACGATGTCAAAGCGGATTTCCGGCCATGTTTCATAGCCCTGTTCGAGCAAAAAGTAAGTGGCAATACTCCGTAAACGCTGTTTTTTCCACAGGCCGATACTTTCCTCTGCATATCCCCGGACAGTGGAGGTCCGCAGTCTGACTTCGACAAAAATAAGTATTTTTCCCTCGCGGGCAATGATATCCATCTCGCCCTTGGGGCAGCGATAATTACGTTTCACGACGGTTAAACCTTTTTGTTCCAGGTGTTTCGTCGCCAGGTCCTCGCCTATGAGTCCCAATTCTTTTTTATTCAAGCGCTGCTGCCTCCTGCCATTTCAAGGTAAGCTGAAACGATTATGTCCTTGGGTCGCATTACTTCCTAAAATATAACACAATATACCAGTATATGGGAACATAACTATTCAATTTTTATAAGATATAGTGAATCTATTAATGCATACAGATATCATGAAGGGAGCAGGACCATGGAGAAAAAGATGGTTTTGCAGGAATTATGCGATGAACGCCACAAGGCGCTGGAGAATTACCTGAGCAATGAAAGAGGAAAGACGGATCGTTGCGAGCTTGAGATCAAAGATGTTCAGGAGGCGATTATCCGGCTTACCTCTTTGATGGAAAAACATGACAGCGAGATTACCGACCATGAAGAAAGGATTCGGCAAATTGAAGGCAAACCAGCCAAACGCTGGGAAAGTCTGATTGCCCAGCTGATTACATTACTCACCGCAGCTATAGCCGGAGGATTCATCGGACAAGCCTTTTAAATCCATGATGATCATTACTGTATAAACTACGATGGTTGTTAGAGACACTATTATTATATGATAAAGATCCCAATGTCATCCCCGAATGATGTATTTGACGATTGAATGGTTATTTGAGACTATTCTCGATCTGCCAAATATACTGCCATGCTTCTTTGTCATTCTGCAAACCGGCATACCATGGAATACCTGAAATAGGATCTTCAGAAAAATACCGTGCTTTTAAAATGATTTCCGGGCGGTATTCATAGTGCATGATATCGAAATTTCCCCATTTGCCGCCCCAGATAAACCCGTATTTTTCAAAAATTTGGGGTATTTCCTGGGGATAGGCATCCAGTCTCTTTTGGCCTTCTTCGCGCGTTGACCATCGCCAATAATCGTATTTATTATTATTGAGATCAATGGCTATACCGTATGCATGGGAACTTAAACGACCTGTACCGCCAATCAAACGATAATTATAGGCGCCGCTGCAGGGAAAAGAAGCAGCATAGATCTTGTTGCTTTGCCGGGAAAGCGGAAGAAGTTCTTTCATAACGGATGCTAAGGCCATCGAGGCGTTGTTATTTTGGTTAAATTCCACATATTTATAACCGATACTGACCTTAACCAAATTGGCCAGTATCGTTTTTTTGTTGACACCATATACTTCTTTAAGCAGTGGATAGACCCTTAGACAGCCGGGATTATTGTGACTGAGCATCAACGTGCTTATATTGCCCAATGGATAGATTTGTTGCATCATATCTTGTAGATCCGGGTTATCGGATATTTGCCAGGTGTTTTTTTCCTTTTCATCATCGTATAAAATTTTTCGGCCGGACTTCATGACAAGATAAACCTGATTATTGTCTGTTTTTTCAATACCGGTGATATAACTGGGATAAGCAAGCATCAGGCAAAGGATATCTCTTTTCATGACAGCCTCATAGGCGGGGGTATCCGGATTTGGCTGATCAAAAAGTTGGCTCGTGGTCACTTCCGGTTTCAGATAAATATCTCGGACCACGAGAGTTGCAGTCAGAAGAATAAAGGTCAAAATAAATAGAATACGCTTACGATGCAGGGGCAGAATCTTTCTTTTTAGTTTCATTGCCTATCATCCTTCCATGGCGATATACAATGCCAATCATAAATATCTATGCGTTAAGCACGTCGTATAGACTAAAAAAATCCTTTGGTATAGTACGAAGGTGGCAGGAAATAATAGATTTAGATTAATATCGAACACTGATTTTAACCCTTTAACTGATGAGGGTTCATGCCAAAAAAGCTTCCAAACTAAATGGGTGAGGTAAGCGACAGTGATGGACAATGATCGTATCTGTCACGGCAATAAAAATACCAATAATCATATAACATATCTTCACAAGAATAATATCAATGCTGTAACCCAAACCTTATCAGCTGGCAGGCATAAGAAACCGCCCGTTATTTGGTTAGGGACTAATACCTGTGCCGGCGATATGCTTTCCCTGCTGAATACACTTGATCCAACCTATCAGAGTTTTATTTCCGACATGATCGATCTTCGTTATGATTATCTCGGGGGGGGATCTGAAGGTAACAGCAGTATGGCGATTCTAGAGGAGACGCAAAGGTCGTGTAAGGGTCAGTATATTCTTATCGTCGAAGGCAGTATTCCGTTGGCTTCAGAGGGCCGCTATTCCATTATCGGGTATCGTCAAGGCAAGCCGTGGACGGCCTTGGATGCAGTACGGGAATTAAGTGTCAATGCGCGCTATGTGGTTGCTGCCGGAACGTGCGCTGCTTTTGGCGGTATCTATGCTGCGGCACCAAATCTTTCACAATCCGTATCGCTGCAGGCAGTACTGGACAGACAAGTTATCAACGTTCCCGGCTGTCCTATCAACCCGGAGTGGATGGTTGGAACGCTGGCTTATTTAGTCAAGGGCGAGGTTCCTGCATTGGACAATTATCAACGTCCTAAACTCTTTTTTGGCAACACAGTACATGATCGCTGCCAGCGTCGCAGTTATTTTGATAACAGCTTGTTTGCCAAGACGCACGGAGAACCATGGTGTATGTACGAAATCGGCTGTAAAGGACCATCGACCTATGCCGACTGTCCTGACCGCCAGTGGAATGGGGAACATGTCAATTGGCCGGTTAAAGCCAACACACCGTGTATCGGGTGCACCAGCCCTGAATTCATCGACGGGGACGTACCTTTTTTTGAGCACTCGCCCGATGTTAAACTGCCTGGTATTAAATTGACAGCCAACCGTTTTGGAATATTCACTGGGGCTGCTACCGCCATTGGCATCGGATCACATCTGGCGGGCAGTGTTCTGACGGGGCGGCTGGCGCAGACGATACGCGATGATTTCCCGAGGAGGAAAAAAACAAAAGCGCTTCTACGCGCGATAAAGGCAATGCGCCTAGGAAAACACAAAAAGGGGAAAAAATAATTGGCATCCAGAATCATAACCAATTATGCCGATACGCCAAAAACTGTGAAACCATAAAATACATTTGTTAAGGAAACCAGCATGAAGAAAATATTAATTGGTACGCTAAGCCGTCTGAATAATAGCAGTGCCGTAGAAGTGACTATCGAAAACAAGACAGTTGTTGATTCCCAGTGCAGAGGGATTTTCTATCGCGGTTTTGAAAGAATTCTTGAAGGAAAGGATCCGCGCGATGCCGGCTACATTACCGAAAGGATCTGCGGGATCTGTTCATCCGTGCATGCTCTTGCGGCGGCATATGCTCTGGAAAACGCTGCGGGTATCCAGGTGCCGTATAACGGTCATTTGATGCGCAATCTCATTGTTGGCGCGGATATATTGCAGAATCATATTCGGCATTTTTATCTCTTTGTACTGACAGATTATATCCAAGGCCCGCAGTTATCCCCTCTTGATACTGGCTATGCCGTTGATAAACGTTTTCCTAAAAACGTAAACGATAATCTGGTGAAAAATATGTTTCAAGCTATTGAAATAAGCCGGTTGGCTACGGAAATGATTGCTTTAATTGGCGGCAAGACGCCTTTCCCCCATAGTATTTTAGCCGGCGGCTGTAGTGTGGCGCCGACCGCGGATGTGATTGTGCACTTTAATTCGAAACTAAAGAAGATCAACGAATTTATTCGAACGACGATGCAGGATGATACCCATATTCTGGCTGATTATTACCCCGATTATTTTAATATTGGCAAACGGAAGCTGAATATGTTGGAGTTCGGGCTCTTTCCGTTGGCCGGAAACACAGGAGAGAGATATTTACCTGGTGGTGCCGTTCTCAACGGAGAGCTCAAGGACGTGAATCTTTCCAATATCACAGAACACATCAGTCGATCCTGGTATAGTGATAATCCCGCTGCCCCAGAGCCTGGATCCGGTATAACCGTGGCTGACGTTGACAAAAAGGACGCTTATTCTTGGGTCAAAGCACCGCGCTATTTTGGAATACCTATGGAAGGCGGACCATTGGTCCGACTTTGGATTCGCGGGGATTACCGTAACGGAATATCTACCATGGACCGAATTAGGGCCCGATCTTTGGAAGCAGAAATAACCGGCAGAGTTATGGAAACCTGGCTGGCTGAGATCAGGCCGGGTGAGCCGACTTTTTCGTCGTTTAAAATGCCGATGGAAGCAGAGAGTGTTGGCCTTACCGGGGCCATGCGCGGACCACTGGGACATTGGCTGAAAATAAAGAAGGGCAGGATTGCTCATTATGAAATCATTACACCGTCGGCATGGAATTTTTCACCTCAGGATGATACTGGACAAAAAGGGCCGGTTGAGGAAGCGCTGATTGGTACGTCCATAGCGGATGAAGCTCAGCCCATTGAGATTGGCCGTGTCATCAGGGCTTTTGATATCTGTTCTTCTTGCTCAACACATATCATAACCCCCGGTTCGCCTCTCAAAGAAATGAGGCTGCAGTGATGAAAGCAAAACAACGGCATACACGAACGGCAATTATTCTCCATTGGATCTATGCCCCAGCTGTTATCACGTCAATTTTAAGCGGTTTTTATATCCATAACCCGTCCCGTTTCAACGTCTTTCATACGATGGATTCCGCAAAAAAAGTCCATGCTGTCTCACAATACGCACTGATCTTTTCATTTCTCGCACGGATTGTCTACGGGTTTAAGGATAAGAACTACAGGGAGATTATTCCCAATCGCAAAACATGGCTGTCGTTTCCAGGATTCTTAAAATATGAATTCTTTCTAAGCAATAAAAAAGTGACGTATCCCAAATATAACCCCGGGCAGAAACTGCTCATCACGAATTTTGCATTGGTGATTCCGATACAGATCATAACAGGGCTGGCGCTTTATTCAAAAAAATTTGAGGGGACAGCTAAAGCGGCAGGCGGTCTTAACCCCGTTCGTTTATCGCACTATGTGTTATCATTAATGCTGGTTTACTCCGTGTCAGGGCATCTGTATTTTGCGTTTACCCATGGCTTTAAAAAACTCAAATCAATATTTACCGGCTACGAATGATGAGTTATATGTCTTGAAGGCATTAAAGAATATTTTTAATCTTGACTATGGGCGAAGAAGAAGCATAAACTATACTTAAATAATTGAATGATTATTCAAGTATTCAAGTGTTAAACACGTATTACAAATTAATGCAGAAATCAAGTACTAACGGATATGACATGAAGATGAAAGTTGGTGCAGAAAAGAGTTGAAAGAGCTAATGACAGATAAAAGCGAATTTATGAAATGTGACTGTTTAGTTATTCATGATGCCATTGTCAAAAAGGTCAAAGACGTTATGCCTGCAGAAGAAAATCTATATGATCTGGCTGAACTGTTTAAAGTATTTGGGGATACGACCCGCATCAAGATCCTTTGGGCGCTCTCGGAAGCGGAAATGTGTGTGTGTGATCTGGCCTTTTTGCTGAATATGACGCAGTCCGCGATATCCCATCAATTGCGTATACTCAAACAATGCCGGCTTGTACGAAATCGGAAAGAAGGAAAAATCGTCTTTTACGCCCTTGACGACGAGCATATTCAGGGGATTTTCAATCAGGGAATGATCCATGTTAAGGAAGGTTGAGGCCGTGCGCTTTAAAGACTAACGGTTAAAAGCTGATAGAAAAGACATCATGATAAGGAGAAAAGAGTATGTCTGCAAAAACGGTTGAAACCACACTGATGCTCGAAGGCCTGTGTTGTGCCCAATGTGCGGCAAAGATAGAAAAAGCCGTCCAACGCTTGAAGGGAATTAATGCGGCGAATTTAGATTTCGTCAGTAAAAAATTCTTCATCGAATTAGATCCAGAATTAGGAAAACGTGAAAATAAAGCGGATATCATTAAACAAATCACCTATATCATTCAACGGATTGAGAGTGGTGTTCACGTCGTTGAGCTTACAAATAAAAGACCAAAACAACAAACAGAAAAGCAAAGTATACGCTGGGTTGATTTTAACAATCAGTTGCGCAGTCCTCTTTTCTGGTCCGCACTGGTCGGTGTTGTTCTGTTTGTTGTTCCCTATGTGGCTGAACTAACGCCAACCGTTGAATTCACCTTGTTTCTCGTTAGTTACTTGCTGATTGGAGGGGAAGTGGTGTATCATGCGCTCCGCAACATGATGCGGGGACAGTTGTTTGACGAGAATTTTTTGATGGTTATTGCCACCATCGGCGCTTTTGCGCTCCGGCAATATCCGGAAGCGGTTACTGTTATGCTATTTTACCGGATCGGTGAGTTTTTTCAGGACAGCGCCGTTGAACGGTCCAGACGATCGATAGCGACTCTGATGGATATACGACCGGATTATGCCAACCTCATTGATGGCTTGCTGGAGAGAAAAACAGCACCGGAAGATGTGCTAGTCGGCCAAATGATTCTGATCAAACCCGGAGAAAAAGTGCCTTTAGATGGTATTGTTCTTGATGGTCGGTCCGTTGTCGATACCTCGGCGCTGACAGGTGAGTTTGCGCCGCGAGAAGTAGAAGAAGGCAGTGATATTCTGGCGGGATTTATCAATATCAACGGGCTGCTGCGGGTCAGAGTCACTAAAGAATTTGGTCAGAGTACGGTCGCCCGCATCCTTGAGCTTGTGGAGAATGCATCCGTCAAAAAAGCACCGACGGAAAATTTCATCACAAAATTTGCCCATTACTATACCCCGGCAGTTGTTTTAGGTGCTGTTCTTTTAGCGTGCCTCCCTCCGCTTCTTTTGCCGGGGGCAACCTTCAGTGAGTGGCTCAACCGGGCGCTTATCTTCCTGGTGGTATCCTGTCCCTGTGCCTTGGTTCTATCCATTCCCCTGAGCTTTTTTGGGGGGATCGGCGGCGCCTCGCGCCACGGCATCCTCATTAAGGGCAGCAATTACCTTGAAGCTCTAAACCAAGTGCGAACCGTTGTTTTTGATAAAACTGGTACTCTGACGGAAGGCGTATTTAAAGTTGCCGAGATCGTACCGGCAAACGGGTATACTAAGGAAAATATCCTGGAATGGGCAGCGGCGGCAGAAAGTTATTCCGGACATCCCATTGCTGTTTCCATTCTGAAAGAATTTGGGCAGAAGATAAACACAGATAATGTGGAAAACTACACGGAAATTCCCGGACAGGGTGTAGAGACTTTCTATAAAGGACAGCGGATTCTGGCCGGCAATGTCCGACTCCTGGAGAACAAGGGGATTTCTTTTGAAAGGGCTTCTGCACTGGGTACGCTTGTTTACATCGCTATCGAAAACCGATATGCCGGCCATATATTAATAACGGACATCCTAAAAAAAGATGTTCCCAATACAATTAACGGCTTACGTCAAGCCGGTATAAAAAATATTATCATGCTGACCGGTGATAACCGCGCGGTTAGTGAGGAAATAGGGGAACAGCTGGCATTTGATCACGTTTATGCGGAGCTGCTTCCCGATCAAAAGGTAGCGATATTAGAAAAGCTTGAGGAAGAAAAGGAAAAGAACAGTAAACTGATTTTCATCGGGGATGGGATCAATGATGCGCCGGTACTGGCCAGGGCGGATATCGGCATTGCTATGGGAGCATTAGGCTCGGATGCGGCAATCGAAGCGGCCGATATCGTCCTGATGACAGACGAACCGTCAAAGTTACTGGAAGGGATCCAAATCGCGCGCAAGACACGTCACATCGTCTGGCAGAATATCCTATTTGCCTTGGGAATCAAAATTGTCGTTTTAGCCC
This sequence comes from Dehalobacter sp. DCM, assembly GCF_024972775.1. NCBI lineage: Bacteria > Bacillati > Bacillota > Clostridia > Eubacteriales > Desulfitobacteriaceae > Dehalobacter > Dehalobacter sp. DCM. The sequence continues at coordinate 3,162,443 of NZ_CP092282.1, read as the reverse complement.
TTGGCGCATTGGGTATGGCTACCCTCTGGGAAGCTGTATTCGCGGATGTGGGCGTTGCACTGATTGCGGTGCTGAATGCGATGCGGGTGTTAAAAATAAAAAGTTTATGATATTATAGTGAATGGCCCGGATGGGTACATTTTGAGAAACCTGAGGAATTTAATGGAAAACACGACAATAGATAATAAGGTTAAACCCAGAAGAACATTCGCCATCATATCCCACCCGGATGCCGGGAAGACGACATTAACGGAAAAACTTCTTCTTTTTGGCGGCGCAATTCGTTTGGCCGGAACGGTCAAAGGGCGGAAAGCTAGCAAGTACGCAACTTCCGATTGGATGCAAATAGAAAAGGAACGTGGGATTTCCGTAACCTCGAGTGCGATGCAGTTTACCTATAACGGCATTCATATCAACATCTTGGATACACCGGGGCACGAAGACTTCAGTGAGGACACCTACCGAACCCTGATGGCTGCCGATAGTGCCGTCATGTTGATCGATTTAGTCAAGGGAGTAGAAGCCCAGACCATCAAATTATTTAAAGTATGCCGTATGCGTGGAATCCCTATCTTTACGTTCATCAATAAGCTTGATCGATTTGGCAAGGATCCGTTGGATGTTCTCCAGGAAATCGAGGATGTATTGGGGATCAATACTGTCCCGTTGAACTGGCCGGTGGGGATGGGCAAAGATTTCAGTGCGATTTATGACCGCAGGCAGAACTGTCTGGAACTCTATCGTCACGGTGAACGGCAGCTGATCTATGCCGACGAGCGACGACTGGAAGACCCGGCGCTAAAAGAATGTCTTGAGCCGGCATTGTACGATAAACTATGTGAAGATATGGAACTTCTGGATATTGCCGGTGATGCCTTTGATGATGAAATGATTCAACAGGGCATGCTGTCACCGGTATTCTTTGGCAGTGCGTTAAGCAGTGTGGGAGTTCAGACTTTTCTGGAGCAATTTTTGGATATGGCGCCGGCGCCGCGGCCGCAAAAAAGTACGGCTGGCCTGATCGAACCCACAGACCCGAACTTCTCCGGATTCATTTTCAAGATCCAGGCCAACATGAATCCGGCTCATCGTGATCGTATCGCCTTTATGCGGGTTTGCTCCGGGAGGTTCGAACGCGGTATGGCGGCCAATCATGTCCGCAGCGGGAAAAAAATAAAATTGCCCCAGCCGCAGCAATTTTTAGCCCAGGATCGTGATATCCTTGAAGAAGCCTACCCCGGCGATGTTGTTGGATTGTTTGACCCCGGAATATTTCGGATCGGGGATACGCTAACGGAATCTGCGGACTTTGAATTCGAGAAGCTGCCGCAGTTTTCACCCGAGTATTTTGCAAAAATCATCAACCTTGATTTTTCCAAATACAAACAGTTTCAGAAAGGACTAAAACAACTGACGGAAGAAGGTACTGTACAGGTTTTCAGGACATTTATGGATGGTCCAGAAGAAATGATTGTCGGCGTAGTCGGTAAACTTCAATTTGAAGTTCTTGAATATCGTTTGCAAAATGAATACGGTACACGTGTTCAGTTGCATCATCTCCTTCACCATATGGCCCGCTGGGTCAAAAGCGATAAGCCGGTGGATACAGCAAACCTCAGAGGGTTGCGCAACCTGTGTGTTAAGGACTTGGATGACCAGCTGGTCGTTTTGCTCGAAGACGAGTACTATCTTGACCGTCTGAAGGACAAATACCCGGAAATCACGTTTAAAACGTCTTCCTACGAATAGAAAGCAGTAATAAATTAGTGTCAGTCTCTGTAAAACTCTATAACTCTCTTTATTGCCTGTATAGTTATTAGTATCTGGATTGTTTCTATAAGTATCATCAGTTTCTATAGAAAGGGCTGTTGTCACGAATCAGGTTTCGTAGACAGCAGCCCTTTCTTTTAATATGGGATAACTTAAACTTTCCCCTTGTCTTAAAAACCTGCTAAAAGCATTCTTCGAACCATTACTCAGACTAAATGACCCAATAGTAGGTATGGGTGGCACATTTCCAGCGCCAAGCCGAGCATGAAGGCGGAGTGCGGCTGTGACGGCCACGGATGGCCTAATGCCGCGGACACCATGGAGGGTGTAGGAGCGGCATGCCATGGAGGGCACAAGCGCCAAAAGTGTATTGTGCAGACGGACAAGCCCCAAATACGAATAATTTGCATCGCATTTGAAGAAAGGTATACTGGGATATTTTGAGGCGTTATACGCGGTGCTATTGTAATCCTAAAGCTTGGCGCTTGCAGATAATATGGTTTTCGATATCGACAGCGACTTGAACAGGATCATCCCCTAAGGCAATTTTTCCTCCGGTCAGTGTCTCAACATCCTCAGTAAGCAGTTTGACCAGCTTTGGCGCGCCGGTGATGAACGGGGTTGGGGAAAGATGGGTGTACGTACCGTAGGCCAAAGCAAAAACCGCATCGATGGTGGCTTTTTGTTCCATCCATTCCGGGGCGGTGACGGCAATCGGTAGCTGCGGTACATCTACATCAAGGTGATCGGCAAGTGCAGTCACCAGCATAGAAATCCGACCGGTATCCGTACAGGTGCCAAAGCTCAAAACCGGGGGTATTTTTAGAGCTTGACAGATTTCCTTCAGCCCTTCGCCGGCGATATTCTGGGCTTCGATACTGCAAAGGCCCGCAACCTCAAGCGCATGGTTGCCGCAGCCGGCACTGACGACCAGGATATCCCGCTTAATTAGTTCTTTGGCGACATTGACCGTATTCCAATCCTGGGGACCATTGCGCAGACTGGAACAATTAACTAAAGCAACGACGCCTCTGATTTTGCCGGATGCAATCACGTCTACCAGCGGGTCGAGTTTATTTCCCAGGGCAGCCAGCACCGCTTCAGTCGAAAAGCCGGCAATCGCCTTCTGGATCTTGGCCGGTACGTGGGGAGTTATGTTGTTCTTCCTCTTTGTAAAGTTGATGATGGCCAAATCGATAAGCTGATCAGCCATCGAACTGACTTCCGCCGGGTAATACGGTATCAGATGATTGAGGCCGGGAAGATTGATGATTGTACTGACGCCGACCAGGGTGATCTGGTACTTTTCGGCATACTGATCGATGGCAGGAGGGGAACAATTCTCCTCCATAGCCAGGACATCAACCGTACCTGTCGCCAACAGAGGTTCAATTGACAGCCAGTTCCCCATAAGACCAACAAACACATCATCAATAACAAACCGCTGCAGCAGTTCCTGCCCGGTCTCAATCGAGCCGACAATCCGAAGTCCTTTGGCACCGGCGTCTTTTGCCCGCTGCTGCACTTCCGGAGTACGCGCTTTTAGGATCGTAGCGACACCGGCCCAGGGTTGGTGGCCGTTAAAGACAATATTGACATAGTCCGGATCCATAATACCTAAGTCAACATTGACTTCATGGGGTTGTGGCGTGCCAAATAATATGTCTTGGGTCATTTCCAGTCCGATCTGTGCCGTGTAAATGGTGGAAAGACCCAAGCGAAGGGCTTTTTTGGATAAAGAGACATAGTCTCCGTCAACATTGGTCAGACAGCTGGCAACCGCGTTTTGCTCTTCATGGTTTACACCGGTCGGATAGATGCCGAGGTCTTTCCATACCTGTTTCCTTTTTTTCGGAGCGAAGACCTCCACCATCACGCTGGGGTTATCCGGATCTCTGCCCATTTCAGCTTCGAGAAAATCGGCCAACTGGATTGCCAATTGATTCTGATCTTGATTGACGTTAATGCCGACAAGACCGCACAGCCATTTTAACTTGTCGACATCGGTCAGCTGGAACGGCGTTTTACCTTGGCCGGTAGCTCTGAGTGTCCGGAAGGCTTCGTAGGCATGGTGGCTGTATGTGCCTGCACCCATGATATTGCGCAGAAGAACATTGCGGATAGCCATGGCATCGCCGCCGATGCCACACGCCCCTTTGTCCAGTCCGGTCTTTTCACTGATGCGGCAGGGCCCGTTGGTACACAGCTGACAGCTCAATCCTTCCAAGCAGAATTTACAGCGGATCTTTTCCTGTGCGGCATAACGGTCGAAAACATTGGACATCCCATCTTCCCGTATGCGTTTCATCATTTCTTCGACGGAATCATGATAACTGATCCGCCCTTCTGTTTTTTCTAATAGTGTTTCGGTCATCGTATTGCCTCCTGGTATTTATCTTATTTAGTCTGATTCAAAAAAAATAAAAAATGCACCAGCGTGGTGTTTTTCATCAATCTAGTGCCTTGTAAACTCTAAAACTGTAATATAATTGTGAGCAGATTTCTTGTAAGACAAGGCGGTCGCTCCTTGCCATCCATGGCATCGCGACACTAGGCCATCCTTGGCCGTCGGAGGCAAGGCATACCGAGCGTATGCCGATTAATGTCCACGGATGGACGAATGCAGCGATGCCATGGAGGGCAAGGAGCTGCAAGACAACGCAGTATTACATGAAATCTGCCGCAAGGATGTACAGGAATTAGAGTTTACAAGGCACTATGATAAATGCTTCAGGATAAAATCCAGATCCGTATTTTTTCCCCCGTTAAGCAGTGGCGCGAAGAGATCTCCTTTTGATTTCAGCCTGGTGCCAATATTCAATAGGGTGATATCTTTGGGGTGAATGCCCTTTTTTAGTTCATTCCATTCCAGCGGGGCAGCGACGGACGCATATTCTGTTGCGCGAGGTGAGTAAGGGCAGATGATGGTCTTACCTTGCCACATCTGCAGGTAATCAAAATACAGCTTTCGCCCTCGTTTACCGACGCTGCGCTCGATAGTGATTTTCTCGGGATATTTCTGTCCAAAATAATGGGCGAAGAATTCATTGATTTTCCTGGCGGTATTATAATCATATTTTCCGCCGACTGGGATATAGAGCTGTAAGCCGCTGGCGCCTGATGTTTTTACAAAACTGTTAATATTTAATGTGTTCAGGTCATTAAAAATAATCAGAGCCACTTCCGTTACATCGTCAAAGGTCTGGCCTTCCGAAGGATCTAAATCAAACACCAGGGAACTCGGAAAATCCGCCTGTGTGTATGAATTAAAGGGAATATGAAATTCTAATGCCGCCTGATTTCCCAGCCAGGCCAGAACCGCGTTATCCCGAATAATAATATACTGATTGTCATGCCAGAGATGAGTCGGGATCCATGAAGGGGAATGCGCTGGGATATTTTTTTGAAAAAAAGATTTTCCCTGATACCCGTTAGGGTAGCGAATTGCTGTGAGTAATCGATCCTGGGTATAGGGTAAGAGATAAGGCCCTAATTCTAAAAGGATTCTCAGGTAATCTATCTTACGAATGCCTAGATTGGGCCATAAAAGCTTTTCCGGATTCGTGATGGGAACTTTTTTTCCGTCAACATCGAGGTTCATTCCAGGATATATTCCTTTCCTTGGGCTGCGGTCGGCGATAAATCACTGAAGCCGATTATTTTAGGATGCCTGAGACCCCCGGTTTCCGTCCATTCCAGGAAACTGACCCAGCACGTTAAGATTGGACGAAACCATATCGCGTCTTTGCGTGCAATTAAATTGCTGAAAGGAGTTTGATCCTGTGCTAAATCTACAGCGGTTTTTTTCAGCAACTGCAAATCGTTTTGGGTTAGCCCGATGCTTGCACTGCCAATATAGATCAGACGATTTTCCTGGTAATAACCGAGAAGGAGTGAATTTGGAAAGTGATCCTTTAATGACAATCCGCCAATCACAGCGAGAATCTTCTTGTTAATCTTCGTTTTGAACCAATCCGTATGTTTCTTGCCCGAAACATACAGGCTGTTCTTTTTCTTGGAGACAATCCCTTCGAAATTTTTAGATTTCATTAACTCAAACAGAGCGTGCCCATCATTAAAATCATCGGTAATACCAACCTCAGGCGAAACGGATAAATAGCGTACAAGATTCTGCTTGCGTTCCTGCAGGGGGTATCGACGCAGGTCTTTGCCGTCCAAGTACAACAAATCAAAAAGGATATACCGTACCGGATAGTACTTGAGGTAATGCTCCAGCCGCGTCGAATTTCGCAGGTGTTCTCTTTTCATAATCAGATTAAAGGCAGGCTTGTTATGCGGGTCAAAAACAACCAATTCACCGTCAACTACTGCTTGGTGACCGTTGAGTTGCCGGGTAATCCCGCTCAGCTCCGGATAGAAAGCGCTTCGTTCGCGCCCGCTTTTGGTATAGATATGCGCATTGCCGTTTTCAATATAGGTGATACCCCGGATCCCGTCCCATTTGATTTGGTGGAGCCATTCGTCACCTTTGGCAATGTTGGGGGAAAGCACCGGTTCCATAACTTCGAGCAGTTCCATATCTGCCTCCCGGTTAACTGGCGGTTGATTTTGCTTTTCTTACCGTTGCTGATGGCGATTCTTTAACATTGTCTTCCGGCGGGAGATCCGGTGTCTCGGTTTCGGCTGCTTTGGCTTTGCGTTTAGTTGGTTTCTTTTTGCTTTCTTTCAAACTGGCCTGGAGAGCTTCCATCAGGTCAATGACGTTGCGATGCGGCGCTTCCGGAGCGACTTCGATTTCTTTTCCCTCAATCTTTTTGTTGATCAGATCCCGCAGCGCTTCCCGATAGTCATCCTTGTATTTGTCAGGTTCAAAAGCAGCCGTGAGATTGGCGATCAACTGAGTAGCAATATCCAGTTCCTTTTCATTTATCCCCGCAGTTTCTGCAATACCCGGAATCTCGCTGACCGGCCGGATCTCATCCGGATAAAATATGGTTTCCAGGACAAGAACTTTCCGATAGACGCGCAGGGCACAGAGGGTTTGTTTGTTGCGGATCGTCATTTTGGCCAAGGCGATTTTTCCCGTGTTGTTCATAGCCTGACGCAACAGATTATAGGCCTTACCTCCTGTCTCCTGCGGTGCCAGATAGTAAGACTTATCGTAATAAATAGGATCGATTTCCGCCAGATTGATAAAATCAAGAATCTCGATGGATTTCTCTTCTGCTTCGGCTTTTAAGGCTAGCAGATCCTTTTCGTCGATAATAATGAAGTGCCCGATTTCATACTCGTACCCTCTGACGATGTCTTCTTCTTTGACCTCTTTATTGCAGGTTGGACACACTTTTTTATATTTCAGAGGGGTATTGCATTCTTTGTGTAAATAGCGGAACCGAATATCTTTCTCTTCTGTCGCGGCAAACATTTTGATGGGAATATTGACGAGTCCGAAACTGACAGAACCCTTCCACATGGTATGCATTGTCAGCGCCTCCTTTTTATAGTGGTAGTATGAGCACATTCAGCAGGAAATATTGACTATCTGTTATGCTTTGCATAATTGATTAGGAAAGGTTAAGATATTACAATAAAGAAGTGACGGGAAACAGGGGGTAACTATTTGGACAAGTTAACGGTAAAAAGACCGATTGTTGTATATAAAGATGCTGCTGCTACAGAGAAGGATGACATCGTCCGTGAATTCCCTCTAACTATATTCATCAATCACAAGGAGATCCTCACGATTGTATGTTCACCGGATCATCTTGCCGAGCTGGGTGTTGGATTCCTTCTAAGTGAAGGGATTGTCCAGAACCTTTCCGATATTCACGCCATCGAACTACAAGAGGATGAAGGATTTTTAAACTTTGTTCTTGATGAGACGGCGGCACTGCCAAGCGGTTTTTTGCGTCGGAATATCGCCAGCTGCTGCGGCAAGGGAAGAGCAGGACTTTATTTTATCAGTGACGCCAAACAAGTGAGGGCTGTCCCCTCGGATGTTCAATTCAGGAGCGAGCACATACTGAGAGCCATCACCCTATTAGAAGAAAGATCAGATGTCTTTCGCTGTACCGGGGGAGTTCATAACGCCGCCCTCAGTGACATAAACATAGAGAATGAGCCGTTGGTTCTGATGTTTGAAGATATCGGACGGCACAATACGATTGATAAATTGATAGGAGCTGCATTTTTAAGGTCTGTCGATGTAAAGGAGAAATATCTTGTTTTCAGCGGTAGAATTACCTCGGAAATTGTAATCAAGGCTGCCAGAGCGAATATTTCCCTGATTGTTTCCAAAGCAGCACCGACAGATCTTGCAGTTGAACTCGCTGAGGAATTAAACCTGGCCACGATCGGATTTGCCCGAAAAGACAGGTTTAATATCTATTCCCATCCTGAGAAAATAAGGATCAGGTGACGCCTCCGTCATTATCGCCCAATATCCCCAAAATCTATCTATCATTAGCCAATAATATCGCATCCCAAGCCCACTTAAAGCGACAGGATTTCTCTTGGTACAAGGGTATAATGTGGTAATAGAATCACTTTACCGCTTGTGCTGAAAGGATCTTCGGGTATGTACTACCTGGATGTCATTCTGTTCCTCAATGGCGCTATGGATGCTTTTTTGTTGTACTTTACGGCTTATCTGCTTCGAAAAAAAGTTTACAAGCTGAGTGTTTTTGGTGCGGTGCTCATCGGCGAACTGCCGGTTGTATTTATTCTCTATGAGATGAACGCAGTGATCGCCATATCCAGGATAATGATCCCCATATTGATGGTCGCTGTGGCATTCAGAACCAAGAGCATATATGAGCTGGCCAAAGGACTCCTCTATTTTAGTCTTTTAGCTGCCGTCAGCGGGGGGATCTATTATCTTCTGGCTGGCTGGATCGGTATAACCGGCAGCACTACAGGGCTTTTACTCTGCGATATCTGGATATTGCCGGTCATAGCCATACTCCTGGTCGGTGGATACCGAGTCTGGGAGAAGCTTACAAAGCGAAATCTGTATTTGGATAACGTCCTGTATGATGTGGAATTGATGATGGAAAACGGCAAAAAACTCACCATCAAAGCGCTGCTCGATACCGGGAATGAACTTCGGGATCCATTAACGAATACGCCGGTGATGATTCTGGAAGAAAAGGCTGTGAGTGAGATACTGCCTGAAGAAATCCAGCAGTTCCTGAACCTGCCTTGGCGGAATGAAGCAAACCCATGGCCCTTTATTTGGAACAGTGATGAAAGCGTGATCCGCAAGATGGTATTTATCGCCGCGAAGGGGATAAACGGTCAGGTTTGGCTGCCGGGAATACGCCTGGGAACCGTGAAAATAACCCAACATGATACGTGCTGGGAACAGTCAATGACGGCAGCATTAGTACAGCAGCGTTTAAATACGGAAGGAAAGTACCAAGCGCTTCTGCATCCGGAAAATATTCAAAAGACGAACGGTAGGGAGGAGATCGCATAGTGGCGCAGTTGAAAGCATTTTGTTCACGAATAAAGAGACAATGGGTATCCCTGATCAATCGAATTAGGTTAAGATGGGGCCGAATTAAAGAGATATATTATGTTGGAAGCAGCGAAGCCCTGCCTCCGCCGCTGCGTCTGGAAGAGGAAGAAAATCTGATCAGCAGACTGGAACAAGGGGACCAATCGGTAAAAGATACTCTCATTGAGCGTAACTTGAGACTGGTAGTCTATATTTCCCGAAAGTTTGAAAATACCGGAATTGGTATTGAAGACCTCGTTTCTATTGGAACCATCGGGTTAATCAAAGCTGTTAATACGTTTGATCCCGCCAAGAAAATCAAACTCGCTACGTATGCTTCTCGCTGTATAGAAAATGAGATCCTGATGTATTTAAGGCGAAATAATAAGATCCGGACAGAAGTTTCGTTTGACGAACCCTTAAATATCGATTGGGACGGTAACGAACTGCTATTGTCCGATGTGTTAGGAACAGATAACGATATCATTTCCCGTCCGATTGAAGAGGAGGTCGATAAACAGTTACTCAATCAAGCGATGGGCAGTCTGACTGATCGGGAAAAACTTATTATGGAAATGCGGTTCGGCATGGGGGGCATTGAAGAAAAGACTCAGAAAGAAGTTGCAGACCGGCTGGGTATCTCCCAATCATACATATCGCGACTGGAAAAAAGAATCATACGCAGGCTGAGAAAGGAATTCGTCCGTTTAGAGTAAGTTTTTGGAATAACTTAGGCGCACTTAGGGAATACTCTCCAGAGAATATCCGGGACTTAACCACGGCTGGAGGGTATTTTCATGGTCTTAAACAAGGTCGAGATCTGCGGGGTCAATACATCCAAACTGCCCGTCTTGAGTGGGGCCAAGATGAAAGAGCTGTTCGTGAAATACCAGGCTGGTGATAAATCAGCCCGCGAACAATTGGTCCGAGGGAATCTCCGGTTAGTCTTGAGTGTCATTCAGCGCTTCAGTAACAGAGGAGAACATGTTGACGACCTGTTTCAGGTCGGCTGTATCGGGCTAATGAAAGCGATCGATAATTTTGACCTTGGCCAAAATGTCAAATTTTCGACGTATGCTGTGCCGATGATCATCGGGGAAATAAGGCGCTATTTAAGAGACAATAACCCAATCCGGGTAAGTCGTTCTTTGAGGGATATCGCATATAAAGCGTTGCAGATCAGGGATAAACTTGCTTCGGAATGCGCACGGGAACCAACGATCAATGAGATTGCACAGAAACTGGAAATATCTCATGAAGATGTCATTTTTGCGTTAGACGCTATTCAGGAACCTGTATCGCTGTTCGAACCGATTTATCATGACGGCGGTGATCCCATCTTTGTGATGGACCAAATTGGTGACGATAAACAATCGGACAGACTTTGGTTAGAGTCGATAGCCATCCGGGAAGGAATGGGCAAGCTGGGCGAGCGTGAAAAGAAAATTATTTCGCTCCGGTTTTTTCAGGGGAAAACCCAGATGGAAGTTGCTGAGGAAATCGGTATTTCTCAAGCCCAGGTATCCCGTTTGGAAAAGGCTGCCTTAAAGTATATGCGCAAACACGTTTGAGGCAACCAAGAAGCTTTACAGAAAAAAGAAAGTTTGCAGATCAACCAATAACATGATTTAAGCCCCTCCTCATATGATAGTAAGTAGAGGAGGGGCTCTATTATGAAGGTTTCCGAGCTGCGTGTGCTGGATATTGTTAATATTGAAGATGGACGTCGTCTGGGACCGGTTATCGATCTTGATCTTGACCTGGAAAAAGGGCTTGTGAAGGGTATTGTCATTATGACAGGTTATAAAGGAAAAGGATTTTTCAGCGGCGGACGCGGCGGAGATGTCCTTATACCTTGGGATAAAGTACTAAAAATTGGCGTCGATGTTATTCTGGTAGACGGCAAAGATCTTATCAATATTGCCTATTAATGCAGGGACATAGCCACAACGTGTAGAATTATTAAACTATCGTATTCATAATTTCGATATAGGGAATTGGAAGATTATTATGCAATGGCAACGGACTGTTTCACCGGAGCAGAATTTCCTGACAATACCTGAATGGGAAGAACAGGGAGTCACAGCGGTATTTTCTACTCGGATCGGGGGTCTGAGCAAACCGCCCTACGCCTCCTTGAATCTTGCATTTCATGTTGGGGATAATCCCGGTGATGTTCTGGGTAATCGAAAACGATTTCTTTCTGGATTTGGATATTCGCTGGAAGACTGTGTGGCAGCGGAACAAGTCCATGGTACGCAGGTGCGATTTATTAACGAAGCCTCTAAAGGACTTGGGATGAGCACGATGGAGACGGCGCTGCCAGGCTGCGATGGGATGCTCACTTGCGACAATACGGCGTTGATGTGCTTTTTTGCGGATTGCGTTCCATTATATTTTTTTGAACCGAATTCTGGGATAATTGGGCTTGCACACGCCGGATGGCGGGGGACGGTTCATCATATCGCCCGCGAAATGCTGACATCGATAAAGAAGGCAGGAGGAGACCCTGACACGTGTCTTGTAGCAATCGGCCCGTGTATTGGGCCCTGTTGTTATACCGTTGGGGAGAATGTCGTGTCGCTGTTAAAAGAAGAGATTAATGACCGATCCAGCCTACCAACAGTCCTCACCGAGTACGGACAGGGTACATACACCCTCGATCTTGCTGCCGCCAATAGGATTCTGCTGACACAAGAAGGTATCCGTCCCGAAAATATCACAACAGCCTATCTCTGTACATCGTGTCACTCAGAGGATTTTTTCTCCTATCGACGAGAGGGAATCACAGGCCGGATGGCGGCATTTATTGCGAAGAAATAGCTTAATCAGGCAAAAAAACTATAAGTTAAAAGAAAAAACTATAAGTTAAAAGGATACATCTATGTCAAAACCGCTAAAACGAAGGATTAATTATATTTTCATTCTTATTGTCATATTTTTGGCTTGCTTGATCTTATGGGATTACCGGTCTAATTGGATAACTGGTAAGCTAACTTATACCAGCATTCATGAAGGCGAGGTCACACATGAGAAAAATATCAAAGCAGTTTTTGCTAATACCGAAGTCATACTGACATCACCTGTGGAAGGTTCTGTCTTATCAGTGGGAGACGGCAAGCGATATAAACGGGGGGAGACGGTAGCAACCGTAGTACCTTCCGGGGTAGGGCATGATCCAATATCTTCAGGTAACGCGGTCAGCGCTCCCATTTCCGGATTGTTTTTTTCTAGCTATGATGGTTTGGAACAGGTAGTGACGCCTGAGAATCTGATGAATCTCGAGCTCGGCGGTATTGTGGCACAGGTGGAAAGTAACGGGCAGTCTGCTGAGAACTCTCAGACGAAGGGTGGAAGCAATGCCAACCAAGAGAACACCGATACGGTATACCTGAATGCACCGATTGGGAAAATGGTCAATAATTTATTGCCGAGTTGGGCGTTCCTTTACCTTGGTGAACAAGATCACATGGCGAAAGGGGATTTTATCGAAGTTAAAATCAACGACGAGGAGTATACCGCAACAGTGATGCGGGTTTCCAGCGAACCGAAAGGTGCTGTTATCCGTTTTTCTGAATATATATCCACAAGTACGGCACAGCGGGTAATGGAGATCATTTGGAGCTTCGAATCATCCAGCAAAGGGTTAGTCGTACCAACCAGTGCTGTTTGGGGTACCGGGGAAGAAAAAGGCGTTTATATCCTTCTGGATGGTGTGATCCGGTATCGCAGTGTGGTTGTATTGGATAGTAACGCAACATTGACCAGCGTCGAAGGGTTACCGTTGGGAACCCAAGTTGTCGTTAATCCGCGAAAAGATATCGAGGGAATGTTTGTGAGAAAATAAAAACGTAGTACTTTAGTCCTAATTAATCCTAATTCTTTAAAAGAAATATTATATTTCCCTGGTTTTTATGCATAAAAAGCAGGGAAATCAAGGAAAATGTAGAACATATACAATTGGTAATGCCAGACAGCTGGTGGGAGACGGATATGAGCATTGCAAAAAACATTGAGGAAGTAAAACAAAGAGTAGCCGCCGCAGCTGAAAGATCCGGACGAAAACCGGAGGATGTGGCAATTCTGGCTGTCTCCAAGACAGTCTCGGCTGACCGGGTCATTGAGGCTTATGAAGCAGGAATCCGGGCATTTGGCGAAAACAAAGTTCAGGAATGGCAGGACAAACATGTTTTGCTTCCCGGAGAATGTGCGTGGCATATTATCGGTCGGCTGCAGTCGAATAAGGTAAAGTATCTTGATGACAGCATCGTCTTGATCCACTCGCTGGATCGCATCTCTCTTCTGGAAAAACTCCATGAGGAAGGGGACAAGCGGCGGATCAAGTGGAACACCTTGGTACAGGTCAATGTTGCCAGAGACGAAGCGAAAGCGGGCTTGGAGACGGATGAAGTCATCGACTTCCTTAAGGTAGTGAAGGAATATCCGAACGTCCGTGTACACGGCTTAATGACGATTGGTGCTTTCAATGCCGGGCCGGCAGAAACAAAGGGATATTTCCGGAAGCTGCGCGAGATTCGTGATGATTTACAGCGAAAGGGTATTTTTCCTGGAGATACCCTGCCCCATTTATCCATGGGGATGAGTCAGGACTACGAAATGGCCGTCGAAGAGGGCGCTACCATCGTCCGAGTCGGGAGTGTCATTTTCGGACACAGGAATTGACTGCCAAAATATAAATGATGTATTTTAATCAGGGAGGATGAAAATGGCGAAGATTTTAGACAAATTCATTGGAATCATGGGCTTCGGGGACGATGATCAGGAAGATTTTGAACCTGAGGAAATGGATGAAGGATATTCCAGTCGAACAGAAAAATACAGGAACAACAATTACAGAGAAAGCGCTCTCAGAGAACCCGATCCGGACGCATTTAACCGAGAAATGAAAGACAGTGCATTTAAACGGAAACAAGCACCGGTTGTCAGTATCCATACGCAAAAACAAGTTCGCGTTATCGTCGTGGAACCGGTATCCTTTGAAGAATGTCAAGGTATTGCCGAGCACTTAAAAGCACGGAAATCGGTCATACTCAATTTGGAAAGAACCGACTCAAATCTGTCGCAGCGTATTGTTGACTTCATCAGCGGGACAACCTATGCTTTAGGCGGAAACATGCAAAAGGTCGGCAACGGAATATTCCTGTTTGTTCCAAACAATGTGGACATCAGCGGCGAGCTCAATTATAAGGCAACGACATCGGAAAGGGAAATTTTGTGGCCCAAGATTAATGGTTGATTGCGACTGAGGAGGTAATACGAATTTCTATTCTGACTTGGATTTACCAGATCCTTATGTTAGTTTTACTTATTCTGGAATGGGCTGTGATTATCCGCTGTTTTCTTTCCTGGATACCATTATCCCCCAGAAATAAATTTGTGCTCTTAATTTATAATATTACAGAACCAATAGTAGCCCCATTTAGAAAAATCAGGCTGGGCGGACCCGGCATGATGGTGGATTTCTCCCCATTCTTTGCCGTTTTAGCCTTGTACTTGATCAGAAGTCTTATCTTGCCCCAGATATTTATAGCTATGGCACGACTGTTCTAAAATAGAATGATATTACTGAAACCGTTCTCGCAAAGAACGGTTTTTTTATTGTCTAACGAAAACCACCTGGCGGGTGGTGGTGATTTTTTGAAGTATTTACCTTGTTGTGACGTTTAACATGTTCAGTTAAAAATATCTTCTACGGCATGGCAATATATAAATTCTCTATTTGCTAAAAAGCTGCAAAATTTTAGAGAATAATATCGCATTTTACCTAAAATTGTATTATATTGTAAGGTATATGAGTAACAGAAAAAGTATTTTAATCATTGAAGATGATAGTGTCACACTGAATTTGATTGGATATGTTCTGGAGAGCTACTTTTTTTCAGTGGTCAAAGCGCGAAGCGGCGAGGAAGCCGATTTTTGTCTGACCGACCCGAAAATAAGCGCGGTTATTTTAGACCTTAACCTGCCGGACATCAATGGATTTGAACTCTTGAAACAGATCCGGAAGCATCCGGTTCATCACGATACTCCCATCTTTATCCTAACTTGCAACAATGACAAACTTGATACGGTGCTTGCCCTGGAGATGGGGGCGGATGATTATATCACCAAGCCGTTTGACAAGCACGAACTTATCGCCCGAATCAACGCGTGCCTGCGACGCGTAAGACCTTCTGCCGAAGCGTCATGCAGTCAGCTTGTTTTCGGTACGCTGGAAATCAATCCCGAAATGCGGGAAGTCCGGAAGGAAGGCAAAATAGTCGATCTTACCATGAAAGAATACGAAATTTTGTTGTTTCTTGCGGCGAATGCCGGAATCGTCTTTTCCCGGGATGACCTGTTAACAAAGATATGGAGCGATCTCTATGTCACAGAATCGCGAACGATCGACATGCATATATCCGCAATACGCAAAAAAATCGGGGATAACGAACAAAATGGCCATTATATCGAGACCGTACGCGGCGTGGGTTATCGCTTCAGGCGATGATCCGCGTTTTTTTATTTACAAAACCTTTACAATTTAACAAATATTATTTACATATGCATTTTAAAATAAAACCATTACTACAGGGAGTTATGGAAATGACAGATACGGTTAACTACTTTATCAATATTATGGATCTCTGTAACGGAGATATAGATGTCGTCTTGGAGATCAGCTCGGATATGGTCAATTTGTTTGCTGAAGAAATAAATCATATCAATCAATCCATGCGTCAAGGCGATTATGATACGCTGACAAAATCAGCCCATAAACTGCGGAGCGCAGTCGTCAACTTTGAAATGGACGCAGCAGCGATATTATTGAACCGATTGGAGCAAATGGCTAAAGAAGGAAAAATCATCACGGAGGATGATATCCATCAGGCCAAAAGGATCATCGAGCTTCTCCAAAAGGAAATAGATGCGTTTCAACGGGCATTTTTGAGACTGAGGAGCAGCGCAGATGAATCTCTTTAAGAAATCGCTCCTGCTGATCATCGTTTCGTCTATCATTTCCTGCCTGATTATTGTCGTGACGACAAGTATCGTCTTCAAAAACAATTTCGCAGAACTCGAAAAAGAATATATGCGGAATACCATGGACCGGATCTTTGGGGTGATCAATGATGATCTCATCAGTTTGGATACGGTCGCATCGAATTATGCTTTGAGGGATAATACCGCTACATTTCTCCGAGACCGGAATACGCAGTACATCCATACTTATCTCACCGAAGAGATCTTTGAAAATTTGCAACTGCATTTTATGATTTTTAAACGCTCGGATGGCACGATCCTGTTTTCCAAGGGAATCGATACGTCTTTGGCTCAAAAGATACCTGTCATTAAGAGCACAGATAATTCGCTGAGAGGGATCATCAATCTTGAGGGGCGTGAGATGTTGATTGTTTGCCGGCATATACCAAAAGCAGGCGAAACAGACAAGGTGATTGGGACGCTGATCGTCGGAAAATATTTCGATGCCGGCCAGATCATCCGTATGGAGAATCTGACAGGAGTATCCACGCTGACGTATGCTTACGATTACGACAATCTGCCTGACGACTTTCAAAGGGCGGTGGATTATTTCAAGACCCAGTCCGCCCAGAATAAACCAGTCTATATGTTCAGCCACAATGATCAGATCCTGTCCGGGTATACCTTGCTCAAGGATTTATCCGATAAACCGGTCTTACTAATTCGGATGGACATCCCCTTGAGTATCGTTAAGCAGAGCGCCCTGATCGGCAACTATTTTATTATTTCTGTCGTCGTGAGTGTCTTGATCACCTGGTTGATTTGCTGGCTGTTTCTGAAGTTCATGGTTCTTAGACGGGCCCAGCGCTTAAATGAAACCATCAGCCAGATCATTGACAGCAATGACCTGTCCTTGCGGGTTACTCACAGCGGAAATGACGAGATATCCAAGCTGACATTATCCTTCAACCAAATGATCAGTCAGCTCGAGAGCGTGAGTCAGCGGCACCATGAGATCGAAGCCGAATTAATCAAACGTATGCATCTTGAGTCGGTCGTCACCGAGTTATCCAAGCATTTCATCAATCTAAAAGATATGGAGATCGATCAAGAGATCACAATGTCCTTGGAAATCATCGGCAAGATGCTGAAGGTCGACCGGTGTTCTGTTTTCCAGTTATCCAACAAAGGCTCCATCATCGACAACACCCATGAGTGGCATGATGAAGGGGTTCAAGCCATAAGGCAACATTTTCAGGCAATACCGCTGGAGCAGATGCCTTGGTGGATGGATATGCTGATCAGCCAAGAAAATATACGTATCCCTCGGGGAGCGGACGACGAAGAAATGGCATCCGTACTCGTACCGATGGTCGTCAGGAAGCGTCTGGTCGGGTTTATTCGCTTCGAATCCGGTAAATCTGAGATCGTCTGGTCCGAACATACGCTGGCGATGCTCCGAGTCGTGGGTGAGATTTTCGCTTCTTCTCTGGAAAGAAGAAAAGCCAGTGAGGATTTAAGGATCAAAGCGGAGGAACAGGCGGCATTACTAGAAAATATCGAGACCCAGATCTGGTATTTAAAAGACGCCGAACACTATGGGGCAGTCAATAAAGCGCATGCGGAGTTCTTAGGCGTCGCTAAAGAGGACGTCCAATATCACAGCCTTTATGAAATATTCTCCAAAAAACTGGCGGATCAATTTGTCAAGGAAAACAAGCGAATCTTTCAGAACGGGGAAAAAATATCCACCGAGAAGTGGATTCGCGATGCACAAGGAACTTTTCGGGCATTATGTATCACAAAAATACCAAAGCTTGATGCAGAGGGCCATGTCGAATACATCGTTTGCGTATCCAGGGATGTAACTGAAGAGAAATTATCGGCAGAAAAACTTCGACAGGCAAAAGAAGCGGCGGAAAAAGCAGACCGGGACAAAAGCCAATTTCTTTACAATATCAGCCACGAGATCCGCACCCCGATGAATGCAATCCTTGGTATGACCGAACTATTACTGGATACACCGCTCAACAAGGAGCAGTCGGGGCTGTTGACTGATGTCAGGAATTCTGCGGACTTGCTGATGTCGCTGATCAACGACATCCTTGATTTCGCCAAGATATCGGAAGGCAGGGCTCTGCTCGTTAGCGATCAGTTCAGTATTCATCGGATCCTCGATTTGATAGTAAAGCTGACGCAGATTAAGGCAAAAGAAAAAGGATTGGTTTTAGAAACCATAATTGCAGCGGATGTTCCGGAATACGTTGTCGGAGATGCCCATCGGCTTGGCCAGATCTTGCTAAACCTTAGCAGCAATGCCGTTAAGTTTACAGAATCAGGTAAGATCCGAATCCGCGCCCTGCTGCAAAACACTGATAAAAAACGGGATGTCGTCCGCTTTGAAGTTGAAGATTCCGGAATTGGCCTGCCGGAATATTTAAAGGATGAAATCTTTAAGCCTTTCGTCCAGGCGGATACCTCCAACACGCGGAAATACGGCGGGACTGGTTTGGGGCTATCCATCTCCAAAGGATTAGTAGAAATGATGAACGGTGAAATCGGAGTGAACAGCATGGAGGGGAAAGGATCCACTTTTTGGTTTGAGGTACCGCTCCGGCGGTGTCGCATCTTGTCTCCCTCAGCAGAAAATATAAATGAAAATCAATTAGTAAATGTAAATCAATCAAGAAATGCAAATATATTAAGAAAATCTTTGAAAACTTTAGAAAAACATGACGTAAAGACGCCAATTTTACAGAAAAAACCTGAAGTCAAATGGCGGATCCTTTTGGTTGAAGACAATCCTGTCAACCAAAAATTGGTACTGTTACAGCTGGAAAAGCTGGGTTACTCCGTTATGGTTGTTGAGAACGGCCAGGATGCTATTGAAAGATTTAAAGAGCATGTTTTTGATTTGATCCTGATGGATTGTCAGCTTCCGGGCATGGACGGCTTTGAAACCACGCGGGCGATTCGAAAATTGGGGGTTCGCCTGCCGATAAGTATTCCGATCATAGCCATGACGGCCTACTCGAGGCAAAGGGATGAGAAAAAATGTTTAGCCGCTGGCATGAGCGACTATTTAAGCAAACCGGTATCGCTGGAACAGCTGAAGAAAAAGCTTGAGGAATGGCTCAAAACGTCATGACAGAATAAAACGAAATCAAGGGTAAAGTGGGTTCAATTTATGGAGGCAACATTAAAAGGGTCAAAGATTGTTATAGCCGATGATGACCCGGTTTCACTCAAATCATTGAAAATGCATCTAATTAAACTGGGTTACAGCGTATTTGCAGCGAAAAACGGTATAGATGCATTGGACTTAATCCAAAAGGCCAAACCGGATCTTGTGATCTTGGATATAAATATGCCGGGATTGTCCGGACTTGAAGTCAGCAAAGTAATCAGAGAAAGCGACCAGGGAAGGTTCCTGCCGATCTTGGTATTGACCGGGTCGAAGGATAAGAAAGACAGGACACGGGCATTAAAAGTGGGTATCAACGATTTCTTGGTCAAACCGTTTGACGCCTTGGAGTTAAAACTTAAAATCGGTTATATCGTAGGTTTAAAACATGCTATAGATGACCTGAAGAATGTCAATAACATCCTTTTAGCTTTGGCCAAAGCGGTTGATGCCAAGGACCATTATACCGAGGGGCACACGGAGAGGGTCAGCCAATATGCGGTGAAGATCGCTGAAAATATGAATTTATCCACCCGGCAGATCAGAGACCTTACAACAGCCAGCATCCTGCATGATATCGGGAAGATCGGCATCCCGGATAATATTTTAAATAAGAACGGCAAGCTCACTGATCAGGAGTATGCGCTGATGAAAAAGCATCCGGTTATCGGGGAACAGATCTGCAGCAGTATAAAGGCCTTCCACAATGTCAACCGGATTATCCGGCAGCACCATGAAAAACTTGACGGCAGCGGTTATCCCGACGGAATAAGCGGAGACGCCATCAACATCGAGACCCGGATCTTAACAGTTGCCGACATTTACGACGCACTGACTAGTGACAGGCCATACCGTCCGGCTATGAGCAAGGAGAAAGCGCTGGAGATCCTTACATTTGCATCAAAAAACGGAGAATTGGACAGCCTGATCGTCAATGAATTAATAAGGACTTTGCCTGAAATATCATACGAGCAAATTTCTAATGTATTGAAAGAGGAGGAACACCATATATGGATTTAAGCCAATATCTGCAATTTGCTTTAGGCAAGCAAGAGTATGCAATTCCATTATGTTATATTCGTGAAATCATTAAACCTTTGGAAATCAGAAACTTGCTTGGCGCGCCAGACTATGTCAAAGGGATCACCAAAGTACGGGACGAAGTCTTGACCATTATTGACCTGCACCGCAAATTCGGGGTCGATGCCAAGGAAAGAACCGGCGGGGAACCGCGGATAATTATCCTGGATCATGGTAACGCGTGCCTGGGCCTCTATGTTGATGATGTCATCGAAATCATTGAAACCAATTCGCTTGAAGCTGTGCCAGCCATAGTGTATTTCGGAACAATCTCACAAATAATCAAACTCGAGGATAATATCCTTCCGATTTTGGATATTGAGCGCCTACTATCTAAAGATGTCACAGCCTGGCTGAATTCGGAAGAAAAGTCCGAACCTTTGATAGAATAATTGAAGATTACTCTATTCAGAAAATATACCACAATAAAATTAAACGTTTATGTCCATATACATTACTTAGGATTGAAAGAAAGGAAAGATAAGATTATGATGATTGAAAACTACGCGCAACTCATTCCTATGTTTCAGGCTACTGTCGGAGGTAAAGGTGCTGTTGCTCTCTTTGATACGGAAAAGTTTATTGAAATTCAGCAAGGTTCAAAAATTCAGCTTCCAATTAACAACGGTGATTTAGTCAAGCAGGGAACGTCATCTTATCATGTGCTCCAGTCAAAGACGTCTGTCACCGATCGTATCGATAATCCGGTAAACGGTAGTTCATATTATTGCATAACCTATCCATTGTTTAACAACGGAGATCTGATCGGCGGTATGGCTATGGCCATGCCGGCGGAATTGATCGAAGCTGCAGACAAGCTCCGTGATATGGCCCATGAGCTGGCTTCATCAATGGAACAAATGACAGCAGCAATCGAGAACATTACCGCATCTGCCGAACAACTGGCGGAGAGCGGAGAGAGCGTTTCCGCATCCTCGGGGAATATCTACAACAAAGCAGAGGAAATGGAAGAGGTCGTTGTTTATATTGATTCTGTCGCCAGCGACACGAAATTACTGGGCCTTAATGCCGCGATCGAGGCAGCTCGAGCCGGTGAACACGGCAAAGGCTTTGGAGTAGTCGCCTCGGAGATCCGTTCAATGGCAGTATCCAGCGCAGGTTCGGCCAAAGAAATAAAAAAAATCATCGTCGGCATTCGCAAACTCATTGGTGATGTGACCGATGAAATAACTAAACTGGGGAACAGTACCAGTGAAGTATCTGCTGCTCTTCAGGAAATCAGCGCGTCAGTCCAATCACTGACCTGCACTGCCGAAAGACTCGAAGAAATTTCGCAAAACATTTAATCTTTTTTACTACCCGCCAAACGGTAGTTTAAACAATGGCTATAAGCTCTTTGTTACCGGCCAGCGCCTAAAAACGCTGGTTTTTTTATGGATGAATTTATGCCGCGAAGTCATGGATGACTAGGAGCGGTGATTATTCTTATTTGCCTCCTGGTAGGAGATGGTATTCCAAATTCGCCATCGATGGCGAATTTGGAATGTTTCTGGAAGAAATTTATACCGAGTGTCACAAACCAATGATAATTTTTATAATCAAATATTTCATAAAAATATAAATTAGAGCTAATGAAATTTTGACTATCAAACGATATATATAATAATATAATTAAATTGGTAATGTTTATTATTACCAAAAAAGACAATGAGGTGGAAGAGAATGAAAAGTATTGGCAACAGAATTGCGCTTATTTTCGCTGTTGTTCTCATTGTAGCGAATGTTGCTTACGGTCTGCTGGCCTATAATCGCGCGGCTGCAGCCGTATCTGAAGAAGTCAGCGCATCCATGACACTCTTGGCAGAGGAAGCGGCGGGAAATGTCGAAACGAACATAAAATTGTCGTTAGATTCGCTTGAAGTCTTAGCCAGTAGCGACATTATTCGCGGTTCAGGCAATTTCGCCGATGCGACAGCAGATGACAAAAAGAAAGCGTTACGCGAAGAGGCATCACGAGCAAATTATAAGTCTATGTTTATAACGAATATTAATGGTGCAGTCATATATTCCTCAGACAATAAGACACCTAACATTAAAGATCGTGAATATTTTCAAAAGGCTATAAGAGGTGAAAGAGCCGTCTCTGATGTTATTCACAGCAAGGCTGACAATACGTTTGTTATCGTTTTTGCAGTCCCGCTAAAAATTGACGGCACTGTGATGGGTGTTCTGGCGGCAATAGAAGACGCGGAGCGCTTGACAACGCTGACGGATTCGCTGAAGGTAGGCCAAACCGGATATGCGTTTATTGTCAACAGCCAAGGCGTGTTCATCGCCCATCCGGATAAAACACTTGTTGAAAGTCAATATAATCCGATTGAAGCAGCAAAGAGTGATTCGGGTGTTGCACATTTAGGTGATTTTATCCAGAATAAGGTCATAAAAGGTGAAAAAGGCTCAGGACAGTATACATTCAGGGGCGTCGAAAAATATATGGGGTATGCACCCATAGGAATCACCGGTTGGGGGCTTGCTCTCACCGCCCCCGTTGACGAAATATTAGCAGTGCTGAACCCGCTTAAAGTCAGTGTTGTGATCATCTCGTTTGTTATTATCGTCATTGGGGCTATTGTTGCGTTAATCACAGGCAGAAAGATGGCCAAGCCCATCAACGAAGCAGCTGTTTATGCTGAAATTATTGCTGATGGCGATCTAACCCAAAAAGTCGATGCTAATAATCTGAGCCGCAAAGATGAAATTGGACGTTTATCGCAGGCATTCCAGAAAATGCAGGATGTGTTGAATATGACGGTGGGTAAAATTGCGGCATCTGCGGTTGACCTTGCGGCAGCCAGCGAAGAATTATCCAGCATTACACAGAATGCATCTGCCAATATGGAAGAGATCGCCGCATCGACAGAAGAAATTACTGCTTCGCTTGAAGAAGTAAATGCCTCAAGCCAGCAGGTGTCGGCATCCGGCGAGGAAATGAATGCCTCCATGGATCTGTTAAACAACGAGATGATTGGTGCTGGAAAGGATGCTCAAGACATTGGCAGACGCGTTGATACCGTCTATCGTTCGGTCAATGCTTCCCAGCAAACAGCGCAGGAAATGTACATCAAGCTGGAAGAACGAATGACACTCACCATTGAGAAATCAAAGATCGTCGAAGAAATCTCCAAAATGACCGACCTTATTGCGGATATTGCCGGACAAACAAATTTACTTGCTCTGAATGCGGCGATTGAAGCAGCCCGGGCGGGTGAGCAAGGAAAAGGATTTGCCGTCGTGGCGGAAGAGGTAAGAAAGCTGGCGGAACAATCAGCGTCCACGGTAGAGAATATTAAGGGTGTGACCTCTAAAGTGAGGGAAAGCATCGATGAATTAGTCAAAGATTCGAAGGAGCTTTTATACTATATCAATACGAATGTCAGTGACGATTATAAGGGGTATATGAATACGGCTATTCAGTATCGTGAGGATGCGGGAACCTTTGAGAAAATCACGGAAGCAGCATCGTCCAAGTGCAATCAGGTGGTGCGGATCGTCAATGAGGTCAGTATGGCGATGAATGAAATAAGCAAGAGTATCGGACAAAGCACCGACGGTTCACAACAAATTGCGACAAGTATTGAAGCCTCGACAAAATCCATGCTGGATATCAGCAATGCGGCTGAGGACCTTGCGAAAATGGCTGAAGTACTTAGTGGGTTAACCAGTCAGTTTAAAATTTAACCGAATCGATTTTTCGTGATCATAAGATTATTGGTCACATCGAAGCATAAAGACATCGGATGCTGTCATTGAGAAATTTTGAATATGTGTTTTAGCGCTCCCCTTAATGCAGATTAAGATAAGGTCCTGCCTGCGTTGTTGGGGAGCGCTATTCTTCTGGCATTTGTCAGCCTATAGTCAGATGTCTCTCCTTTTTTAGCGACATGGGTTTTTCAAATGATAGCCTTATGGTAAACTATAGAATATTACGCTGCTTAGGAGGACAGTGCCTTGGATGTCGAAGTGCTGCCTTGCATTGGTTATTTTCCTATGCCAGACCTGACGGATAAAGCAGTCATCGTCATCGATGTGCTGAGGGCTACCAGTACCGTGATTACGGCCCTGGCCAACGGATGCCGGGTTGTTGTTCCTGTCTGCGGCATTGAAGAAGCCAGAGAAATAAAAGCGGGTGAGTCGGGCGTATTACTGGGCGGAGAAAGAAGAGCACAGCGCATCGACGGTTTTGATCTCGGTAATTCTCCCTCTGACTATTCTCCCGAAGTTGTCAGCGGCAAAAAAGTAGTTATAACCACAACTAACGGAACAAAAGCGATTCAAGCAGCTCAAGAGGCTTCGAAGATCTGGATCGCTTCATTGTTAAACGCAGACAGTGTAACGGAAGCGGTGAAGTTGTTTTTGGCCAGGCATGAGGAGATACGCGGGCTCGTTATTATTTGTGCCGGGACGGAAGAACGCTTTGATCTTCCGGATACAATTTGCGCCGGAATGATTTTGGCTGGACTAGGCAGTGGGTTTTCCATTAATGATCTTGGACTTGCCGCTCGGATGATGTACAATATATCGCGAGAGAATATAAAAGAAACCCTCAAAAATTCACGGCATGGCCAATATATGCTTTCTATAGGAATGGAATGCGACATCGATTTCTGCGCTTTAGTGAACATCTATTCGGTCGTACCTGTTTATCAACACGGACAGATTACCATCGAAAAAATCGATGGCTAAGCCAAAAGTTTGAGATCTGCCTGAAAACGTAAATAATTCCTGGTACTTCTCTCATGGTATTTAAAGAATGATGTACTAGTATCAACGGATGGCAGGCAGCAAGCATACAAAAAGTGAACGCAACAAATAAAGGAGTGATAGTTACATGCGTACATGTACGGTTCCAGTAGGTATTTCCAATCGCCATCTTCACCTCTCCGAAGCGCATATACAGGAATTGTATGGTGAAAATGCAGCACTGACTTTTAAGAAAGCACTGAGTCAGCCGGGACAGTATGCCTCAGAAGAAACGGTGACCCTGGTTGGACCAAAGGGAACACTTGCCGGCGTGCGCGTATTAGGGCCCGCTCGTAAAGAAACACAAATCGAATTGGCATTGACAGACGCAATCAAACTGGGAGTAACAGTAGAAACGCGTGAATCCGGTAAATTAGATGAAACACCGGGGATCGATTTAATAAACGGTGACAGAAAGGTTCACCTGGACTACGGTGTTATAGCAGCGAAACGTCATATTCATGCCAGTGAAGAGGATGCAAAAAAATACGGACTGAAAGATAAAGATATCGTTAAAGTAATGTTTGAAGGACCTCGCGGCGGTGTATTGCACAATGTCATCGTGCGGGTAAGCAGCACGTATGCCTGGGATTTTCATATCGATACGGATGAGGCGAATGCCCTCGGACTCAAAAACGGTGATACAGGTACGGTTATTATTGAGGATTAATCGATTACTGGAGGTTTGAATTTGCCTTTTTTATACACATGGATAACATTGGTTATCATATTGGTAGTGGACAGAGTCACTAAATGGATTGTACAGAGTAATTTAGCACTTGGTGAAAGCCTTAGTGTTATTCCCGGATTCTTTCACATCACGTATATATTGAATCCCGGGGCTGCTTTTGGTATGCTGCAAGGCCGGACCTGGCTCCTGATCGTTGCTTCCGTGATTGTTTTGGCCGCACTTTTCTATATCCAGACGAAAATTAAAGGAGACCAGAAATGGATGCGCTTTTGCATGGGGTTAATCGGGGGCGGTGCTTTAGGCAATTTGTGGGATAGGATCCAGACAGGAAAGGTTATCGATTTCCTGGATTTTAAGGTGTGGTCCTATATTTTTAATATTGCGGACAGTATGATCCTCGTCGGAAGTGTATTCCTGGTCATATTAATATTGCGTATGAAAGAGGAACCTCATGACTAAACATAATGAGCAAGATAGTTTAGATAACGGACAGGTGCATGCGGACAATATTACGGATGTAACAGAAAACGACGGCCCTGACACATGGCAGACAGTTGAGGTCACTTCAGGACAGCGTCTGGACACGGCATTGGCGGCAAAAACAGAGGTCAGCAGGAGTTATATTCAGGTACTGATCCAGGATGAACGCGTATTGGTCAACGGTCTTCCCCGAAAGGCGAATTACCGTTTACAGGATAATGATACGGTGGAGATCTCTTTCCCGCCGCTGCAGCAATTAGACGTCCAACCTGAAAATATCCCGCTCACTATTGTCTACGAGGATGAAGACCTTTTGGTTATCAACAAACCCCAGGGAATGGTCGTTCATCCGGCACCGGGAGCCTGGAGCGGCACTCTGGTCAACGCATTACTTTATCACTGTCAAAACCTTTCGGGGATCAACGGCATAATCCGGCCGGGGATTGTTCACCGTATTGATAAGGATACATCAGGACTGTTAGTTGTTGCTAAAAATGATGATGCGCATCATCATTTAGCCGGTCAGATCAAAGAACACACTGCCGGAAGGACTTACCGTGCAGTGGTTCACGGGGTATTGTCCGAACCATCCGGAACGATCAATGCTCCTATTGGCAGAGATCCTAAAGATCGGAAAAAAATGGGGGTTGTCTTTAAACATTCGCGTGAGGCTGTCACTCACTATGAGGTTCTGGAGCGATTTGTTCAATTTACTGAGATCCGGGCGGTGCTGGAAACGGGAAGAACCCATCAGATCCGCGTGCATATGGCATATATGAAACATCCCGTTTTGGGTGATCCGTTATATGGACCCAAGAAAAATCCATTTGGCTTAGCCGCTCAAGTTTTGCACGCTGAAACTCTGCAATTTGTCCATCCGCGGACCGGAGAAAAAATGAAATTCACTGTGTCCCCGCCAGCATCATTTATAACTGTATTGGAGACGTTAAGGAATTCCTATTAATAGCTTATCCATATGAATTGGCTTATCGTGAATTGACTTTTTTCCCAAGGTGTACTAGACTATTCATAACAAGTGAATAGGAATTGCCTTTAAAATTGTCCCGTGAGGCAGGCAAGGCAGAGATTGAGTTGTACGAACGAATAGTGAACGTGATGTATAGCTGTCTGCTCCTGCAGACAGCTATTTTTAGTATATCAGAAAAACTCTAAGTGACTTCTGTTCCGGAAAGTTTGATTCACGTTCTGAATTATATAAGTGCAGCTATAGTTGCCGCCTTCGTCTAAGGACTTGGCGCCAGCCAAGTTTTACTTATATAATAGAATTGCCGTCCTAATCAGGGATAGTTTAGAGCTGACAGACAAAAAATAATGGATATAACAGGTGAAGGGATGTGACGGGCATGGAAGGAACTCCAAAAAATAAGATCATGGATTCGGAAGGGATCCGCAGAGCCATTAGCCGGATTGCGCATGAGATACTGGAGAAAAACCAAGGCACCAATGATCTCGTCCTTATTGGCATTCGAACCCGGGGAGTCCCATTAGCCGAACGGATCCGGAACAGGATCCAGGAGTATGAAGGGGTGAAGGTTCCTCTGGGATTATTGGATATTACGTTATATCGGGATGATTTAAGTACGATAGCTATCCAGCCAGTCATCCATGAAACCAAAGTACCTTTCAATTTGGATGGAAAAAATGTTATTTTAGTTGACGATGTGCTCTTCACCGGACGAACGGTCCGTGCCGCGCTTGATGCACTGATCGATCTCGGGAGGCCGGCAAAGATCCAGCTGGCAGTCCTCATTGACCGGGGACACAGGGAACTTCCCATCCGCGCTGACTATGTAGGTAAGAATGTACCAACTTCCAGCAGAGAGATCGTTTCTGTATGTTTGGAGGAAACGGATCAGACAGAAGAGGTATTTCTTTCAGAACGAACGAATCCAACAGGAAAAACATAAACACCTGAAAATGATATCGCCCCTTTAAATGTTATCCAGAGAGGTAACCAAGGGTAAGCAGAGTTGTCATACAATTTCTCCTGCCCTACGGCAGGTTTTTTTAGTATATCAGAAAGTATAAGTTACTTTCTGTTCCAGAAAGTTTGATTCAAGTTCTGATTTACATAAGTGCAACTAACGGCAGCCGCTTTCGTCCAAGGACTCGGCGCCAGCCGAGTTTTACTTATTTTGCCATGGATCTAAAGAATTTTTGACGGGAGGCTTATGCATGAATTGGAAACACAAGGATTTACTTGATTTGGACAATCTGACGGCAGAAGAGATCAGACATATTTTAACGACGGCAGCCCCTATGAAAGAAATTGTTCTGCGGCCGATCAAGAAACTTCCGACACTCAGAGGGAAATCAGTGGTCATGCTCTTTTATGAAAATAGTACACGGACACGGACTTCTTTTGAAAGTGCGGCTAAGATCCTGGGAGCAGATACTACCAATATCGCAGTGGCTTCGAGCAGTGTAAGCAAAGGAGAAACACTCCTGGACACAGCAAAAACACTGCAAGCCATGCAAGTCGATCTGGTTATCTTAAGACACGGCAGTTCCGGTGCTGCTGAATTTTTGGCCAACGAGCTCAGAGCCGGTGTAATAAACGGCGGCGACGGGCAGCACGCGCATCCCACGCAAGCATTGCTTGATATATTTACGATGCAGGAAAGATTAGGCGATATTGAAGGCAAAAAGATTGTCATTGTCGGCGATATCCTGCATTCTCGGGTGGTCCGCAGCAATGCGTTGGGGCTTAAGAAACTGGGGGCGGAGGTTGTTCTTGTCGGTCCGCCTACGCTGCTGCCGCCAGAAATGAATTACCTGGGGGTCAAAACCTCGTACGATTTGGATAAGGAACTTCCCGGAGCCGACGCCGTCATGGCCTTGCGTCTGCAGTTGGAACGTCAGCAGAGCGGACTCTTGCCCTCCATGCGGGAATACAGCAAACTATACGGTCTGAGTTCAGAGCGCTTACAGAAAACGGGAAAACAAACGATTGTCATGCATCCCGGCCCAATGAATCGCGGCGTCGAAATCACCAGCGAACTGGCAGACAGTATCCAGTCAGTGATTGAAGCTCAGGTCACCAATGGCGTTGCAGTCAGAATGGCGTTAATTTACTTGTTGATAGGAGGAACCGGCCATGTTATGGATTAAAAATGCGCATATTATCGACCCGGCACAAGGATTATCTGAAAAGGGCGATGTGTTGGTAAAAAACGATACAATTATCAAGGCGGGGGGGAACTTTAACCCGGAAAGCGTCGTTGCGGCTTTAGGTGCAGACACATTAGAAGATATCAGGCAAATTGAAGCCGAAGGGAAATTTCTGTTTCCAGGTCTGATCGATGTTCATGTTCACCTCCGAGAGCCCGGACAGGAAGAAAAGGAAGATATTCGCAGCGGATCCCGAGCGGCAGTACGCGGGGGTTTTACCTCCATACTTGCCATGGCGAATACGGCTCCCATCATCGATAACCGGGCACTGACCGAATTTGTCCGTTTGCAGGGGGAAAGGGCGGACATGGCCCGGGTCTATCCTATCGCCGCCGTAACCAAAGGATTTCAGGGCAAAGAATTGGTTGAAATGGCGGATATTTGCGACGGCGGTGCCGTTGCTTTCTCCGATGACGGCAAAGGGATCCAAAGCGCAGAAATGATGCGACTGGCTTTGCAATATGCGAAAGTCACCGGTTGCCCGATCAGCAGTCATTGTGAGGATGAAAGCCTGGCAGATCATGGCGCCATGCGTCAAGGCGAAATGAGCGCTTGCTTGGGGTTAAAAGGAATCCCGGCCAGTGCGGAAAGCATCATGGTGGCGCGGGATGTGCTTTTGGCAGCGGAAACAGGCGGGAAGCTGCACATCGCCCACGTTTCCACGAAAGAGAGTGTCCAGATTATCCGGGAAGCAAAAAAACGAGGGGTTGACGTTACGGCGGAAGTAAATCCCCATCACCTGATCTTTACCGAAAATGATGTTGCTTTGACCAATACATCGATGAAAGTAAATCCGCCCCTGCCCAGTCAAGAAGACCAGGCCGCGTTGCTGGCAGGACTTCTTGACGGGACTATCGATATGCTGGCGACGGATCATGCACCGCATACCTGGGAAGAAAAGACCCGGCCGTTTGCGGAAGCGCCCTTTGGGATTAATGCGCTGGAGACCGTTTTGTCTGCGGTGTGGCAAAACCTGATCCTGAAAAATAAACTCACGCTGGAAAAGGTTGTTGCGCTCTGGTCGCTGCATCCTGCTCGTCGCTTCGGGCTGCCGGGAGGCAGCATGCAACCGGGAAGCCCGGCGGATTTGGTATTGTTTGCCCCAGATTTTAAAGAGAAAATCGAAGCGCACACAATGGAATCCAAAGCACAGAATACACCGTTTTTAGGTCAGGTGATGGAGGGAATGCCGGTGATGACCATTATTGGCGGCACGATACGCATGATTGACAGAAAAGTCATCTAGTAGACGGATTAAAAGAATGGCGTACTAGGGTCTCAAAAGATAAGGAGGAACACTATGGCGTGGCTTGTATTAAGCGACGGGAAAGCATTCGCTGGCGATCCGTTCGGACCCTGGAATGCATCAGATAAAATAATCAAAGGTGAAGTTGTCTTTAACACATCGATGGGCGGATACCAGGAAATGATCACGGATCTCTCTTATGCCGGACAGATCCTGACCTTTACTCACCCACAAATCGGTAACTACGGCTGGCACAATGAAGAAAGTGAAGCAGATAAAGTCCTGATCAAAGGAATTCTGGTGAGGGAACTTTCGTCAGGAGAGGGCAGCCTGCATGCGGATAAAAGTCTCGAGGATTTTTGCTGTGAACATGGCATACCGGGTATGAAAGGGCTGGATACCCGTGCTTTGACCCGTTATATTCGGAACCATGGTACCATTCCCGGTGTCATGGTCGAGGAACTGAGTCAGGGAATTGATTACTGGCAGAAATTTGCCCCGAAGGTTATCGAACCGGATACACACTGGGTCTATCAGGCCACCGTGACCGAAGAAGTTGTCATTCCGGGAAGTGGTCCGACCATCGCGGTCCTGGATCTTGGGGCAAAAAAGAATATCCTGCGCTGTCTGACCAAACGGGGCTACCAGCTTCACGTCTTTCCGGCAGGAACGCCCGCCCGGAAGATCCTGGATATTATGCCGCAAGGATTGGTCTTGACCAACGGCCCCGGAGACCCGTCGGGACTTCCGGAAATCGCCGGGAATATGGCCCAGCTGATTGATAAGCTGCCAATTCTGGGAATCTGCATGGGTCATCAGATCATGGCCATGGCAGCCGGTGCGAATACCTACAAGCTGCCGTTCGGACACCGCGGCGGAAATCATCCGGTCCAGAACCTGAATACGGGTAAGGTAACCATGACATCCCAGAATCACGGTTACGCGGTCACTGAGGAGAGCCTAAACGGGACAGGTTTTTCTGTCATGTTCAGAAATGTCAATGATGGGACTGTTGAAGGTCTGCGTCACGACAGATTTCCGGTACTCACCGTGCAGTATCATCCGGAAGCCGCACCTGGACCGGAAGAAAACAATAATATTTTTGATCTTTTCGCGACGATGTTGGAATAAACAGGAGAGAGATAATGGTGCCCAGTGCCATTGGGTTTGAAATAAATTAGGAGGGACAACATGCCGAAAAAAAACTGGCAAAAAGTCATGGTAATCGGATCGGGACCCATTGTCATCGGACAGGCCGCCGAGTTTGATTACGCGGGAACTCAAGCTTGCCGAGCCTTGCGGGAAGAAGGGATTGAAACCGTATTGGTCAACTCCAATCCCGCTACCATTATGACAGACAAAGAAATCGCTGATAAAGTCTATATTGAACCGTTAACGATAGAGTTCTTAGAGAAAATAATTGAAGTCGAGCGTCCGGATGGGCTGCTCCCGACGATGGGCGGGCAAACCGGCTTAAATCTCGCTTTCCAGTTGGCAAAAGCCGGGATATTGGAACGCTGCGGCGTTACTCTCTTGGGTACTTCATTGGATAGTATCAGCCAAGCGGAAGACAGAGAACTGTTTCGCAATTTGATGCAGGAAATCAATGAGCCGATTCCCGCCAGTATCATTGTTTCTGATGTGGGGGAAGCACTGACATTTGCGAAAGAAATCGGTTACCCTGTTATCGTTCGTCCAGCCTTCACGTTAGGGGGTACCGGCGGCGGAATAGCCAGAGATCCTCAGAGTTTGGAGACCTTTGCAGCCAGTGGAATAAAAGCCAGTATGATTGGACAGATCCTGGTGGAGAAAAGCGTTGCCGGCTGGAAGGAAATCGAGTACGAAGTTTTAAGGGACAGCTGCGGTAATAGTATCACGGTCTGCCATATGGAGAATATGGACCCGGTTGGGGTGCATACCGGCGATAGTATTGTTGTCGCACCCTGCCAGACCCTGACGGATAAAGAAGTCCAAACCCTGAGAAGTTCTGCTTTGAAAATAGTGGCTGCTTTAGGTATTGAAGGCGGCTGCAACGTTCAGTACGCCCTGCATCCGGAACGCTTGGAATATTGCGTTATCGAGGTAAATCCGCGTTTGAGCCGGTCGAGTGCCCTGGCATCCAAAGCAACCGGGTACCCCATCGCTAAAGTCGCCGCCAAAATAGCCGTCGGCTATACGTTAGCGGAATTGACCAACGCGGTCACGGGAAAAACATCCGCTTGCTTTGAACCGGCACTCGACTACGTGGTCGTCAAAATCCCGCGCTGGCCGTTTGATAAATTCTCCGATGCGGACCGCCGCATAGGGACCCAGATGAAAGCCACCGGCGAAGTCATGAGCCTGGGCCGGAATCTGGAAACCGCCCTGTTAAAAGCAGTGCGCTCTCTGGAGATAAAGGCTTTCGGTATCTTGTTGGAGGAGATGGAAACTCTTTCGGATTATGAGCTGGAAAAGCGCTGCAACCAACCGGAAGATACGCTTCTCTTTATCATCGCGGAAGCTTTTCGCCGCGGATGGTCCCTGGAGAAAATCAACCGCTTAAATGAATGGAACCCCTACTTTTTGAAAAAAATTCAGGGAATCGTCATGGCTGTACCTGTGATCAGAGACAATCCCTGGAACATGGATGAATTGACGAAAGCCAAACGCATCGGGTTTTCCGACCGAGAGATCGCGCGGCTTTGGCAGACGCAGGAAGATGTGGTGTATGCCTTCAGAACACAGCACAATTTAACGCCGGTATTTAAGATGGTTGATACGTGCGCCGGGGAATTTGAAGCGACAACGCCCTACTTTTATTCCAGTTACGATGTTGAAGACGAGGCTCTGCCAACGAACAGGCGGAAAGTGGTCGTACTTGGATCCGGGCCGATTCGTATCGGACAGGGTATTGAATTTGACTACTGCTCGGTCCATGCCGTAAAATCCTTGCGTAAGGCTGGAATTGAGAGCATCATTATTAACAACAATCCGGAAACGGTATCCACCGATTTTGATACCGCCGATCGGCTGTATTTTGAACCGTTGACGATGGAGGATGTTACCGCCGTACTGGAAAAAGAAAAGCCCGAGGGCGTTGTTGTTCAATTTGGCGGGCAGACAGCAATTGGCTTATGCAAAGGACTTGCGGGTCGCGGGTATACTATTCTGGGTACGACCGTGGAAGATACGGATAGAGCTGAAGAAAGAAGCATCTTCGATGATGTTCTTCAGGAAATCGGGGCACGCCGGCCCCGGGGCGGGTGCGTTTACTCACTTAGCGAAGCGGAGAAACTCGCCGGGGATATCGGATTCCCCTTGATTGTACGTCCTTCCTATGTCCTGGGCGGCCGCGCGATGCAGATTGTCTATGAAGCACAGGAACTTCAAGGCGTTTTTGAAAAAGCACAGGCGGATTTTCCTGGTCAGAGCATCTGGATCGACCAATATCTGCTGGGCAAGGAAGTAGAGATCGACGCTATCTCCGACGGTGAAACAGTGTGTATCCCAGGAATTATGGAACACTTAGAACGGGCAGGTATTCATTCTGGCGACTCCATTGCCGTTTATCCGCCGCAGACACTGCCGTCATCGATTATCTCTGTCATCGAAGAGCTTACCATATCCATTGCCCGGTCCCTGCGGGTCAAAGGACTGCTCAATATTCAGTATGTCATCTATGAAAATGAAGTCTATGTCCTGGAAGTGAATCCGCGCTCCAGTCGTACCGTTCCGTTTTTAAGCAAGATCACCCAAGTTCCGATCGTGGATCTGGCCACCCGAGTGATCCTTGGCGAAAAGCTGGCAGACATGGGAATCGCCACCGGTCTTTGGCCAATCGGAGATAAAGTAGCTGTCAAAGTCCCGGTTTTCTCCTTCTCCAAGCTGCATCGCGTTGAGCCTTCCCTCGGCCCGGAAATGAAATCCACCGGTGAAGTCATGGGTATTGACTATAACTATGAAAAAGCCTTATATAAAGCGCTGATCGCTGCAGGGATGCAGATCAAGGTCCATGGTACCCTGCTGGCAACATTGGCGGATAGGGACAAACAAGAGGGAATTGCGCTCGTTAAGCGTTTTGTTAAGCTGGGATTCAGAATCATCGCCACCCAAGGTACGGCGAAAGCAATCGAAGCCGCCGGCATAAAGGTTGCGACTGTGGGCAAGCTGCATAGCGGTTCAGCCGACATTCCCGAGCTTATTCGCCGCGGACAGGTTCAATGCGTCCTGAATACGACGACAAACGGACGCAAGACGGAAAGCGATGGGTTTGCGATACGGCGCAGTGCGGTCGAATACGGTATTCCCTGTTTCACCAGCATGGATACAGCGGAGGCCTGGCTGCATGTTCTCGAGCTGAATTCGCCGAGTATTATTGCTTTAAGTTAAAATAGCTGATAAGTTAGTGATATCCTACAAAAAAACGCTGGATCCTTTCTGATAGATCAAAGGGAGTTGAATGAATCGTGTACCTTAAAGAACGCGTAGTCGAAAACAGATTTGTCGGGCACCCTGCCCTGGGTATCTATAAGCTGGTCTTGAAAGGCCAGGCGGCCAAAGAAGCCAGACCAGGACAGTTTCTTCATATCAAAGTGAATAACACCAATGATCCTTTGCTAAGAAGACCGTTAAGTATCGCCGGTATTGACAGTGAAAAGGAAGAACTGACGATTTATTATCGGGTCAAAGGGAAAGGAACAGAATTACTTTCCCAGGTTGATGAGAACGATCACTTGAGTATATTAGGTCCTTTAGGCACGGAATTTTTAGTTCCGGAAGACGGTGAACTGTTGCTCATCGCCGGCGGAATTGGTATCTTTCCGCTCTATTCTTTGATCCAGGCGGCACAAAAGAAGAATATTCGGATGAAGCTGCTCTGGGGTGGAGAGAATAGGGGTTTTCTAGAGAGTGCCGGACTTAGCAGCCTCATCACCATGGGTTTGGATTTTGAGATAGCCACCATGGACGGCAGTTACGGTGAAAAGGGACTTGTTACGCTGTTGTTAGATAAATATCTTGAACATAAGCATACCGTGGAATTACGGCAACAGGGACTTCTGCAGGCGGCTGCCTGTGGCCCGAACGGCATGCTTAAAGCGGTTACGGATCGATGTCTGGCGCATGATGTCCCTATCGAAGTGTCACTGGAAGAACGGATGGCGTGCGGTGTCGGGGCTTGTGTCGGCTGTGTGTGTACCGTGATGGGGGAGGACGGACAGCCGGCCAGGAAACGAGTTTGTTCAGATGGCCCCGTATTTAAGGGACG
Organism: Dehalobacter sp. DCM; assembly: GCF_024972775.1. NCBI lineage: Bacteria > Bacillati > Bacillota > Clostridia > Eubacteriales > Desulfitobacteriaceae > Dehalobacter > Dehalobacter sp. DCM. The sequence continues at coordinate 3,126,351 of NZ_CP092282.1, read as the reverse complement.
GGAGGTTGTTTGGAATGCAGACTTTTGATGCCAGTACGGACCTGGCGGGTTTAAAACTCCGGAATCCGGTCATAACAGCCTCGGGGACTTATGGTTTTGGGCAAGCCTATACAGCGTATTGCCCGCCTACGGAATTGGGGGCAATCACACTGAAAGGGACTACACCCTTACCCAGATTAGGTAATCCGGTGCCGAGATTGGCCGAGACACCATCGGGCCTTTTAAATTCAGTCGGGTTAGAGAATCCTGGGCTTGACGTCTTTTTGAAGGACTATCTTCCGGAGATCCGATCCCTGGATACCGCACTTATTCTGAATATTTCCGGTTTTTCCTTGGAAGACTATGCGCTTATGGCCTCTTCTTTTCAATTGGGCTGTGGCATCGCGGCGTTGGAAGTCAATATTTCCTGCCCGAATATCAAACACGGCGGTATGGCTTTTGGCACCAATCCGAAGAGTGCGGAGGAGGCTATTGCCGTCGTTCGGAGAGAAACCGATTTGCCGGTTATTGCCAAATTATCACCCAATGTGACCGATATCACGGAAATGGCCAAAGCCGTGGAAAACGGCGGTGCGGATTGTGTATCCCTGATCAATACACTGTTGGGTATGGTTATCGATATCGCGACGCAGAAACCGGTACTCGCCAATACCATGGGCGGTCTATCCGGCCCGGCTGTCCGTCCTATTGCCGTCAGAATGGTCTATCAGGTATACCAAGCCGTCAAACTGCCGATCATTGGTATGGGTGGGATATCCACTTGGGAGGATGCCATTGAGTTTATGTTGGCAGGAGCGAGCGCAGTCAGCATTGGCACAGCGAATTTCAATGATCCGACGGCACCGATCACGATAGTGAATGGGATAAAAAATTATTGTTCAGCAAAAGGGTATCATTCAATCGGCGAAATCATCGGATTAGCTCACAGAAACTAGAAGGGGAACAAAAAAATGAATTCAATAGAAAAACCAATACATAGCAGAGAAAACCTGCAAGCCTTGAATGAAAAAGTCATGGTTGCCTTGGATATCAATACGACGGAGAAGGCGCTGGAATTGGCTGAACAGTTAGAAAAAAGCGGGTGTTGGCTTAAAGTCGGGCTGGAACTCTATGCGCTCTCGGGACTAAGCTTGATTAACAAGTTTAAGGAAATGGGATTCAATATTTTTTTGGATATGAAACTCCACGATATACCGACCACTGTGGAAAAAACACTGAAGGTTCTGACGGCATCGGGGGTGGATATGATCAATGTCCATTGCAGCGGAGGGTATGAAATGATGGCTCGCGCTGCTGAAGTGTGTCATAAGGCTGACAAACGGATTATTGGGGTCACGGTGTTAACCAGTATGAGCGGCGATGAGCTGAGCGCAATCGGGGTTCAGGGTAGTGCGGAGGAACAGGTTCTTAAATTAGCCAAACTGGCTCAAAACGCAGGCTTGGACGGTGTTGTGGCGTCGGCCCAGGAGGCTAAAGCGCTTCGCCAGGCATGCGGGAAAGAATTTCTGCTCGTAACACCGGGAATTCGTCCCTCCTGGAGTGAGAAGAATGATCAAGTACGGATTTTAACACCGCAGATGGCCTTGGAAGCCGGAAGTTCCTATCTTGTCGTGGGAAGACCAATCACCCTAAACGATGACCCAAGAAAAGCCCTGGAAAATTTGTGGCGGTGATGATGCCATCAATGCCAAAATAATTTGTTTTCATAAAGGGAACTGATCAACGACGATAATAACTTATTTTTGAATATATTTACATAATATTAATATATTTCCATATATTAATATTTTTTTTGTTATAATATTCATTAAAAACAATTTATTTTTTTTTTAAATACTTGTTACATGAACCTTCCGTGTGTAAAATTAAGAACAGAATATGTTATGGGAGGTTTCTGCTGATGTCGAAAAAGTTAATTACTACTATGCTTATTGGCCTTCTCGTATTATCACTCGGTTTATTTGGTTGTGGCAGTAAAACTACGGAAAAGAAAGTCTTGAATGTTGGCTCGGACACCGCGTTTGCTCCTTTTGAATATCAGGATGAAAAAACCAAAGAATATGTCGGTTTTGATATGGACCTGATCAAAGCAATTGGCGACGAAATGGGTTATGAAGTCAAGGTGCAGGGTATGCCTTTTGATGGTTTGATCCCCGGATTGGAAGCTGGTACCATTGATCTCGTTATCTCAGCTATGACAATCACGGATGAACGCGCTCTCAAGGTTAATTTCTCCAAACCGTATTATCAGTCAGGTCTGACCATTGTTGTTCGTTCCGATAATACGACAATCACCAGCTTTGATGATCTCAAAGGAAAAACGATTGCTGTTCAAATCGGAACAACCGGTGCCATGGAGGCCAAAAAAGTTGAGGGAGCCACCATTCGCGAATTCAATACAGCACCGGATGCTTTCCTTGAACTGAAAGCCGGCGGAGTTGACGCTGTTATCAACGATAAACCGGTTAACGATTATTACATCACCCAAGCAGGCGGAAAAGATGCGAAACAGGTTGGTGAGCCTTTGACCGCTGAGTCTTACGGAATCGCTAGTGCGAAGAAGAACACCGAATTGGCAGAAAAAGTTGATCAAGCTTTGGCTAAATTGAGAGAAAATGGTAAATATGACGAAATCTATACCAAGTGGTTTGGTGCACAAAAGTAAGATTGTCTTCTAAATGAGGGTGCGACAGAGGCCGTACCCTCATATCCTTGTTTAAGCTGAATAATTGTGTGCAGTTTTAGTTTGTTGAGATGGATTGACGGATTGTTGATTGTGATTTATACCTTTATCGATCAGAATATATATGATAGACTAAGTAAGCCTGTTTAATGATCCTTAACTCGCTGAGGGAATAACACAGGGTACTCTATATTAAGGGTGAAATTATGGACTTTGATTTTGGACTTATAGTGCGTTCTTTCCCGTTACTCGTTGCCGGGGCCGGTATCACACTGAAGATTACGGCTATCAGTGTCGGCTTTGGTCTTATAATCGGTATGTTTGTCGGAATCGCTCGACTGTCAAAATTTTGGCCTATCAAAATTCTGTCTGCTATATATGTTGATGTTCTCAGAGGCACGCCACTACTTGTACAAATTTTTATTATATACTGGGCTTTGCCAATGCTCTCAGGACAGCGTATCGACCCGTTTATTGCTGCAATCACAGCCTGCAGCGTTAACAGTGGTGCTTATATAGCCGAGATTTTCCGCGCCGGGATCTAATCGATAGATAAAGGCCAGACCGAGGCTGGACGGTCATTAGGAATGTCTTGGGCTCAAACCATGCGGTTTATTATTCTTCCCCAGGCTTTTAAACGGATCATTCCGCCGTTAGGGAATGAATTTATCGCTATGCTTAAGGATACATCGCTGGTGTCGGTCATTGGCTTTGAAGAACTGACGCGCCGAGGTCAACTGATCATCGCTACGACGTATGGCAGCTTTGAAATCTGGCTGACGGTAGCATTTCTATACCTGGTAATGACCTTTGTGATCTCCCGTCTGGTCGGCTATTTGGAGCGGAGGTATAACATCGAATGATCACGATCACGAATTTGCATAAAAAATTTGGAAAACTCCACGTGCTTAAAGGTGTCGATCTCCATGTCAAAGAAAAAGAAGTTGTTGTCGTTATCGGGCCGAGCGGTTCCGGTAAGAGCACGCTACTTCGCTGTATCAACTACTTGGAAGAACCCTCTGATGGAGCGATTGTTGTTGATGGGATCCCTTTAAGCAACAGTGCTAATATTAATACCGTCCGTACCGAAGTCGGGATGGTCTTTCAACGTTTTAACCTTTTTCCGCATATGTCTGTACTCAAAAACATTACCCTGGCACCGATGCAGGTCCGCAAAGTTTCTGCTAAAGAGGCAGAAAAAACGGCGATAGTGCTATTGGAAAAGGTCGGCTTATCCGATAAGGCGAATGCTTATCCGGAGCAGCTTTCCGGCGGACAACAGCAGCGGGTGGCCATTGCGCGCGCTTTAGCCATGCGTCCCAAAGTCATGCTGTTTGATGAGCCAACGTCGGCACTGGATCCGGAAATGATCAATGAAGTGCTCGATGTGATGAAAAACTTGGCCCATGAGGGAATGACCATGGTTGTTGTGACCCATGAAATGGGTTTTGCCCGTGAGGTTGGGGACAGAGTTATTTTCATGGACGAAGGTCGGATTATCGAACAAGGCGATCCCAAGACATTTTTTGCGGAAGCCAAAGAGGAGCGCACAAAAGCTTTCCTTTCGAAAATACTCTAATCTAACTATTCCAACTAATTCAACATTTATATAAGCGTTATTCCTTAGAGTGTCTAATTTTTAAAGAGTTTGTTTCTGAAGGAGTATACAATGAGTTCGCAAAAATCGAATGTCCTTCTTTTGCTGGCCGCTTTGATTTGGGGGCTGGCTTTTGTTGCTCAGCGCGTGGGCATGGAACATATCGGGCCATTTACCTTTAACGGCGTCCGTTTTGCATTGGGCGCTCTTTCTCTGCTTCCCTTAATGGTGTACTTCGATAGAAAACAAGGCAAAATGGATCAGGTTCCACACATATGGAAAGCGGCATTAAAGCCGGGTTTGATTGTCGGTCTTGTTCTCTTTTGCGCGGCTTCCCTGCAGCAAATCGGATTGATTTATACGGAAGCGGGAAAAGCGGCTTTTGTCACGGGGTTATACATGGTCTTTGTACCCATCGTGGGATATGTATTGTTCAAACAGCGTTTAGCGAAAACGGCTGTCCTGGGAACGGTCATGGCCGTTGTCGGGTTGTATTTCTTGAGCGTCAAAACAGGTTTTGAGATAGAGCGCGGCGATTTGTTCGAGTTATGTGGCTCTTTGTTTTGGACCGCGCATATTTTGATCATTGACGCTTATGTCAAACGGATCGATGCGCTTCGGCTGGCTTTTTATCAGTTTATTGTTTGTTCTGTACTGTGTATGGCAGCGGCCGTGATCTTTGAAACCATTACCTGGCAGGGCATCACCTTGACAGCGGTTCCGATTCTCTATGGCGGAATCTGTTCAGTGGGTGTTGCCTACACGCTTCAGATCGTGGGGCAGAAATATGCGAAACCATCTCAAGCCGCTATTGTTTTGAGCATGGAGACCTTATTTGCCGGTATTGGCGGATACTTTATTCTGAATGAACGACTGGGCAGCGTTGAGCTTTTAGGGTGTGTTCTGATGTTCGCCGGCATGCTTTTATCCCAGATCAGAATAAAAGACACGTCATTGAAAGATAGCCATGGCTAGACTAAAGGTCATAAAGTATTTTATTTTTAGAGATGAAGATGGTAAAATACAAAGCAAAATGATAAGAAGGGTGGACTTATTGTGACGAACTGCTGTTCTAATAATCAAAAACTAAGTAATGAAGAGATATTAGGCATTTTTATAGAAACAGGTGCTTTACTGAATGGCCATTTTAAATTGACATCCGGCAAACATAGTGCGCAATATATGCAGTGCGCCCAGGTTTTACAGTATCCGAGAAAAGCGGCTGTACTGGGTAAAGAGCTCGCGGATAAATTCACGGGAATGGAGATCGAGACAGTCATCGGACCGGCAATGGGCGGAATCATTGTCGCCCATGAAGTTGGCAGATCCCTCGGTGTCAAATCAATCTTTACCGAAAGACAAGATGGCGTCATGGCTTTGCGCCGAGGATTTAAACTCGAGCCCGGTGAAAAGGTTCTGGTCGTTGAAGATGTGATCACAACCGGCGGGTCGGTGAAAGAAGTCATTGAAATTGTTAAGGAAGCGGGTGCTGTGCCGGTGGGTGTCGGCGTTTTGGTTGACCGCAGCGGCGGCAAAGCAGATTTTGACGGGATAGAACTGCATAGCTTGATCCAGTTGAATATTGAAGCCTTTGAACCGGAAAATTGTACGCTTTGTCAACAAGGAATACCATGTGAAAAGCCGGGTAGCAGGGGCATCAAATAAGCCTTCCAATCCCGTGCAGATAATTTTCAAATACCTTGCCACTTCGTTTTATGAGCTATTATTCTTGACCGGTCAGTGTATGACCGGTCTCAGTATAACTAGTACAACGCTCTCTAAATAACTGGACATTCAGCTTCATAGCACGGTCTGCGTACCACAATTCCAGCGCCAAGCGGCGCATGGAGGCGAAGCGCAACGGTCCATGGATGGACCTAAGTTAAAATTCGCCAAGGAGGGCAAAAGAATTTTAACTTCCTTAATGCAAATTCACGGATGGCGCAAGAGCCGAAAGCGGAATGTGGTGCGTGGACCGGACCCTAACAAATATATTTGTCTAATTATCATAATACTAGGTGACCGGGAAAAATTTTTGAGAAATGTGAATATCTAATGAGTAAAAAAAACATCACAACGAAACGAATAAGTTATCTGGTAATCATAGGTGTAATCCTGTTTTCGGTCGTCTATGGACAGAAAACAGGATCACATCTTATTGCGGCATTAAAAGCGAACGACAGAAATGATATCCCTGTGGACTTAATGGGTCCTTATCGTGTGGTCAGGGTGGTGGACGGCGATACGATCATCCTCGATATTAACGGGAAAAATGAGCGGGTCAGGCTGATCGGCATTGATACACCGGAATCTGTGCACCCCGATCAGGATAAAAACGTACCCTATGGAAAAATCGCCGCCGATTATACGAAATCGTTACTGGCAGGCCGGTCGGTGCAAATTGAACGCGATGTCGAGGAGCGCGATCGGTATGGCCGTCTGCTGGCTTATGTTTACCTTGATGGTGAAATGGTCAATAAAACACTTTTGGCGGAAGGGCATGCCAGCGTGGACACCTATCCGCCAAACGTCAAATATGTCGATGAATTTATAGCGCTTCAGAAACAGGCCAGGGAAGCGGGGAAAGGATTTTATTCCGATACTAGTGCATTGTAAACTCTAAAACCGTAATATAATTGCGAGCAGATTTCTTGTAAGACAAGGCGGTCGCTCCTTGCCCTCCATGGCATCGCGACACTAGGCCATCCTTGGCCGTCGGAGGCAAGGCATACCGAGCGTATGCCGATTAACGTCCACGGATGGACTAATGCCGCGGACACCATGGAAGGTGTAGGAGCGGCAAGACAACGCAGTATTACATGAAATTTGCCGCAAGGATGTACAGGAATTAGGGTTTACATGGCACTAGGTCTCCGTCAAAATAAATATGGTCGCCTTGGGGATAATGCCAGATGGCTTTAAAATTGGTTGGTTTGAGGATCCCGTTGTCATTTCTTGTGTAATCGGAGCATACGGCTGTCCAGGAAACGCGTTGCTTCACCCCGTCAAACCCGACCGCCATACGGTCATTTGTCGTAAACGAAAGCATTTCGCCTGTGGCACTGAAGGTAAAAATGCCTTCGCCTTGCATACCGAAGTAATTGATGGTCGCTTTGGCATGGGTATCATCGATTGCTTCCCACGTGATATAGTTTTGGAGAGCAATATTAGGGACATACAAGCATTCGGCCAGGACCGTTACAAGACAGGCTTTATCCATTTCAGCACCCTGTTGGTCAAATAAAGTAAACGCCTTGGCGATGACTCCTTTCATCGAACCTTTTCCTTGACTGAAGCTATCGAAACCTTGAAAGGGTATTCCGTACAGCGCGCTGTCAATAAAGGCTAAACGGTTGGGTACTTCTACAAAGTTATACTGTGTATAATCCATCTTAAGCGTTGCTTTACCGACACCGGTAGAAAAAGCAACGTTTTTGAATTCTGTTTTCAGCCAAGCCATTTTCGGGGTCCCGATATAACCGCAGTGAATAAAATATTTCTGTATGGGCGTCGGTAGATCGGCGATATCCTGCTGCCCAAAAAGCGCAGTTCCTTCTCCGGACTCAGAGATCAACCGGTTGGCCAATTGATAAAAATCGGATTTTAATGGGGAATAAGGCTGAATAAAATAGAGGGCGATTACGAGGATCAGTGCAATTACACTTAAAATGATTGACGTCATTTTTCTACTCCTTAACTTCCGCATTTTCTTTCTCCATCGTGATCATATTTTCTGTAAGTTGGATTAATCCTTGATACAATCCGCTCGTTAATTTCAAGTCAAATCCATGAAATAGGTTTTGTATAAATGCGACTTCTTTTTGGCGACGTGATTCAAAATAATCGTTAAACTTGGGAGTCAGATGGATCCGTAATGCTCTGGCATCGGTGTTATCTTTGACGATGCGGACAAACTCCCTTTGTTCGAGTGCATCTGCCATGCGCTTGGCGTTCTGCCTGGAATAACCAATATGCTCTGCGACTTCACTCACGGTGGGCGCTGACTTAAACTGGGCGACACAGGCCAAGAACAGCCATTGCTTGATGGTTATGTTTTTATCAAAAGCATCACCCAGTACCTGGAGCCTGTTGGCCAAAACAAAAATATTGCCGAAGATAAATGCCTGTTGTTCTATTTCGTTCACTATTTCACCTCTCATAATTACTGTTCCTGGGAATGGTCATTCACAAGATAAGCACATCCATGGCGTCGCCGTCCTAAATCATTTGTAGGTTTTTAGGAAAACATAGCCAAAAACAAAAGGTAACATGTTACGTATATTATATACGTAACATGTTACCTTTTGTCAATCTCTTTTCCGAAATTGTTTTTATTTTTTAGGTTTCGGTGGAGAGGAGACGGTTAATGGTGTCCTGATCCGGGGTTAAGAGCAGGGACCAGTTTTGCTCGTAAACGACCATCCCGGGCTTTGCTCCGCGGGGTTTCTTAATCTCGCGGACATGGGTATAATCCACCGGAACGTGGGATGAGCCACGGGCTTGGCTGTAGTAAATTGCCAGTGCTGCGGCATCAAGCAGGGTCGGATCATCCGGGAATTCTTCGCCTTCCGTCAGTGGAACAATGACATGGGATCCCGGTATATTTTTTACATGCAGCCAGAGGTCCCCTGGTTTTGCTTCGCGCCAGGTCATACAGTCGTTTTGCTTATTGTTGCGTCCGACGATAATTGTTTTGCCAGTTTGTGAAGAATAATGATGAGGAATAGAGTACACCGGGGCTTCTTTCGCTTTTTTGCCGCCGGTGCCGGAGCGGTTGCCCTTGCCGGCAGCGAGGCCTTTCCCCCCGGAGTGCCTGGCATCGTCCCCCTTACCGTGTTTCCATGCGACATACCCTTGATCGATCAGTTCCTGATAGACTTCACCCAGTTCAGTATCATTCGCGGTTTGATCAATGCTTAGGAGTAAAGACTGAAGGTATGCCATCTCTTGGCGGACATCTTCCTGAAGGGGTAGTGTGTTTTTTATCGTCGACTTGGCTTTGCTGTATATTTTGTAATACCGTTGCGCATTGTCGATTCCGGATAGATTCGGATCCAACGTAATTGTCAACGGCTGATATTCAGGATCAGTATAGTCTTCGACTGTGACTTCCTTCATCCCGGGTGTCAATTTATACAAGTTGGCCGTTAATAGTTCTCCCAGTTTCTGATAGGCCAGTCCTTTTTGGGCTTTGGCAGTGGTCTCCGTGTAGATACCGTCTTTTTTGATCACATGGCTTAAATGGTCCTGAACAACCTTGCGCAGTGAACCCTTTTTTGCATCGTTTTTATTGGAAGTATTTTTCTGAGTATAATACAGGTCCACCGTATCATTCAGACTGGAGAGGTCCTTTCGGTAAAGATCCGCGTATTGCCGATAAGGAACAATCGAAAAAGCTGTGGGTGTCTGCTTATCTTTGTCCGACGCATAATAGACGCAGGGAGCGAGCGGCAAGACGGCTTTATCTATCAAAAAATACGCATAGGCCTGATACAGTCGGCTTAAATCGATTTCACCGCAGTTATCCAGTACGCTATTCGGATCGAGCTCGGCTCTCAGGACGATTTCTCTGGCAAGTTCCGGACTGATTCCATCAAAGAACATGACTAAGATGTCGGAGATTCTTCTGTCAAGCGGTGTCTCCAAAATTTTCTGCATCCACTTTTCTTCATTACCCATCGGTTCGATTTTATTTTGTGATGGTGGCGCCACATAACGTCTTCCGGGAAGAACTTCGCGGTGACGGCTGAGAAGATGCGAATATCGGCGAATACCGTCGAGAATGATGTTTGTTTCCGAATCGACCAGGATCAGGTTACTGTGCTTGGCCATGATTTCCAAATGCAAGTCATAATTCTGCAGATCACCGCGCTCATTGTAATTCTGAATGGTCAGGGTAACGACACGCTCTAAACCAACTTGGCGGATAGCAATGATTTTACCGTTTTCAATGTGCTTGCGCAGAATCATGCAAAACATCGGCGGAGTGAGGGGGTTCTTTTTGCTTTCAGAACTGAGGTGGAGCCGGACAGCGGTACTTCCGGCGTTTAATAATAGACGCATATTTTTACCCGATCCGCGTATGATCAGGTGGATCTCTTCCTTTTCAGGCTGCTGTATCTTGTCAATGCGGGTGCCGATTAACTGCGGCTGAAGCTCTTTGATCAAATGGTAAAGAGTAATACTGTCTAATGCCATAATGTGTATCCTTTCAGAATGGGATGCGTTGGTATTCAGATATGTTGAGATGTTATCAGTATAGCATAAGGACGGCTGAATTTCTCGAATTCCATTGTCCACCTATATTGCCATCGTAACGTGCAAATCGTATACACAATCATCTGTCAGGCAGTACTTTTTTCTGGACAGGCTGAATAGCATTACTATGAGGGAATGCCTTATTGAATTTATGCAGGCAGGAAAGATTCACAAAGAAAAAGGAGGCACACGAATGCAGCGGCAGATTTGGCATATCATGACAGATGTTGAAATATGCAAGGGATTTCGGGTCGAACCGGGAAAAGGCCTTAGCGATAAGGAGGTCACCCGAAGACTGGCGGAATTCGGTAAGAATACATTGAGTATCAAAAAGGGAATTAATCCGGTTTTCTTGTTTTTGGGTCAATTCAAGGATTTTATGGTGATGGTCCTGATGGTTGCTACGTTGATATCGGGATTATTGGGTGAAATCGCAGATGCTGTAACGATTCTGGCTATTGTTTTTGTGAATGCAATTTTAGGGTTTATTCAGGAATATCGTGCCGAGAGATCCATGGAAGCCCTGCGTTCTCTAGCTGCTCCCGAAGCGATGGTACTGCGTAACAACACAACGGTACGCGTGCCCGCTTCGGAACTGGTTCCCGGTGATATTGTCATGCTGGATGCAGGTGATCGTATACCGGCAGATATCCGCTGGCTGAAAACAACCAATATCCGTGTTGAGGAATCGGCGCTGACAGGAGAATCCCAACCCACAGCCAAAGTAGATCACCCCCTATTGGATGAATACCTGCCAATAGCAGACAGAAAAAATATGGGCTATATGGGGACGATCGTTGTCAATGGCCGTGGTCTTGGTGTCGTAGTTGCCACCGGAATGGATACGGAAATGGGAGTCATTGCCGGAATGATTCAGGAAGTGCAGGACGAGGAGACCCCTCTTCAGAAAAGACTCGCCCAACTAGGCAAATGGTTGGTGACAATCAGTGTGGCAGTCTGCGTGGTCGTTGTTATTACCGGGATCCTGCAAGGCGAGAGTTTTGAAAAAATGTTCTTTGCCGGCGTTTCGTTGGCAGTAGCGGCAATCCCGGAAGGTCTACCGGCTATCGTTACGGTTGCATTGGCCATTGGTGTACAACGGATGGTCAAGCGCAATGCAGTAATCCGTAAACTGCCGGCAGTAGAAACACTGGGCTGTGCGACGGTTATTTGTTCGGATAAGACGGGGACACTGACACAAAATGAAATGACAGTGCGCAGGATATTCTGCGATAATCAGATTATTTCACTGACAGGACAGGGTTATGACCCTAAAGGAGAATATCATGGCATCAATCCCTATAAGGAAAAAGGCCCCCTGCAAGAATTGTTAAAATGCGCAGCCCTATGCAACAATGCCGTGCTGACTAAAAAAGGCGTCCGGGTAGTCGGGTTATTTCGTGGCAAGAATCCGGACAGCGTTTGGGGGATCGATGGCGATCCCACAGAAGGTGCATTATTAGTTGCTGCAGCGAAGGCGGGTATCTGGCGTGAAGGGCTTGAACGGAAGGAACAGCGGGTCGCTGAGATTCCTTTTGAATCCGAGCGTAAACGGATGACAGTTATTTATAAAAGCAAAGATGCCTTCACGGCTTATGTAAAAGGGGCTGCCGATGTTATCTTAGGCTTATGTACACAGGAGATGACCAAAGATGGTGTTGTCCCGATGACCCCTGAGAGACGGAAGAAGATTCTTGCCTATAATGATGAGATGGCGACGCATGCCCTGAGAGTCCTGGCCCTGGCTGTCAGAGACATTCCCAAGAGTGATGTCAGCGGCGAGGTGGAAGATAATCTCACGTTCCTTGGCCTGATGGGGATGATTGATCCTCCGCGTACCAGCGCTATTAAAGCCATCAAAATATGCCAGGCAGCCGGTATAAAACCGGTGATGATCACCGGTGATCATAAACTGACAGCACAAGCGGTGGCCAAAGAGTTAGGGATCATCAAAGGCACAGATGAGCACGTCGTGACCGGTATAGATCTTGACCAAATGAGCGATGACGATCTGGAACATCAGGTCATGGATATTTCTGTTTTTGCCAGAGTGGCACCACGAGATAAATTGCGCATTGTTCGGGCGTATAAAAAGAATAAACAAATTGTGGCGATGACTGGTGACGGTGTTAATGATGCGCCGGCGGTTAAAGAAGCGGATATTGGCGTCGCTATGGGACAAACAGGGACGGATGTAACCAAGGAAGCCTCAGCCATGATCATATCTGACGATAACTTTGCAACGATTGTGGCTGCAGTTGAGGAAGGGCGGGGAATCTATGACAATATCCGCAAATTCATTCGTTATCTTTTGTCCTGTAATCTCGGGGAAGTACTCACAATGTTCTTGGGAACACTGACCGGACTGCCTCTGCCGCTGTTACCTATACAGATACTGTGGGTGAATCTGGTAACGGATGGGTTGCCTGCTATGGCCTTGGGTGTTGACGGATCCGAACCGGATATTATGAAAAGAAGTCCGCGCCTGCCCGGAGAAAATGTTTTTGCCAAAGGTCTGGGAAAAAAAATATTGATACGAGGAACAATAATCGGACTGGGCACGTTGCTGGTATTCGTTATTGGATTATTTTACGGTACAAGTTTACTGGCAGCTCGGACAATGGCGTTTACAACATTGGTATTCTCGCAGCTCTTTCATGTATTTGATTGCAAATCGGAACGCAGAGGGATTTTCGAGGTGGGTATATTCTCTAATCCCTTATTAGTCGGTGCTGTAGCCGTTTCAGTGACCATGCAGCTCTGTGCGATTTATCTGCCTTTTATGCAGACTATTTTTAAGACGACGGCACTTACTGGCTGGCAGTGGATTGTAATCCTGCTCGTTGCCGGCGGACCGAGTGTAATCATCGGTTTGATTCGCATGATAGGAAATGCCGCGAAAACAGACAGCCCCAGGCCACGTTTGATACAGAAGAAACTATGACACAATTCAATCCTGCCGGTGGTGTTGAGTCCGGCATAACATTTTATGCCGGACGGATTATGTATACTTCTGTCAAAAATATTGACCCCGAGGCTAATCTCATAGTATTCTTTAGAAAAGGTTAGAAAAGGTTAGAAAAGGGGAACCTGTATGGATTTTGTGAAAATGCATGGTCTGGGAAACGATTTTATCTGCCTGGATCATTTTCTTTTACATGACCCTATGGATTATTCCGAAATAGCGGTTCGCGCCTGTCATCGTCGTTTCGGGATTGGCGCAGACGGATTGCTCGTCATCCTCGCTTCGGATAAGGCTGACGCACGGATGCGTATATTTAATCCGGATGGTTCAGAACCGGAGATGTGCGGCAATGGGATACGCTGTTTTGCCAGATATGTCTATGATCGCGGCTATGTCAAAAAGAAAGCAATGACCATCGAAACGCTGGCGGGGATTCTTTCGGTTAACTTGGAAATCAGTGAGGAAGAAGTGGTTGGAGTAACCGTCAATATGGGTGAACCCTGTCTTGTTCCGGGTTTGATTCCGGTTTTAGCTGAAAAAGAGAACGCTTTAAATGAAAAATTGATTGCCGAAGGCCAAGAATTCCTATTCTCGGCTGTGTCGATGGGCAATCCGCATTGTGTTATTATCGTCGATGATCTGGACGCGCTGCTGTTCGAATCACTGGGACCAGCCATTGAAAAACACCCGCTTTTTCCGAAAAAAACGAATGTTGAATTCGTACGGATCGATAATCCGCAGGAAATTACTGTAAAGGTTTGGGAACGAGGGGCAGGACCGACGCTTGCCTGTGGGACCGGAGCCTGTGCCTGCGTTGTCGCGGCTGTATCGGCAGGTAAAACCCAGAGAAACGTGACTGTCCACTTGCCCGGCGGAGATTTGGAGATTGCATGGAATAAGGATAATACGGTGGATATGACCGGACCGGCTGTCTATGTCTTTGAGGGGAAGACATTAGAGAATCGCTAGTGCTGACTGATCGCCTAGCGATCAAGCAAGGAATATATTTACAAATTAAATATTGAAATACATAAACTATCAGGAGAGTGAATACGATGGCTTTTGTCAATGAGAACTATCTAAAATTACCCGGAAGTTATCTTTTTTCGGAGATTGCTCGCCGGGAAAGACAATTTCGCAGTGAGAATCCGGATTGTGATATTATCAAAATGGGGATTGGGGATGTAACCAAGCCCCTGTCATCCGCTGTCGTCGAGGCGATGCATCAAGCTGTTGATGAAATGAGCGGCCAGAAGACTTTCCGGGGTTACGGGCCGGAGCAGGGGTATGAATTTCTGATCGAGAAAATCATCGCCCATGATTTTACGCCGCGGGGTGTTAAACTCAGTGTTGACGAAGTCTTTGTCAGTGACGGTGCTAAGACAGATACTGCGAATTTCCAGGAACTATTTGGTGTTGACACTGTTTTTGCGGTGACCGATCCTGTCTACCCGGTGTATGTTGACAGCAACGTTATGGCAGGACGTACGGGTTTATATAACCAGGAAAAAGGTCAATATGACAGGATCGTCTACCTGCCGTGTAATGTGCAGAACGGCTTAAAACCGGCACTTCCGGACGTCAAAGTCGATTTGATTTATTTGTGTTATCCGAATAACCCAACGGGGATGACCCTTTCAAAAGATGAATTAAAAACATGGGTCGACTATGCACGGAACAACAGAGCCATTATCCTTTTCGATGCGGCTTATGAGGCATTCATCCGAGAAGACGGTGTTCCCCACAGTATTTTCGAAATCGAAGGAGCCCGTGAGGTCGCCGTAGAATTCCGGAGTTTTTCCAAGACTGCGGGTTTTACCGGGACACGATGCGCGTATACGATCGTTCCTCAGGAAGTGATGGTCTACGATAGCAATGGTCAAGCCCATAGTTTAAATAAACTGTGGCTGAGGAGACAGACCACGAAATTTAATGGCGTTTCTTATCCGGTTCAGGCTGCAGCAGCGGCTGTCTTTTCAGAAGCGGGTCAGAGACAGATCAAGGAAACGATCGATTACTATATGGCTAATGCAGCGATTATCCGTGAAGGATTGGAGAATGCGGGCTATACGGTTTTTGGCGGGATTAACGCACCGTATATCTGGCTGAAGACCCCCGGACAGACGGGGTCATGGGAATTCTTCGACAAACTGATGCGGGAAGCACACGTTATCGGAACCCCTGGGGCTGGTTTCGGAGCAAGTGGCGAAGGGTTTTTCCGGTTAACCGCGTTCAATACGAAGGAAAATACCGAGAAAGCCATTGAAAGAATCAAAACACGATTAAGCTAAAATCGATACGAGCATCATTCGCATCATTCAGATTAAACGGATAACTCCCTCCGATAGTAGGTATTTCGTCGCCTGTTGGGGGGAGTTTCCATTATCCGCCTTGCCCACAGTGTCGTATCAGTGTTATGATTAGCGTTAAAGGAGTTGAGCAATTTTGGCTAATAGCATGACCGGCTTCGGCAGAGGCGAAGCCAAGGGCTGTGGTTATCAGATTTCCGTTGAAATCAAAACTGTCAATAACCGCTTTTTGGAAGTGGTGGTCAAGCTGCCCAGAAACCTCAATAGCATTGAGGAACGTTTTCGGAAAGCTGTCCAAGAAAAGGTGCAGCGAGGCAGAGCCGATATCTATATTAATATCAAGGAAACGGAAGAAAAAAAGAGATTAGTAAAGGTTGACAAAGATTTAGTGCTGTCGTATGATAATTCTCTGAAGGAACTGGCAAATTTGCTCAATACAGAGTATAAATGCGACCTTTTCAGCTTGGTTACTCTCCCGGAAGTTCTCAACGTCGAAAACGAAGAAACCAGTGCCGATGATTTATGGCCATTTTTAGAATCAGCGTTAAAAGAAGCGATTGATAGGTTGGTCTGCATGCGCCGCGATGAAGGAAACCGACTTACTTCGGATCTATTGAAGCGGATTGATGATTTGGCGGGGCTGGTCGATCAGATAACACTCAGAGCACCAAAGGTCGTCGTTGAATATCAGGAAAAGCTGCGGGACAGGCTGTCGACACTCCTTGCCGATACGGCAATTGAAGAGACCCGGTTTATTACGGAAGTGGCGATATTCGCTGACCGCGCGTCCATTGAAGAAGAACTGGTCAGGCTGCGAAGCCATTTCGTTCAATTTAGAGATGCTTTTGCCGCATCCGAACCAATTGGGCGGAAACTGGATTTTCTTGTTCAGGAAATGAACAGAGAAATCAACACCATCGGCTCAAAGGCAAATGACATGGAGATATCCCGTATCGTAGTTCAAGGAAAAAGCGATCTGGAAAAAATCCGGGAACAGGTACAAAACATTGAGTAATCCATAGTTTATATAAAAATAGAGAGCAAAAATAGTGAGCAGGAGGTAAATAAACCTTGGACATCAAGCTTATTAACATAGGATTTGGCAATATTGTATCTGCCAATAGAATCATTGCTATCGTCAGTCCGGAATCGGCACCGATTAAACGAATCATTCAGGAAGCCCGGGATGCAGGCATGTTGATCGATGCGACATATGGCCGCAGAACACGTGCTGTGGTTATGTGTGACAGCCATCATGTCATCCTTTCAGCGGTTCAGCCTGAAACGGTTGCGCACCGACTGACAGTAAAAGAATCCAGTAATGAGGATCCGGTTGACTGAGATGGAAGATAAAGGACTGCTGCTGGTTGTTTCTGGGCCTGCCGGAGTTGGAAAGGGCACATTGTGCAAACGATTGTTTAGTCAGGCTGAGAAGCTGAACCTTGAATATTCTGTTTCGGTTACCACCCGAAGCCCACGACCGGGAGAAATCGAGGGGAAAGAATATTATTTCCGTACCAGGGAAGAGTTTCTGGACATGATTGCCAACAACGAGTTTCTGGAATGGGCTGAATTTTGTGGAAACCTATACGGGACTCCTTTGTTTCATGTCCACAATGTTTTGAAACAGGATAAAACAATTTTATTAGAGATTGATATTCAAGGAGCTAAGTTAGTAAAAGAGGTATTTCCTCACGGCGTCTTTATTTTTATTGTACCGCCTACTTTTACAGAACTGGCTGACCGGCTCCATGGCAGAGGGACAGAGAGCGAGGAAGTCATCGCCTTGAGGCTGGCTCAGGCTGTAGAAGAAATGCAGAATATTAATGATTACGATTATGCTGTAGAAAATGATGAAGTTGATGTCGCCGTTGAGAAAATAAAAAGTATCATTATCGCGGAACATTGCCGCATAAAGAAAACGTCTTCTTAATAAAGGAGGAATTAATCATGAAACAGCCGTCATTGGATATTCTGATGAATCATGCTGACAGTAAATACACATTGGTCGTCGCAGCGGCAAAAAGAGCCCGGGTGCTTATGGCGAATTTGGATATCAATGATTTCAAAGATACCAAACCCGTAAGCAGAGCGCTTGCTGAGATTGCCGGCGGCAAAGTTGATTCGACATTTTTTGATAAGGTAGACAGTGATGTTTCGAGGTAGAAGTATCCTCTTGGGTGTGACCGGCAGTATTGCGGCTTATAAGGCTGTCGATATCGCCAGCAGGGTGAAGAAAAAAGGTGCTGAAGTCGATGTCGTCATGACGCGCTCCGCAGCAGAGTTTGTTACGCCGCTCACGTTTCGAAGTATTACCGGCAGGCCGGTATACACGGATCTTTTCGACGAACCCAAAACGTGGAACATCGAACATATATCGTTGGCTCAAAAAGCGGATATCACCCTAATTGCTCCGGCGACAGCCAACATTCTGGCTAAGATGGCAGTCGGTATCGCGGACGATTTTCTTTCCACCGTACTCATGGCTGTTAAGAATCCAATTTTTGTGGCGCCGGCGATGAATCATGCCATGTACCACCACCCTGCGACTGAGCAAAACCTTGAAATATTGCAGCAGCGTGGGGTAAATGTTATTGGCCCGGCTAAGGGATATCAGGCATGCGGGACTGAGGGCGACGGGCGGATGGTCGAAGCTGCGGAAATTGTTGCCTATTTGGAGGGCTTTTTTGCAGATCGAAATCTTCTGCAGGGACGCCATGTGCTGGTCACAGCAGGCGGTACGCGGGAAGAGCTTGATCCTGTTCGTTACTTGGGTAACTATAGTTCCGGCAAGATGGGCTATGCTATTGCGCAAGCCTTTACGGAGACTGGAGCGCAAGTCACGTTAGTAAGCGGTCCCACCGCAATACCTGTACCCAGTGGCGTTGACCTCGTTCGGGTCACATCGGCGGAAGAAATGTATGAGGAAGTACTCCAGCGATACAACGACCTTGATATTGTGGTCAAGGCGGCCGCTGTCGCTGATTTTCGACCGGCATCCCGCCATGAGCAAAAGATAAAAAAAGATGGACAAGCATACTCGTTGGAGTTAATTCCCAATCCGGATATTTTAGCTGCCCTTGGCGAAAAAAAGAAACATCAGTTTTTGGTCGGGTTTGCTGCCGAAACACAAAATTCTTATGCCAACGGCTTGGATAAAATGAAACGCAAAAATGTCGATATGCTGGTTGTTAACGATGTGACTGTACCCGGTGCGGGCTTTGGGACAGATACCAATATTGTAAGCTTCCTCTATGCGGATGGACGGAAACTGGATCTGCCAAAAATGAGCAAAATAGAAATCGCCAGGACATTGGTGAAAGAAATAGCCGCCTTAATCAAAGGCAACCTAACAAAGGAGTGATTTTAGTTGGGTTACAAATTATTTACCTCAGAATCAGTAACCGAAGGGCATCCCGATAAAATATGCGATCAGATTTCTGATGCGATTTTAGACGCGGTTTTAAGTCAGGACAAAGAAGCCCGGGTTGCCTGTGAAACGTCTGTGACCACCGGTCTCGTACTCGTCAGCGGTGAGATCACAACGAGTTGTTATGTTGATATTCCGAAAGTTGTTCGGGATACCATTCGCGAAATTGGTTATAACAGGGCGAAGTATGGCTTTGATGCGGATACATGTGCTGTATTAACCTCTATCGGCGAACAGTCCAGCGATATCGCTATGGGCGTGGATAAAGCACTTGAGGCTAAAGTTTCTCAATCTGATGTGAGCGAGATTGGTGCCGGAGACCAGGGCATGATGTTCGGCTATGCCACCAACGAATCGGATAACTATATGCCGGTACCCATTTACTATGCGCATAAGCTGTCACGGAGACTGAGTGAAGTCCGTAAGACAAAAGTTCTGGATTATTTGAGACCGGATGGGAAGACCCAAGTCACGGTTGAATATCAGGACGGTAAGCCGGTTCGGATCGATACGATTGTTATTTCCACCCAGCATAGCCCGGAGGTAACACACGAACAAATTGAGGCGGATCTCTTAAAGCAGGTTGTTGAACCTGTCGTACCTAAAGAAATGTTGGATGAGAAGACCAAATATTATATTAATCCAACCGGACGATTTGTTATCGGCGGGCCCCAAGGGGATGCCGGTCTTACCGGCCGGAAAATCATAGTCGATACCTACGGCGGCATGGCCCGTCACGGGGGCGGCGCATTTTCTGGAAAGGATCCCACCAAGGTAGACCGTTCCGGAGCTTATGCTGCCCGTTATGTGGCCAAAAACGTCGTCGCTGCCGGACTGGCTGACCGTTGTGAGATTCAGATAGCTTATGCTATCGGCGTTGCCTATCCTGTATCCATATCCGTTGAAACGTTTGGTACGGGTAAAATCAGCGATGAGAGTATCATAGCGTTTATCAAAGAAACCTTCGATTTACGCCCGACGGCAATTATTAATACACTTGATCTGCGCAGGCCGATTTATCGCCAAACGGCAGCTTATGGTCACTTCGGCAGAAATGACCTTGATCTGCCGTGGGAAAAGCTTGACAAAGTAGCCGCTTTACGGAAACTGGCCGGTCTTTAAAGTGAAATTTGACAAACCACGATAAGTATAACGAAATGGAATGAAGGAATAAGACGGTATCCCAAATTCGCAATCGCGTGCGAATTTGGGATTTTTTTTATTCATGACTTGATGCCGCGGAGTTAACACGTGCAGGCCTCAAATACTTTAACGGAGCGGCGTATCTGTGTGCATAATTTGTTGCCTGGCTTAAAAAAATAAAAAGAAAAACAGATTACATCTTCAAAGGTAAGGCAGGCATATGAACGAGCATCTTTTATCCTACCTCACTCATCGCCATACGCTTTCAACCCGAGACTATCTTCTTGATTTGATCATGTTTCATCTGATGCCATTGCTATGGTCTTCCAAATCGGCTGAACTGATGACATTTACCGGAGGGGTTCGCAAGGACCTTCCTGAGATCTGGGATCGCATTAAGACGGCATTTTTTCCATTGGTGAGTGGCCCCATCACCATAGACTATGTAGAGTTATATCGCGATAATAAACAGATCACCGTCTTTTTTTATAATGCCTTCCGATTGGATAAAATAATGTCCGATCACGCTAACCGGAATTTCTTAATCCAATACGGTTATAATCCGGATGAAAGTTGGAGTTCAAACCTGGACATCCTGAAGGCTCGATTCAGGCACCCGCCGTTTCCGCATGAGGTCGGTCTTTTTCTGGGGATCCCTTTGCACGATGTGAGGATGTTTATCGAATGTCCAGGTGCAAAGCCGATACTTAAAGGTTATTGGAAAGTCTATCAATCACAGGAGAACGCCAAGGAATTATTCGATGCGTATACGCGTGCAAGAGACATATTTATCCAATATGTCATTGCTGGCAATTCGGTGGCGGATTTTTACATTAAGGCGAGACAAGCATTGTGACCGTAACGCCATCTTCTCAATATAATAACCTATGGAACGTGGGAATACATCGATTGTATGTCCATGTCCGACTCATAGAGAAGGAAGGGGAAGAAATGTTCAGTTATCAAAAACGGTTGCTTTTTCCTGTTCATGTTGATTATAAGGATGAAAAACTCGCCCGAGTCCTCTTGGAGCACTTTGCCGGATACGACAGCGAATTGACCGCATTTATGCGTCTGATGCATCAGCGGCTGCAGGCTGAAAATCCATACATACGCGATCTGTTGGGCATGTTAGGGTCGGAAGAACTGGCACATATGGAGGTCATCGGCACCGCAATCAGAAAACTCGGCATTGACAATTTGCCCTTGACGGATCCCAAAGGATCTCCGTGGGATGTTGGCTATGTTGAAAAAGAGGCGAGCTCTATCGAACTTATGAGACTCAATGAAGAAGCTGAGAACAGGATGAAGAAGCTTTATATGAAACATGTGGGGATGACCAGCGATAGCAATGTAAAAAAAATGCTGCTATTTTTAAGTTCGCGTGAAGAAGTTCACCAACGCTTATTTAAAAAGGCCGGTATCTTATTGTCCCAAAATGCAGGTAATGAACAATTTTCCGCACTTATTCATGATTATAAGATGAGTTTGCGGATCATCAAGTGAGCTATTTCATGTGAAAAAAACAAATGAAAAATAATAATCGGGGTGAAATTAGAATGAGTTATGTCATTTCCAAAACAGATTATGGCAGCCTGGTCGTTGGTATTGACACAGAGGTTAAACTGCGAAATGGAAAAAAAGTGAGGGGTATCAATTTTGATAATGCGGCCACGACGCCCCCCTTCATTAGCGTCATTGAAGAGATGAATAACTTCGCGCCATACTATTCTTCTATTCATCGGGGATATGGGTATAAGGCAACACTGTCTTCAGAAAAATATGAGCAAGCCAGAGAAACGGTAATGGATTTTGTCGGTGCAAACCATAAAAAAGATGTGGTCATCTTCGTGAAAAATGCCACGGAAGCAATCAATAAAGTTGCATACAGGCTTTGTCAGGATACGGATGAAAAAAACATTATCTTAGCAAGTGCCATGGAACATCATTCCAATGACCTGCCATGGCGGGATCGATTTGAAGTGGAATACATCGATATCGACGCTTGCGGCAGGCTAATTTTTAATGACTTTGTCGAAAAGATGGAGAAATATAAAGGAAGAGTAAAACTGGTGACGATAACCGGAGCTTCCAATGTGACCGGGTATGTCAATCCGATTCACCGCATTGCGGAATGGGCACATAAATATGGCGCGAAAATCCTGGTAGATGCTTCGCAGCTTATTCCACATATGCCATTTGAGATGAAACCGTTGGGATCCAGTAAACATATTGATTTTGTTGTATTCTCTGCACATAAAATGTACGCTCCATTTGGGGTGGGTGTGCTTATCGGACCTAAATCCTTTTTTGCCCAAGGGAGTCCGGATTATAAAGGAGGAGGCACTGTTCGATCCGTAACCTATGATCACGTTGTTTGGAATGATCCGCCGTCGAAAGATGAGGCTGGCACACCCAATCTGATGGGTGTTATCGCCCTTGCGGCAGCCATCCGATCGTTAAATGCCATAGGGATGCGTCATGTTTATAAACATGAGAAAGCACTGGCTGAACAGCTGATCCATGGACTGAAGAAAATAGATTGTATTGAAAGTTATTGCACGGCTGACAGCAGTCAGGAACACGTAGGCATCATTCCTTTCAATGTTCGGGGCATCTACCATGAGACGCTGGCCAAGATCCTGGCCTACGAAGCAGGTATTTCTGTCCGGAGCGGCTGCTTTTGTGCGCATCCCTATGTTCAAAAACTGATGAACATTCCGGCATCCAAAATCAATGCCATGATTGAAAATCCGGAAGAACCGAAGCCAGGCATGGTCCGGGTGAGCTTTGGTTTGTATAATCAGCCTCAGGAAGTTGCAAAGCTGATTGAGGTACTTCAGGAAGTCACCAAGGACAGAAGACGGTATATTAAATTATACAGTTGATTGCATAAAGATTTGCGCCATTACCCAAAATAGAACCGAATATCATTCACCATATGGAATTGCGTGTTCGAAAAAATTTAAGGTAATGGTGGTGTTTACATGGAAAAAGGGAAGAAGCTCAGCCTGATTCTTTTCAGCGGTGATTATGACAAAGCCATGGCCGCATTGATCCTGGCTAATTCAGCCCGAGAACTTGGCATGACCGTCAATATATTTTTTGCCTTCTGGGGTTTGTGTTTAATTCGTGATCCTGAGAAGATGTCTCTGGAAGATAAAACGGCTTTCGAAACGATGTTTGGCATTGCAGCACCCAATGGCCCGGAAGATTTGCCGTTATCCCGAATGAACATGGCCGGTCTGGGAAAGGCGATGCTAAAAAAAATGATGGCTGAACATGATGCACCCGATCTGACGGCCTTTCTCAAAGGCGCACAAAAAAAGGGAGTCAACTTCTTTATTTGTAAGCTCTCCCTTGAAATTATGGGTTTTAAAAAGGAGGAAATGATACAGGGATCCCAGGTCCTGACAGCGACAGAATATCTTCAGGACGCTCTGGATGCGGATATTGAACTGTTTATTTGATGGTTATTTCATTTTAGGTATCCGGTATTCCCGTTCCATATTATCCGCGTCAATCACCGTTGTATATTCCTGATCACTTTTTTTCCCGCCAAAGACGTTGCTGTTATGCCAGTTGGTGCCAACGGTATGCGTATGCGCGGGATCTTTTCCCCTGCGAAAAAAACGCAGATAAATAATCCGGGCGGCAACGCCGAGGATAATGACGGGCAGGGCAATCCAAAAAGCAAATATCGCCAGTAAGACAAGACTGATCGGCACAAGAGCCATCAACAGATATCTCAGTATATCAGACATATTTATCACCTCTGATTTTATTATATCTAGAATTCTTAAGATAGGATTAAAAATCGCGTAGCGTTGGAAAAAATATCGTCTGATATATTTTTTGCCATGTTCTGCAATTTTAAGGTGAATTTAATCATTGTGATATAGAGTGTTATCCATGCAGAAACCACAAAACGATAATGGCTTCCAAAAACAGGAGACTATGTTAAAATAAATAAAGAAAGGGGGCATCACTTTGGAATTTTTTGTTGGGATATCGCTTTCCTTGATTATTATCGGAATTATACTCATCATTCTGGAAATATTTATTATTCCCGGTTTCGGCATTGCCGGCCTAATTGGTCTGGCTATGATGATCGGCGGGGTTTTTCTGGTAGCCCAAAACTTGCTGCAAGGGGTTATCTATCTTCTCATCATCTTGATTGTGGTCGGTCTTTTGATCTATATTGGGTTTAAAACCGGGAAGCTCAAAAAGCTATGGCGTAAGATCTCCCTCGGGGAAAAGCAGATCACTGATGACGGTTACGTTGCACCCAATAAGGAATACTCAGAGTATATCGGCAAAACAGGTATTGCTCTAACTCTCCTCAGACCGGCCGGTACGGCAGAAATTGACGGTAAACGCGTGGATGTGGTTACTGACGGAGGATTTATTCCCCAGAGTTCGCGCATCAAAGTGATTGCGGTGGAAGGCACACGGATCATTGTCCAAAAGAACGATTAACTATTTTTCAAGGAGGTTCAATATGACTGGTGCATTAGTTACGACGGTAATTCTTGTTATTCTGGTTCTCATTATTTTGATGGTGTTATTTACCTTTATACCGGTAGGTCTTTGGATATCGGCCTTAGCAGCCGGGGTCAATATCGGTATCTTTTCCCTGATTGGGATGCGGCTGAGAAGGGTTGCGCCTGCACGGATCGTCAATCCGCAAATTAAAGCCCACAAGGCCGGTTTAGGTTTAACAACATCCCAACTCGAAGCCCATTACCTTGCCGGAGGGAATGTAGACCGGGTGGTCAACGCTCTCATTGCTGCAGAACGAGCTGCCATCCCCCTTCGCTTTGAACGCGCCGCTGCTATTGATCTGGCTGGTCGTGATGTTTTACAAGCTGTGCAAATGTCTGTTAATCCGAAAGTCATTCAAACACCGGTTGTCTCCGCAGTTGCCCAAAACGGGATTGAATTGCGCGTCATTGCCAGAGTCACAGTCAGAGCGAACATTGACCGTCTGGTCGGTGGGGCAGGGGAAGAAACGATCATCGCCAGAGTCGGCGAGGGTATCGTCACCAGTATCGGCAGCAGTACATCCCATGCCAATGTGTTGGAGAATCCGGATGTTATCTCACAGGCTGTATTGAACAAAGGACTGGATTCCGGTACCGCGTTTGAGATCCTGTCCATCGATATTGCCGATGTTGATGTGGGTAAAAACATCGGGGCTCAGCTGCAGACAGACCAGGCAGAAGCAGACAAACGGATTGCTCAGGCTAAGGCAGAGGAACGTCGGGCGATGGCTGTCGCCAGAGAACAGGAAATGAAAGCCTCCGTTCAGGAAATGAGAGCCAAAGTCGTTGAATCCGAAGCAGAGGTGCCGCTTGCCTTGGCTACTGCGTTAAAAGAAGGTAAATTAGGTGTCATGGATTATTACAACCTGCAAAATGTGATTGCGGATACCCGGATGCGGGATAATATTGCGGTTACAGCTAAAGGAGACGAGCCGGAAGCGAGCAATCCTAAGAAGTAGGTGATCGGCCAGTGGATTTTATAACGTTTATTATCATCGCCATCGTGGTATACAGCATCTTCTCAAAAAAAGATAAACCGCCTCAGCGTCGACCCATGAATCCCCTTGATAATGGTCCGCTTTCCGGCTCGACGGCAGACGAGCCTAAAAAGAAGGGCAGAAATATCTTCGGGGAACTGGAAAGACAGCTGAGGGAAGCAGAGCAGCGGTTTGAACGTGAAATACGTGACGTGCGCAAAAATACCGAAACAACGGAACAGCCAAAGACATTCGCTTATAGAACCGCCGATAAGAAAACGGCTTCCGCGGCGTCAAAAACGCTGCAGACGGCTGCTGAAGAAGGCGACTGGGGCATAGAAGGACGCTCCGACTATGACACCTATGTTTCAACCCAAGGAACCCAAGGGACAGAAGGGGTTGCTGGTACTGAAGGAGAGGCTGATGCCGAAGGCACCTGGGGAACGGAAGGCGCTTATTATGCCGAAAAGCAGGCTGCTTCCAAAACTTTCGTTCAAGACATAACGGCGGTCTCCTCTGTTCAAGCGACGTCATCTCAGCCGAAACCTGCTTTTAATCTGGGATTCTCGTCATCAGAAATAACACGTGGTGTCATCTGGAATGAGATCTTAAGCGAGCCTCGGGCAAGAAGACCTTTCCAAAGTAGAGTTGCACCTAAAAATTGAATTAGGTGAAGTATTATCAGCTGTTGGTAGTCGTTTCCATTCAAGTGAATGCAGAAAACGATTATCAACAGCTTTTTATTTACTTATAAGTAATAATTACTGGAAATAGTACCAAAATAAGGTAATGTTGAATAAGATATGACGCAAGCAGTTCTTAAAGAGGCACAGTAAAATAAACTCTTTCGGAATGCTTAGAGATGAAGGAGGTGCTTGAGAAATGGCAGTTGTTGAAGGTGCTGCGGTAGGAGCCGCTTATGCTCCCGGCTTAGGCGGTGGATGTCTTTGCGGTATCGCCATTGTTGTTGTCATCATCTTATTGCTCATTGCTATGGGTATTGTATTCTAAATGATATGTTCCTACGGGCGAGATGACAAAAAATAGTCATCAGTGAGAATTGTCGCATGGTTATTAAGATGCCAATTCTTATAAGAAAAGAGCCATAATTTAATTTGAAAGGGGGAAATAAAATGTTTGGATATGGTGGTTGCTGCTGCCGTGTTGCTCCCCGCCCGATCGTTCCTGCTCCGAACTATGGTGTAGCTATTATTGCGATCGCTATTCTGATCTTAATTGCGCTTGGAGTCATATTCTAATTTTGGTGTTGAATTTTAAAATAGATTAGAAAAATTACGAAGGATGGTATTAACCATCTTTCGTAATTTTTTATATGTATACTTAAACGGTATTTAATTTCCGATAATAACGCTATAATTCATTAATTGTGAAGAAATACGTTGTTAAATAAGTTGAAAGATGTCGATGAAATATGTTACCATAGCATGGTTAGTATTAACTATTTTCACTATTTGGCCAAACTTTGTAAGTTCTTAACTAGTTTGGTACCCGCTAAACCGGGGTAATTTTTTTGTGCCATTATACTCTATTATTAATTTTTTTAGGAAAGGATTGAGGAAAGTGTTCGAAAGTTTAAACGACTGGATTATTCGTGTAGACGACATAGTCTGGGGGCTTCCGCTGATCATTCTGGTTATGGGAGTCGGAATTCTGCTAACCTTCCGGCTGGGTGGGCTTCAAATCAGGCATTTGCCCAGAGCTTTGAAGTACATGGTTAAAAATGAAGCAGGTGGAACTGGAGAAGTAACCAGTTTCGGCGCGCTTTGTACTGCCTTATCAGCGACCATTGGAACAGGGAACATTGTCGGTGTGGCCACCGCCATTGTTGCCGGCGGACCGGGTGCACTGTTCTGGATGTGGATTGCCGCTTTATTGGGGATGGCAACAAAGTATTCAGAAGGACTTCTGGCTATCAAATATCGCGTCATTGAACCGGATGGGCATGTATTGGGAGGACCGTTTTACTACATAGAAAACGGGATGGGGAAAAATTGGAAATGGTTAGCTAAGCTCTTTGCTTTATTTGGTGCTATGGCGGGGTTATTTGGCATTGGTACAATCACTCAGATCAATGGAATTACTTCTGCTGCCAAAAACTTTTTTGATGCTAACAATGAACATATGATTTCAATCTTCGGGACACAGTATTCCATTGCTGTCGTCATCACCGGACTTATTGTTACGATTTGTGTCGCCTTGGTCATTATCGGCGGACTGAAGCGTATTGCTTCTGTATCCGAAATTATTGTGCCTTTTATGGCAATTATCTATGTGCTGGTTTGCTTGGTCATCTTAGTTGGTAACTTTACGAAGATACCCGATGCAATTGTTGAAGTCGTAGCCTCAGCCTTCGGCCTCAGGGCAGCCGCCGGAGGAGCTCTTGGCGCGATGATTGTCGCCATGCAAAAAGGTGTAGCCCGCGGTATTTTCTCAAATGAATCCGGCCTCGGCAGCGCACCGATCGCAGCGGCTGCCGCTAAAACCAATGAGCCCGCCCGTCAGGGGCTTGTCACGATGACGGGTACGTTTATTGACACCATCATTATTTGTACGATGACCGGCTTATCCATTGTGATTACGGGAACTTGGAACATTGGACTTGTTGGTGTCGAAGTAACGACCCGAGCGTTTCAGGAAGGACTTCCGTTCGCACCGGCAGTGTCGGCATTCATTCTGATGATTTGTCTGGTATTTTTCGCATTTACAACGATCATTGGCTGGAACTACTACAGTGAACGGTGTCTCGAATATTTGACAAAGAGTATGAAGCTCGTTTTAATCTACCGCTGGCTGTATATTTTTGCGGTTTTTATCGGACCGTATATGACGGTTGCCGCCGTCTGGAATCTTGCCGATATCTTTAATGGCATGATGGCTTTCCCAAACTTAATTGCACTGATAGCTCTAAGCGGCGTTGTAGCAAAAGAAACCAGGGATTATTTTACCCGACTAAAAAAACAGACGCTCTAACTGTCAGTAAAGATTATTGAATTAGAAAAAGGACGATAACCCAACCATCAGATCATCGGATTATTGGTAAACATCGTATGGATTTTACGGCCTGCCCGAGAATGTAACTGGGCAGGCTTTCTTTTCGCCAGTTAATATCGGATAATAAAGTGAGATAATAAGGATAGTCGTAAACGTCAAGTACAGCATTCTTTAAATACCATGACAGAAGGATGCAATAAAAGATTAGAATAGGTGGCGTTCAATATGAATATTCAACTATTCGGTATCAAAAAATGCTTTGATACCAAAAAAGCAGAGCGTTATTTTAAAGAAAGACGAATTCCATTCCAGTTTATCGACCTGGACATCAAGGGATTGAGCAAAGGCGAACTGCAAAGTGTAAAAAACGCTGTCGGCTTGAATAATCTGTTCAATACCGGATGTAAAGCCTATATGCGTTTGAATCTGGACAAAATCAGCAGCTCTGCCATACGCGAAGAGCTGCTGCTGAATAATCCGGTTCTTTATCGAACGCCGATCGTTCGTAACGGAAAACAGGCGACGGTAGGTTATGTGCCTGAGGTTTGGGATTCGTGGACGTAAAACGACGCATCGTCCACAATAAAAAACAATTAATGCGCTGCCCGCGAAATCAGATAGGATCTTCATGTGGTCTTAATCAGAGAACAGCTGCTGTAATTTTTCTTAGCGTATCAAGCAGACGATCCATTTCTTCATCGGTACCGATACTGACACGCAAGTGATTATCGATGCGCGGGAGACGAAAATAACGAACCAGGATACCCTCCTGCCGCAGCAAGGCAAAGATGTCCTCTGCCCTCAAAACGGGATGAGAAATAAAGATAAAATTAGCTTTGGAGGGAATCACCTGCCAGCCCATTTCTGTCATTATCGGGACGATCCTCTCCCGGGTACGGATCACTTTACCGCGGGTCAGTTGAAAATAGGCCTCGTGGTTTATGGCGGCAATGGCGCCCGCCATGGAGGGACGGTCCAGCGTATAGGAGTTGAAGGAATTCTTGATCCGGTTCAGGCCTTCCATCAGTTCATCTTGGCCGAAAGCAAAACCAACCCGGAGACCTGCCAGTGAACGGGACTTCGAAAGTGTCTGAATCACAAGAAGATTAGGATATTGGTTAATGAGCGGAATCGCAGACTTACCGCCAAAATCGATATAAGCCTCATCAACAATGACGATCCGGTCGGGATTATGCGCTAAGACGGCCTCTACCATTTCGAGATCGATGCAGTGACCTGTCGGTGCATTCGGATTGGGAAAAATCACACCACCGATTGAATTGAAATAGTCTGAGGGGTCTAGCGAAAAATCCTCTTTAAGAGGAACTAATTGATAGTCCAATTGAAATAGATTTATGTATACGGCGTAGAAACTATAGGTGACGTCCGGTAAGAATAGAGGTCGTCCCGGATCAAAAAAAGCCATGAAGGCAAACGCTAATATTTCGTCAGATCCGTTGCCAACGAAAACCCAGTCTTTTTTTAAACCGGTGTAGTCGGCAAGTGTCTGCCGTAAGGCATCACCATTCGGATCCGGATATAGTTTTAAATTTTCATCGGCAGCAGCTTTGATCGCCTCGATTACTTCCGGTGAAGGCGGATAAGGATTCTCATTGGTATTCAGTTTGATGTACTTTTTATCTTTCGGTTGCTCGCCAGGGACATACGGCTTTTGGCTGGCAGCGATCTTACTCCAGAATTTGCTCATAGCTGTTCACACACTTTCTTACTAAGTGATTCATGCAATTATAAAATCGTTATTTTCAAAGATAATTTTGTTATATTCAAATAAGGGCAAAATAATTAGGCTGACGGTGACGCTTTGCATGAAATCCTGTATAATACATAGCTTTAGAAACAGGATTAAATTTCATTATATCCTGACAACAGCTGGACTGCAACCCGTTTTTATCCGGCGGTACTGTTCATAAGAAAATAGGCTATTCAAAATCTTTGCAGCTGTGTTAAGAAACACAGTAAAAAAACGTTGCTGTAGGTGATAACGCTGCAAACATACAATATAGGCTATACCGATACCGCAGTAGAGTACTTGCCGGAATATTCCGGCTTTTCTTTTTTTACTTGACAGCTAACCAATACTTTAATAAATTAAAGTATGAAAGAGCCCGAAGTTCTGGAGGTAATAATCATGGCGAGTGATGAAAGGATTAGAGATAATCAGACGGATATGCTGTTTGAAGCTATTCTGCTGCTGAAAACGAAGGAAGAATGCTATCGGTTCTTCCAGGATTTAGCGACGGTCGCTGAAATTAAAGCTTTGGCACAGCGTCTTGAGGTTGCCCACATGCTTGAGAAGGATATTACGTATAACAAAATTGAAGAAGTGACAGGTGCAAGCTCGGCGACCATAAGCAGAGTCAAGCGCTGTCTGAATTACGGTGCGGATGGGTATAAGCTGGTTTTAGAACGGTTGGAGGCTCAGGAAAAAGAACAACTGTAGAGAATAGGTGACGTGAGGAAAAGAGAAAGAAATTTAATGTAGAGTGGAGAGTGCAGTTATGGAACGTTCATCATTAGGTTTAAAGCTACCGGAAGGAATGATCGATCTCTTACCAGCCGAACTAGCCCGGTTAGAAGAGTTAGAAAGTAAAGCAATTTCTGTCTGTAGAAATTGGTCCTATCAGAAAACAAAGACACCGGGTCTGGAGTATCGTGCCTGTGTCGAACCCGATGCAGATAAAGAAGATCACTTATATAAATTCTTTGACCGTAGCGGACATGCGCTGGTTTTGCGGCCTGAATTCACGACGCCCATCGCCCGAATGGTCGCCACACGGCAAAAGGGAAGTCAATTTCCCCTGAGATTCTGCTATAGTGGGGATGTTTACCGGAACGATTATGCCCGTTATCGTGAATTCAGACAAGTCGGCGTTGAATTGATCGGTTCGGACAATGATATCGCGGATGCGGAAGTCATCGCTTTAGCTATCGAAATCATGAAGGTACTGGAGGTTAATAACTTTCAGCTGAATTTAGGTCATAACGGCATTTTCTCCGGCTTAGCCGAGGAAATGAAATTTGACGTCCGATTGCGGGAAGAGCTTGAAGACGGGATCGCACGCAAAGACATGGTGAAGCTCGAAAAAATTATCGCGGGTAACGATCTCCCGCCTGACGCCAAAGAACTGCTCCTGGCCCTGCCGCATCTGACCGGGAAAGAAGACGTCCTGGACAAGTTGCAGAGCTGGTCGCACATCCAGCCGATTCGCCGGGCAGCCGAATCCCTGAGAACCATCTATCTTTATTTGAAGGAATTTGGCGTTCAGGACTATGTATCCCTCGACCTGGGGATCCTGAAAGGTTTTTCATATTATACCGGCGCGATCTTTGAAGGGTATGTTCCTGGTGTGGGTGTGCCGTTGATCGAAGGCGGACGGTATGACGGACTCTATAATGATTTTGGTACGCGCCATGGTGCCACGGGATTCGCCATTAATGTCGGACTCATGCTGGATCAGGATACGGCATTTGAGCTGGATGCTGCCGAAGTACTCGTTTATGGGCAATCACCGGGAGCCGTGATCAAACGATGCCGTGAATTGCGCAAAAGCGGTAAAAAGGTAGAAATGGCCTTGGGTTTCTTGACCGACAATGACGCTAGAGCGATGGCCGCCAGTCGATGTATTGCCTTATTGGAAAAGGTGGATAACTAAAAAATATTTACATCCCGTTCAAACCTTGATATACTTCAAGCAATGCTTTAATAATTTAATTAACTAAAGCATATGTCAACATGCGGAAGGGGCTAAGTACAATGCCAAAAAAATTCTTAACCATCGCACTGCCAAAAGGAAAATTATTGCTGGATTCCGTGGAGATTCTGACCAAGGCCGGTTTAGACTGCCGGTCTGTGGAGAAGGATTCCCGTAAATTATTGTTTGACCTTCCGGAATCAGATGCTCAAATCATCATCTGCCGGCCGACGGATATCCCCACCTATGTAGAAAGCGGCGCTGCTGATATCGGTTTTGTCGGTAAAGATACGATTATTGAGCAAAATAAAGACGTGGCGGAGCTCGTTGATTTAAAGTTCGGCTACTGTCGGTTTGTTGTTGCCATGCCGCAGCAAAATCTGCCCCCGGCGCTTCCGAATGGCAGTTACGATTTAAGTGTCTTAAATCACAAACGGGCGGCGACAAAATTTCCGCGGGTCGCCGAGCTGTTCTTTAATGAACACGGCATGCAGGTTACGCCGATAAAACTGCATGGAAATATTGAACTTGCGCCCCGGGTAGGACTTGCTGAAATGATTGTCGATATTGTATCTACAGGGAAAACGCTGCGAGAAAACAACTTAGCCGAAGTGGCGCAGATTCTTGAGGCAACCAGCAGGATGATCGCTAACCGGGTATCATACCGCGTAAAATTTGAACGCATCAAAGAGCTGGCTGAGAAATTTAAAGAATTAGTACCGCAATGATCACGGGTCGTCTTGCCCGTAAAGCCG
Organism: Dehalobacter sp. DCM; assembly: GCF_024972775.1. Lineage (NCBI taxonomy): Bacteria > Bacillati > Bacillota > Clostridia > Eubacteriales > Desulfitobacteriaceae > Dehalobacter > Dehalobacter sp. DCM. The sequence continues at coordinate 3,092,965 of NZ_CP092282.1, read as the reverse complement.
ATAGATTGGACAGGGGGCTGCAAAACAATGAAAATGATTCAAAAAATACAGGATGTGGATTTAAATAAACTGATCAATAAATCGTACGGCGATGACCGGAGCCTCGACGAGAAAGTAACAGAAATACTTAAAAATGTTCGTGAACAGGGTGATGAAGCTCTTTATATGTATTTATCGGCCTTTGATCACGTCGACTTGCGCGCATCCGGATTGCGGGTATCGCCGCAGGAAATTGCCGCCGCCTACGCAAAAGTAGATGACGCCTATATGCAGGCGCTGCGCCAGGCGATTGACAATATCCGAAACTATCATGAAAAGCAGAAACGTACGTCCTGGATGGATACCTCCGAAGACGGGACGATTCTTGGCCAAATGATTTGCCCTCTGCAGCGGGTAGGAATCTATGTACCCGGCGGTACAGCCGCGTATCCTTCATCGGTTCTGATGAATGCACTGCCGGCAGCGGTCGCTGGGGTTTCTGAAGTTGTTATGGTCTCACCGCCGCTCAAAGATGGGAGCCTTCTGCCGGAAGTGCTGGTGGCAGCAGCGGAATGCGGTGTCAGCGAAATCTATAAAGTCGGCGGCGCCCAGGCTGTTGCCGCGCTGGCTTACGGAACGGAGACTATTGCCCGCGTCGATAAAATTACCGGTCCGGGAAATATATTTGTTACCTTAGCTAAGAAAATGGTCTATGGTCTTGTCGATATTGATATGCTGGCCGGGCCGAGCGAGATCCTTATTTTGGCAGACGACAGCGGGGTTCCGGAAGAATTAGCTGCTGATTTGCTTTCCCAAGCAGAACATGACAAACTGGCTTCCGCCATTGTGATTTCCCCGAATGCCGAATTATTAGAAAAGACTGTTGCGGAGGTTGAACGTCAGCTTGCGCTGCTGCCCCGTGCTGAGATCGCCAGAGCATCCTGGGATACCTATGGTGCAGCGATCCTGGTCAACGATCTTCAGGAGGGAATGGATCTAGTTAATCGGATTGCACCGGAACACTTTGAACTCACGGTCAGGGAACCGTTTGCCTGGTTGGGGAAAGTCAGAAATGCAGGCGCGGTGTTTATGGGACGATATTCTCCCGAACCTGTAGGTGATTATTTTGCCGGACCAAACCACATTCTGCCAACCGGCGGAACAGCTCGGTTTTATTCTGTGCTCAATGTGGATACCTTCCTCAAGAAAATCAGCATTATCAATTATTCGCAAGAAGCGTTGCAGAGAGACGGCGAACACATCATGCTTCTTGCCCGGCGGGAAGGCTTAGAAGCCCACGCCAGAGCAATCGGTGTAAGGTTAAACAAGTAGCAATTAAAAATATTTCGTGATATGCTGTCGATTTCTATGTATAATATTTTTTGATGAGCATGTTAAAGGGGGTTAAGAGATGAGATGTGCTAATCTGACCAGGACGACACTTGAAACGGATATCACTATGACGTTAGCCATAGACGGTACCGGGACAGTCAGTATCAATACCGGCGTCGGTTTTTTTGATCACATGCTGAATTCTTTCTGTCGCTTCGGACATTTTGATTTGGAAATCAACGCTGAAGGTGATTTGCATGTGGATCAGCACCACCTGGTTGAGGATTGCGGAATTGTCCTGGGACAGGCTTTTAAAGAAGCATTGGGGGACAAATTGGGAATCGAGAGGGTTGCCGATTGCCTCTTCCCTATGGATGAAGCGCTGATTCAAGCAGCGGTTGATATCTCCAACCGCGGATACTTGACTTGGCATGTCGACTGCCCCCAGGGCATGGTTGGCGATTTTCCCACGGAATTGGCAGAAGAGTTCTTCCGTGCGTTTGCGCTCAATGCGGGGATCACGCTCCACATTCGGATGCTTGACGGCAAAAATAGGCACCACATTCTGGAGGCCGTATTTAAAGCAGTCGGCAGAGTTTTGGGTCTAGCCGTTGCGGAAAACAAGCGTTTTGACGGCGTACTCTCGACAAAGGGTAGTCTCTAGAAGTTAATGGCTCATGCGATATAGTGGAGGACATACAATCATGATTGGCATCATAGACTATGGGCGAGGAAATTTACGCAGCGTCGAAAAGGCATTGCAAAAAATCGGTTATGAAGCGGAAATACTCACTTCGCCCGAAAGGTTAACCGAGGCGGATGGGGTTATCCTGCCGGGCGTCGGCGCATTTGCGGATGCGATGGATGCGCTTCACACCGGCGGTTGGATCGAACCCATGGCTGCTTATGTCCGCAGCAACAAACCTTTTTTGGGGATTTGCCTTGGTATGCAGCTGTTATTTGAAATCGGAGAGGAACACGGTGAACATACCGGTCTGGGCTATTTGAAGGGCCGGGTAGTCAAATTCCCACAGGGACTTAAGATTCCTCATATGGGTTGGAATACATTAAAGATAGTGGTTCCCAACAGGATTTGTGAAAATATCCCGGACAATTCCTATTTTTATTTTGTCCATTCCTATTATGCGCAACCGGCAGATTCGGACTGTATCGCAGCAACCAGTGATTATGGTCTTGAATTTCCGGCACTGGTTGGGAGAGACAATGTCTGGGGTGCACAGTTCCATCCGGAAAAATCCAGCCCCTGGGGGCTGGTCATGTTAGATAATTTTGGGAAATGGGTGAAAAATCAATGATCATTTATCCCGCGATTGATTTAAAAGACGGTAAAGTAGTCCGCCTGCTCCAGGGCAGGATGGAGGATGCCACCATCTATTCCGATGATCCGGCGGAGATGGCGGCTAAATTTATGGAAGAAGGCTCGCGGTACCTTCATATCGTTGACCTTAATGGCGCATTTGAAGGGAAACCGGTCAATGATGATGTGATCAGGGACATCGTCCGACGCGTGCCCATGAATATCCAGATTGGCGGCGGTATACGCACATTAGCCAGGATCGAGGAGCTTTTGGACCTCGGAGTATCCCGAGTTATTTTAGGCACCGTTGCCGTCAGAGACCCGGAATTGGTTGAAGAGGCCGTTCGCCGTTACGGTGATCAGATCATCGTCGGGATTGATGCACGCAATGGCATGGTCGCCGTCCAGGGATGGGCGGAGAGTACGGATTTAAAGGCTGAAGAACTGGGAAAAGCCATGAAGGAAGTCGGTGTATCCCGCATCGTCTTTACCGATATTTCACGGGACGGCATGCTGGCTGGGCCGAACATCGCTAGCTCCGTCCGGATGGCTGAAGCAACTGGTTTGAAGGTTATCGTTTCCGGAGGAATATCGGTTTTGGATGACCTGAAACGCTTAAAGTCCGAAGCCGACAAAGGAACAGCCATCGATGGCGCCATCGTGGGAAAAGCGATTTATTCCGGCGCATTTACACTGGAGGAAGCCCTCCGTGTGATCGATTAAGTACGAACAGAAACACGAAGGAGCAAACATCATGCTGGCCAAAAGGATCATACCCTGTCTGGATGTTCATGACGGTCGGGTCGTCAAAGGTACTAATTTCATTCACCTGCGCGATGCGGGGGATCCCGTCGAGCTCGCGTCTTTATACGATCAGGAAGGTGCAGACGAACTCGTCTTCCTGGATATTTCCGCCTCGTCTGAAGGCAGAGAAACCATGGTAGAGGTCGTCAGACGGACGGCAGAAAAAGTCTTTATACCGTTTACTATCGGCGGCGGTATCCGGACCATCGAGGATATTCGGCGGATGCTGCGGGCCGGTGCGGATAAAGTCTCATTGAATACTGCTGCGATTCAAAATCCGCAGTTAATCTGTGATGGGGCTCATGCGTTTGGGAGCCAGTGTATCGTGGTAGCCATTGATGCCCGAAAAGTCGGAACAGGGCGTTGGGAAGTATATACTCACGGCGGACGGACCCCGACAGGAATAGACGTTCTGGAATGGGCAAAGAAAGCAGAAGAACTTGGCGCAGGAGAAATCCTCCTGACCTCCATGGACCGCGACGGAACGAAGGAGGGCTATGATAATGAGTTGAACCGCATGGTGAGCAGGGCAGTGGCCATTCCGCTGATTGCCAGCGGGGGAGTCGGCACATTGTCGCACATGGCTGAAGGTTTGACCGATGGGGAAGCGGATGCTGTGTTAGCGGCGTCGATTTTTCATTACCGGGAGTATAGCATTAAGGAAACCAAAGACTACCTTGCTTTGCAAGGGATACCGGTCAGAAAATGAGAAAGCGTGCCACCGTAATAAAATAAAAAGAGATTTCTTTGGGAGATAGGAGTTAGTCATGAACAGTAGTTTTGGAATCGGGGCTGTCGATGTCGAGAAAGCAATTAAGAGTATCAAGTGGAACGAACAGGGACTCATTCCGGCAATAGCGCAGGATTGTGAAAGTGGCGAAGTGTTGATGCTCGCTTACATGAACGAGGAAGCATTGAGAAAAACCCTAACTGAAGGAAAGGCCTGTTACTTTAGCCGCAGCCGTAACAATTTATGGGTCAAAGGAGAGACATCCGGACACTATCAGGACGTTGTAGATATACGCGTGGATTGCGACCGGGATACCATCTTAATGAAAATCCGGCAGACCGGTATGGCCTGTCATGAAAACCATTATTCCTGTTTTCACTATCGCCCGGGATCAGACGAGCCGATCGGTGAACCGGAGACGACACCGGCACCTTCACTCGGCCGGACGTTAGAGCTGCTGGCCGGTATTATAAAAGACCGGAACAGCGAAAGACCGGAAGGGGCATATACCACGTATCTTTTCACTAAAGGGTTAGATAAAATCCTAAAAAAAGTCGGTGAAGAATGTGCGGAAGTCATCATCGCTGCCAAGAATAATTCGCCAAGCGAGATCCGTTATGAGGTTTCCGACCTCTTCTATCATCTTCTGGTTATGCTGGAAGACCAAAACGTTGATTTGAAGGAAATCGCCGCAGAACTGAATTCAAGAAGAAAATAACGATTTCGGCTATTTGTGCAGACGGATGCTATTGGACAGTCTTCTTTCGTGTATCCTTGTTATGCTTAACTATCGAAATCGCCGGTATTGTAAAACGGGATGATCAAAGGAGAAGAAAATGAGCGAAAAGACAACCAAGACAATCACCCTGCCCAGGCTGAACAGATTAAGCCCATCCTTAGAGAGTACAGCGCTCAAAATCATGGAGGAATCCGGGGAATTGGCGCAGGCTATCGGTAAATTCAGGGGATTAAACGGCGAAGCCTTGCGGGTTGAAGAAGCCGAGGCCATGCAATTCGTCGCCAAAGAACTGATGGATGTCGCTCAAACGGCTGTGACGATGATGTTTGTTTTAGAGGAGCAATACGGTATCGATATTGAGCAAGTAATCACAACCCACCTGGAAAAGCTGAAGAACAAGGGGTATTGTGATTGATTTAATTAATGACGAACACCCGTTCCCTTTTTGCTCCCGGTGTGGTAAAATAAGGATAAACCCAAACTTTAGACGAGAAAGGTGATCTTTTCATGTATTATTTAAAGGACCTGAACCCTGTCCAACGCGAAGCAGTTGAAAGCGGAGATGGTCCTCTTCTTATTTTGGCCGGGGCCGGTTCAGGCAAAACCCGGGTGTTGACATACAGGATCGCACATTTGGTGGCGAAAGGCGTTGATCCGTGGAATATCCTGGCTATCACATTCACCAATAAAGCCGCAAAGGAAATGCGCGACAGAGTCCTTGCCCTGGTAGGCAGTGAAGGAGAAGGCCTCTGGGTCGCTACATTCCATTCGACCTGTGTGCGGATCTTACGAAGAGAAATTGCCAGACTGCCGGGGTACACCCGGAGTTTTGTTATATATGACGCAGGAGATCAGCTGACGCTGCTCAAAGAATGTCTTAAAGAACTGAATCTGGATGAGAAGAAGTTTGCGCCGAGGGCTGTACTGGCAGCCATCAGCGATGCCAAAAACAAGTTAATGGACCCGGAGTCTTTTTCTGCCTCAGCGAGCGATTATTTTACCGAAAGAGCAGCCTCGGCCTATAAACTGTATCAACGCAAGCTTGTCAGCAATAACGCCTTGGACTTTGACGATATTATCATGCTCACGGTGAGACTGTTCAGGGAGAACCCGGACGTTTTAAATTATTATCAGGAGAAATTCCGGTATATCATGGTGGATGAATATCAGGATACGAATCACGCGCAATATCTTCTGATCAAACTGTTGGCTGCCCGTTACCGCAATCTCTGTGTTGTGGGCGACGATGACCAGTCTGTTTATGGTTGGCGGGGTGCTGATGTCCAGAATATCCTTGATTTTGAACGGGATTATCCGGAAGCAAATGTCCTCAAGTTGGAGCAGAATTACCGCTCCACCCAGAAGATTCTGCGTGCAGCCAATGAAGTCGTCAGCAACAACTATAACCGTAAACAAAAATCACTCTGGACGGAGAATAATCAGGGCGAGGAAATTGTCCTTTATCGTGCCGCCAACGAACATGATGAGGCCCGCTTTGTCACCGGTAAGATCCGGGACTTATCCGATAGTGAAGGGCGGACATACAGTGATTTTGCGATCCTCTACCGGACCAATGCCCAGTCCCGCGTTCTCGAAGAGCATATGATGAAGGAAAGCATTCCCTATAAGATCTTTTCCGGCGTTAAATTTTATGAACGGCTGGAAGTCAAAGATATCCTGGCTTATCTGAGGGTGATCAATAACCCGGCCGACAGAGTCAGTTTTGCCCGAATTATAAATGTCCCGAAACGCGGTATTGGAAAAGGCAGTTTGGACAAAATACTGGAGTACGCTGAAGAACAAGGGATGCCGGTCCTGGATGCCTTATCGGAAGCGGCCTATATCCAGGGTCTCCAGACCAAAGGGGTCGGCACCTTGACGGCTTTCTATGAACAGATGATCGTTTTCCGGCAGGAAGCACAGAAAGGGATAGCAATCACTGAATTGACTGAGAAGATTCTCCGTGATACCGGCTATATGGCCGCCTTAAGAACGGAAAACACGGTCGAGGCGGAAACACGGATCGAGAATCTCAATGAATTCCTTTCTGTGACAGCGGAATATGATGAACATGCTGCGGATTATACGGAAGATCCTGATCTTGACACGGATCAGAATATGCTCATGCTGGGCGGATTCTTAGAGCGGGTGTCATTGGTGGCGGATATCGATAATTTGGATCAGGATGAAGACGCAGTAAAACTGATGACGATGCACAGCGCCAAGGGCCTTGAGTTCCCGGTTGTCTTTGCTGTCGGGATGGAGGATGGTATCTTCCCGAGCAGCCGAAGTATGATGGAAACCTATCTGCTGGAAGAAGAGCGTCGGTTGTGTTATGTCACCATTACACGGGCGAAAGAGAAACTCTTTATGACCACCACGGAACAGCGCATGATATACGGTCACATTCAGCCGAGTGTGCCTTCCAGATTCATCAAGGAGATCCCGGAAGACCTGCTGCTTGAAGAAATGAACCGCCGTGAAATCATGGGCAGAGGTTTCGGTGCGTCGTATTCAGGCAAAGCCTCTTCATCCACATCCCAATCCTCATCCGCGTCGCCGTTTTCTGCGGCACGGGCAAATGGGGGTGGCAGTGGCAATACCAAAGGCTGGAAGGACAACGGAACGCCGATTGTCAGCTCTGATCCCGAACGGTATCAGGTCGGCGATAAGGTTGACCATCCCAAGTTTGGGAGAGGTATCGTCATGTCCGTCATCGGAGAAGGCAATAATGCTGAAATCACCGTTGTTTTCAGCGGCGAGGTCAAGAAATTGATTGCAGAGTATGCCAGATTGGCAAAAATATAGAAGCAGAACAATATTAAAAGGGTAGGGGTTCTGTTATGGATCAGGAAAAACGGTTGCACGAACTGAAAGAAATCCTGGAAAAAGCGATTTACGACTACTATATGCTGGATGCGCCGACACTAACGGATGCCGAATACGATAGCTATATCCGGGAATTGATCGCTATCGAAAAAAAACATCCGGAATGGGTCACACTCGACTCGCCTTCGCAGCGGGTCGGCGGGTATGTTGCTTCACAATTTCCTAAGGTACGCCATCCGGAGCCCATGCTTAGTCTGGACAATGCGTTTAATGCCGACGAGCTGAAAGACTTTGACCGACGGGTACGCAGTGCTGCTCCGGACGCAGAATATGTTGTCGAGTTGAAAATCGACGGACTGACCTTGGCGCTGACTTATCACGACGGTGTTCTCGCCAGAGGTGCGACCCGCGGGGACGGCGAAGTAGGAGAAGAAATAACGGCCAATGCCAGGACAATCCGTGCGGTGCCATTGCGCCTGACGATGGTGAATGAGGGCGGATCGGGGACGAATTTTGCGGGTACTATGGATGTCCGTGGTGAAGGCTACATGCCGAAAGAATCCTTTTTAAAGCTGAACACGGAAAGGGAAGAAGAGGGGCTCTCTCTGTTTGCTAATCCTCGGAATGCCGCTGCCGGCTCATTACGGCAGCAGGATTCAACGGTCACAGCTCAGCGCAAATTGGGTTACTTTGCTTATCAGCTCATCCAAGCGGAACAAATGGGTATCCGCACCCAGACCGGTGTGCTTGAAGCTTTAAGCGCACTTGGGTTTCAGGTCAACCCGAATTACAATTTATTTAAAACCATCGATGAAGTCATTGACTATTGCAGACGGATGACGACAGAGAGGCACGGTTTTTCCTATGAGATCGATGGTCTGGTGATTAAAGTTAACCGTTTTGACCACCAGCGCGAACTGGGCTTTACAGCGAAAAGCCCGCGCTGGGCGATTGCCTATAAGTTTCCGGCAGAACAGGTAGAAACACGTGTTCTGGATATCGAAATCAATGTGGGCAGAACCGGAGTGCTTACACCGACAGCGATTATGCAAGATGTCCTGGTAGCCGGTTCCACCGTCAGCAGAGCGACACTGCATAATCTGGATAATATTCGGGATAAGGATATCCGGATCGGCGATCATGTCATGATCCATAAAGCTGGCGATGTGATCCCGGAGGTCATCAAATCCCTGCCGGAAAAACGAAGCGGTTCGGAAATAATTTTCCACATGCCTGCGGACTGTCCGTCTTGCGGAAGTCCTGTCTATCGATTGGAAGGGGAAGCAGCCCATCGCTGCTTGAATATTTCCTGCCCGTCCCGCCAACGGGAGGCGGTCATCCATTTCGTTTCCAGAGATGCCATGAATATTGAAGGTCTGGGGCCGGCTGTTGTCAGCCAACTGCTGGACGCCGGGCTGATCAATGACGCTTCCGATTTGTACTATCTGCAGTATGAAGATCTGGTAAAACTGGAACGGATGGGGGATAAATCCGCCCGTAACCTGTTGAACTCCATTGAAACGAGCAAAGGGCGCGGCCTTGCTCCGCTGATCTTTGCCCTGGGTATCCGCCATGTCGGAGTTAAAGTCGGTAAGGTCTTAGCAGGACGGTACGGCAGCATGGAAGCGCTGGAAAACACCACGGTCGAAGAACTGGTTGCCATCGGTGATATCGGAGAAATCATGGCCAGAAGCATCGTCAGTTTTTTCAGTGATCAAGCAAACCTGGAATTCATCGGTCGCCTAAAGACAGCCGGCGTGATGATGAGCGCGACACGCGCCGTCGTATCTCAGGAATTGGCAGGAAAAAGCATTGTGGTAACCGGATCTTTTAAAACGTGGGAGAGACGGGAAATCGAGGATGTGATCGAACTGTATGGCGGGAAATCGGCCTCCAGCGTCAGTAAAAAGACATCCCTGGTTCTCGTCGGTGAAAATCCAGGATCCAAACTGAATAAAGCCAGAGAGCTGGGGATACCCATCTATTCTGAAGAAGAGTTTAAGAAATTAATTGGATTAAATTGAGAAATTTAAGGTGTAATCAACAGTTATGATTTTTCCCTTGCTAAAATACAAATAAAGGATTAATATGGAATAAAAATAGAAGAGGGGATGCTATGCGAGCAAACCTGATTAGCGGGATAAATTTATTAGCCGAATTTGCGGATAATCAGTTGGAGAAAGAATATAAAGAGTCCGAATTTCAAGCACTTAAGCGCTATGTCCGGCCAATTGTTCTTTTTCTGGGGATAATATATACGCTGTTTATTGTTCCGGATTATTTCTTTGTCAAGGATACGCACGCTTTTCAGTCGATCTTGGCAGGCCGAATTATCTTTTTATTTCTGGTGCTTATCCTGTTTCACTGGATAAAATCAATACAAAAACACACGACATTGTTTACCGTGGTCACAATCTACGAAATCATGGCTTCCCTTTTGTTTATTCATGTGTTTTACCAATATCAATCACCGGAACTATTAATTCAAACCTTTGGTATCATCCTGATCATTTTGGCTATTTTCCTCGTTCCTAACCGATGGATCAATTCGGTTTTCGCTTCTCTTTTCATTGCTGTCGCTTTTTTCATATCCGCAGTCTATTATCTTGATCACATCGAACAATCGCATTTTTACGCCGCCATGACGTATATCATTTTGATCACTGTTGTTAGCGGCATTGCCTCTTTTCGTACCAATACCTATAAACGGAATAATTTTCTGAAAAGCAAAGATCTAATCAATCTGTCAACAAAGGATCCTTTGACCCAAGTATACAACCGGCTGAAATTTGACGATGAACTTGATAACTGGATCGCCTATGCCAACCGGTATTCGTGTCATCTTTCTCTGGCAATTTTTGATATCGATAGTTTTAAAAAAGTCAACGATGATAACGGGCATCTTACCGGAGACAAAGTATTAAAGGAGATCACAGGTCTGGTCAAAAGTATGATCAGAGAAACGGATATCTTCGCCCGTTGGGGCGGAGAAGAGTTTGTCATTCTATTTCCGAATACCGACAGGGAAGAAGCTTTAGAAATAACAGAAAGAATAAGAAAAAAAATTTCCGGACATGACTTCGCTTCAGGCCATATTACCTGCAGCTTCGGAGTCGATACCTGGTATCAAGGAGAAGAAAGAGACAGCCTTATCCAGCGTGTCGATACACTCCTCCGCAGAGCAAAAGAGACCGGTAAAAATAAAGTCCAATATGAACTAGTACCTTGTTAACTCTAAAATTATAATATAATGGCGAGCAGATTTTTTGTAAGACAAGGCGGTCGCTCCTTGCCATCCATGGCATCGCGACACTAGGCCATCCTGGCCGTCGGAGGCGAGTCAAACCGAGCGTATGGGGATTGACGTCCACGGATGGACTAATGCCGCGGTCACCACGGATGGTGAAGGAGCGGCAAGACAACGCAGTATTACAAAAAATCTGCCGTCAGGATATATAAGATTTAGGGTTAACATGGTACTATACATACTAAAGGTACCCGGATTGCGCACGGAATAAAATAGGGCGTAACAAACCTTTAAAGGTGTTTGTTACGCCCTATATTTTCTGTTTCAGTATAGTCTGAACGATAGCCATGCGGAAATTTTTCGTGCAGTGATTTTAGGGTTTGGCGATCGGCTTGGGGTTGAAGGCAAGATATTCTTCTGTAATTGGAATGTAATAGTATCCTTCTTTAACGTCGCTATGAATCCCTGCAAAGAGCTCGGGCAAATTATCGCATTTGATATCCAGCAAATGCAGTACTTTATCTGACCAGCCATTGGGCAGGGGATTGAGCATGATCAGGTTGACGTGTTTGAAAAGCGCACGAATTTCGGGGGATATTTTAGTTAACGAACCGATCGCTGCCCATATTTCTATGGGCGGACCGTCTTCTTCTTTCCTATTGGCCGTAATATAATCCAGTCTGCCGAGCTGCTCTTCAAATTCGGGGATATTCCAGAATTTGGACGGCAAATCAAGGAAAATACGAACACGATTTGATATGTTTTTTTCGTGAACCGACCAAGTCGCCAGGCATTCCATAAAGGTGATGATGCGCGGTGCGTAGTCACAGGCGCAGTAGTATATCCCCGGTTTTGTCGGATCGGTGACCCAGGATATATCTGTATCATAAGGATTTATCGTATGAACAGGATTATGCGGAGGATTGTGCCATATTCTTTTTTCTGAATCTGTGAGTACGATGTTGATTGAATTGTCTTCAACAAAGTCTTTTTCCTGGAGTATGGACCAAATCAAGCGGGTCTTTCCGGAACCAGCTTCTCCCAAAATCAAGTGGCTTCCAGGTAGAAACTTCTCGAAGGGTCTGGCTAACTGCTGCATTGGCATTACATCCTTTCTGATTCAGTTTAATATGAATGGTTATTCTCCTTACATCATCATTATGACTTTTTTGCTTAAATTCAGTTGAGAATGCCTGTTTGAAATGATGTTCCAATTATCATGTCACGGTAATTTAGAAGGGTATTCTACATACAACACCATATAACCTTTTTAATTCTGCCTACTCTTAAAAATCTTTTTTCTGAATGGTTACAAACGCAAATTGCCAGAAATCATGATGTAAAACGGATTAAGCTGCTAAAGAAGGTGCTTTTTCTTGCCCGTATGTCATAATTTTGTTATATTTATACATGTTGGATTCGATATCATCGGTCACTATTTATAAAATGAAAGGCGGCGTTAGATCCATGAAGCTTTCCAGAGTAGAAGTTGAACACGTTGCTCTTTTGGCCAGGCTGCAGCTGTCCGAAGGGGAAGTGGAATTATATACCGAGCAGCTCAATTCAATCCTGGGGTATGCCGAAATGCTCCAGAAACTGGATACGGATCAGGTTCCACCGACAGCCCATGCGGTACAGCTTTATAATGTCCTGCGGGAGGATGAAGTGAAGCCTTCAATGAGCCAGGAAAAAGTACTGCAAAATGCTCCGGATCAGGAAGATGGTTTCTTCCGGGTTCCTCGGATTGTCTAATTGAGAAAGAAAGGAGATTCCACCCATGATACTACTAAAGTCGCTTGAGGCCTTACATCATATGCTAATCGGCAAAGAAATCAGCAGCGTGGAACTGACCAGGACTTATCTTAATCATATCACTGTTGCAGATCCATCTGTTAAAGCATTTTTATCGGTTACTGCAGACACAGCTCTGGCCCAGGCTGCCGACGCCGATCGCAAAATTGCCAATGGAGAAAAGCTCGGGCCCCTCGAGGGAATACCCATGGCCATGAAAGATAATATGTGCACTTCGGGAATCGCCACGACGTGCGGTTCAAAGATCCTTAAGAATTTTGTTCCGCCCTATGACGCAACCGTTACTGAGAGGTTACAGGCTGCGGGTGCGGTGCTCGCCGGCAAAGTCAATATGGATGAGTTTGCGATGGGATCTTCCACCGAAAACTCGGGTTACCACCCAACCGCTAATCCTTGGGATCTGGAACGCGTACCGGGAGGCTCTTCCGGCGGTTCAGCTGCGTGTGTCGCTGCGCGAGAAGTACCGTTTGCACTGGGGTCCGACACGGGAGGCTCTATCCGACAGCCGGCCGCTTTTTGCGGTGTTGTCGGATTGAAACCAACGTACGGGCTTGTATCCCGCTATGGCTTGGTGGCCTTTGCTTCCTCCCTTGATCAGATTGGACCGCTGACGACCAGTGTCCGTGATAATGCGATGGTCTTAAATGCAATTGCCGGTCATGATCCTAAGGATTCAACCTCAGTACCTTATGCTACCCCAGATTATACCCAGTTTTTAGAAAATAATGTAAAAGGTTTAAAAATTGGTGTTCCTGATGAATACTTTGCGGCCGGACTCGATCCAAGGGTGGCTGACGTGATTAAACGCGCGATCAAAACCTTTGAAGATCTGGGAGCTATCGTGGAAAGCTGTTCGCTCCCACATACGGAATATGCCATGCCGGCGTATTATATCATCGCTCCTGCCGAATGCAGTTCCAACTTGGCGCGTTATGACGGCGTTCGCTACGGATACCGCGCAGAGACGGAAGATATGATTACAATGTTTAAAAGAACTCGGGAAGAAGGCTTCGGACAAGAGGTCAAACGCCGGATCATGCTTGGCACTTACGCACTTAGTTCAGGTTATTACGATGCTTACTACTTGAAAGCGCAAAAGGTCAGGACGCTGATCAAACAGGATTTCGACAATGCGTTTAACCAATATGATATTCTGCTCTCACCGACCACTCCGACGACCGCCTACACAATGGGTGAAAAATCCGATCCTCTCGCCATGTACATGGGCGACGTCTATACGATCCCGGTCAACCTGGCCGGGTTGCCGGGAATATCGATTCCGGCAGGATTTATTGACGGCCTGCCGGTAGGCATGCAGCTGATCAGCAAGCATTTTGGCGAGGGCACGTTGTACCGCGCAGCCTATACTTTTGAACAGAATACCACCTATCATCAGGAAATCCCCGCTCTCGTGAAGGAGGTATGCTAATATGTCTTTTTTGGATAAATATGAAATGGTTTGCGGTGTGGAGACCCACGTGGAAATGGCCACCAAAACGAAAATATTCTGCGGTTGTTCCACCGAATTCGGCGGCGAACAAAATACGCACGTTTGCCCGGTATGTCTGGGACTTCCGGGTGTCCTGCCGGTATTGAATAAAGAAGTAGTCAACCTGGCTATCAAGGCCGGCTTGGCTTTAAATTGCGACATTGCGGAATTCTCCAAATTTGACCGCAAAAATTATTTTTATCCCGATTTAACGAAGAACTACCAGACATCCCAATATGATCTGCCAATTTGCAAAAACGGCTGGCTTGACGTCATGGTCAATGGGACAATGAAACGAATCGGTATTACCCGGGCCCATATGGAAGAGGATGCGGGCAAGCTCGTGCACAGCGGGGACACGATTACCACGTCCAACAGTTCCGGTGTTGATTATAACCGGACGGGCGTACCTCTTTTAGAAATCGTTTCGGAGCCCGATATGCGTTCCATCGATGACGTTCTCGCCTACCTGGAAGAACTGGTACAAATCATGGACTATGCCGGCATCTCCGACTGTAAGCTGGAGCAAGGTTCCGTCCGCTTTGATATCAATGTCTCCCTGCGCTTAAAAGGGACTGAAACATTCGGCACACGGACAGAAACCAAGAACCTGAACTCCTTTAGCTCCGTTCGCCGGTGTTTGGAATATGAAACGGAACGTCAGGCCGACGCGTTGGATGAGGGCCTGGAAATCATCCAAGAAACACGGACTTGGGATGAAGGTCGCGGCATGACACTTTCACTGCGTTCGAAAGAAGAAGCACATGATTATCGTTATTTTCCTGAGCCTGATCTGATGCCGCTGGTGATCGACCGGGACTGGGTGGAACGAATTCGCGCGACAATGCCTGAATTACCGACAGCAAAAAGAGAAAGACTGCAGGCGTTGGGACTCTCGGCATACGATGCCGGTGTCATCACTGCTTCAAAAGACATGGCCTTCTTTTTCGATCAGGCCATGGCGACATGCGACGATGCGAAGCTCCTGGCTAATTGGGTGATGGGGGACTTAAGCGCATTGCTTAAAACCAATGGCCGCACCTTTGCCGATTCGCCTGTATCACCGGCACAGCTTGCCAGTCTGGTCATGCTAATCAAGAAAGGTGATATCAGCGGAAAAATCGCGAAGAGTGTTATTGAGGAAATTTATTCAACCGGCAAAGATCCGGAGACCATAGTCAAAGAGAAGGGACTGGCTCAGATCAGTGATGCCGGGGAGCTGGAAAAAATCATCGATGGGATCCTGGCCGCCAATGAGAAATCGGTCGCTGACTATAAAGCAGGAAAAGAAGCAGCTCTTGGTTTCTTTGTCGGACAGGTTATGAAAGCAACAAAAGGTCAAGCCAATCCGGGTATGGTCAACAAACTTCTGAAAGAAAAATTAGCCCAATAGGGACAAAATGAGGCAGGAGACAAAGGGACGCAGGAGACAAAGGGACGTAGAACTTTGTCTCCCCGCCCACCAGTCTCTAGTACATCATTCTTTAAATACGTTAGCAAATATTCGTATATGGGGCTGGGCCGCGTACACAATACCACTTTCGGCTCTTGTGCCCTCCATGAATTTACATTATAGATGTTAAAATTCGTTTGCCCTCCTTGGCGAATTGCAATCGTTAACAGGAAGTTCAAATTCTATTACCATCCGTGGTGAATTTGAACTTAGGACCATCCATGGTCCGTCATCCATGGACCGTTGCGCTTCGCAATCCGTGCTCCGCTTGACGTCGGTATTGTGCACGCGTCCTTACTCTGGAGCAATTTGACTAATTTCAGAATGATGTACTAGTAGGTGTTTATTATCGGAAAAATTGTGGAAACCGAATTGGTTATTGTGGATACAACACTTTGTGACGGGGAACAGACAACAGGTGCGGATTTTTCCAACAGAAGAAAACCGTGGATTATCCGCATGCTCGATGAAATTGGAATTACATTTATAAAGATTTATACGGTGATGGAAAGGACAGTCAATGAATCCTTTTGAGGAAGCTAAATGGAATTTTTGGCAAGCACTCTATCTGATTCTGCTTGTCTACATCATTGAATTCGCCGTGGGCTGGATGCGAACGATTGAAAACCTCGGTTTTCTAAAAGGGTACATCCGCTATCTTGAGATCGGATTCGGCGATGCTCTTCTCTTTTTTGCTGCCCTGTTCGTGTTCACTAAGATACGGCGGATAACAGCGCAAGACCTGGGATTGGGCAATTTTAACTGGAAAAGTTTACTGGCAGGACTGATTGGGGGGATCTTTCTCTTCTTCGTCGTCGGTCTTTTAGGTAATCTGGCCGTAGATTATTTAGGGGCCCCAGTGCCACAGAGCTTTGCCTTGGTTGTGGCCGGTGCAGATTCGATTTGGCAGGCGCTTCCCCTCGTACTTTTAGGCGGAGTCATCGTTCCATTGAAGGAAGAGCTCATCTTCCGAGCTCTGATCTACCCGCCGCTGCGCCGAGGATATGGCAAAGCCTTAGGCATGCTTTACACAGCCTTGTTCTTCGGACTGCTGCATTTTGATTTAATTCGGTTTATACCGCTGCTTGTCGGCGGCATTGTACTGACGTGGCTTTACGAAAGGACCAAGTGCTTATGGACCTCTGTTATTGCGCATGGGGTATGGAATATTCTCATGGTGATACTCATGTGGTGGCAGCGGGGGTAATGGCTAAGTCGGATTTCTGGTCCTTGGGCTACGCAACGGAATGGAGTTTCAGAGCGGTTTTATATGACATTATTTACCCACTAGTGTTTTGTTAAATCTAAAAGTTGCATAAAATATTTTCTGAGGTATACTGTTATTGAGGGAGGTGGCAGTATGCCTAAGAAAAGATACAGTATCGTTTTGACTGATCAAGAACGGCAGCAATTAATGAAAACCATTAAATGTGGCGCTTCTCCTGCTAAGGCTATTCTTCGCGCTAATATCATTTTGCTTCTGGATGAATCCACCGATAAACATATGAGTGTCCACGAGATTGCCGATGTATTGAATACTTCTCCTACTACAGTAATAAAAGTCAAAAAAGCTTTCTGTGAAAAAGGGGCCGGCGACACTATCAGTCGTAAAAAGAGGTCTAAACCACCGGTAGAAGCCAAAATTACAGGTGATGTAGAAGCGAAGATTATCGCCCTCAGCTGCGGTGAACCACCAGCCGGTTTTTCCCGCTGGACTTTGAGGTTACTGGCTGATAAGAGTGTTGAACTTGATATTATTGATCAGATTAGTTATGTCAGCGTGGGCAGTATTTTAAAAAAACGAATTGAAACCACATCTCCGTAAATGTTGGTGTATCCCTAAAAATGGCAGTGCGGCGTTTGTCGCTAATATGGAAGATGTACTCGATGTTTATCAGCGTGGCTATGATCCAGCTATTCCTGTGGTTTGCATGGATGAAAAACCGTATCAGTTACTTGGAGAAATAAGAGATCCTATACCGGCTAGCCCTGGTTCCGTTGAAAAGTTTGATTCTGAATACCAAAGGAATGGAACATGCAGCATCTTTCTGTTTACTGAGCCATTGGGCGGGTGGAGACATGTCTTCGCCAGAGAACACCGGAAGAAAAATGATTGGGCGACTGAAATCAAAAAAATGCTGACTGTTTATTATCCAGATGCTGAAAAGGTCTGTCTGGTGGCAGACAACTTGAACACTCACAGAATATCTTCGCTTTATGAAGCATTTCCGGCAGAGGAGGCTCATACTTTAGCTAAAAGATTGGAGATCCATTACACTCCTAAGCATGGCAGCTGGCTCAATATTGCAGAAATAGAATTATCCGCGTTGACTAAACAGTGTCTTAACAGGAGAATCAATGCTTTGGATATACTGAATGATCAATTGTTATTCTGGGAGATCGATCGTAACGATAAACAAAAAGGTGTTGACTGGCAGTTTACTACTGAAGATGCACGAGTGAAACTGCGGCACCTGTACCCGAAGATATTATAGTTTTAGATTTAACACTGTACTAGAGCAGTTTAAATAACCCTGTACATTTTATAACATTAACGATAGAATTAACCCTGTGTTATATTATTATAGTTATATATCAAACAATAAATGGAGGCAGGAAAAATGGAAGGTGGACAAGTACAGATTCTGATTGCAATGGTCATCTACATTGCTGTTGTTATCGGAATCGGGATTTATTATGCCAAACGTGCCAATGAAAGCAGTGACAACTACTTGATTGGCGGAAGGAAGATGGGACCCTGGGTCGTCGCCATGGGGGCGGAAGCATCCGACATGAGCGGCTGGCTTCTGATGGGACTGCCGGGAGTGGCCTATTTCGTCGGTATGAGTGATGCTATCTGGACTGCGATCGGTCTGGCTATCGGTACATACCTGAACTGGCTGTTCGTAGCCAAAAGGATTCGTGTGTACTCGCATATCGCTGGGGATGCGATCACGATCCCGGATTTTCTAAGTAATCGCTATAAAGAAAATAAGAAAGTCATTATGACCATTGCGGCCTTATTTATTTTAGTATTCTTCACGGTTTATGCTTCAAGTTGTTTTGTCACCGTCGGCAAGCTCTTTAGTACGCTTTTCCATATCAAATATGCGTATATCATGATCCTGGGTGCCTTATTTGTTGTCGCCTATACTTTTATCGGCGGCTTTTTGGCTGAGACAGCTTCCGATTTTATGCAGGGCATCATTATGATCTTTGCCTTAGGCGCGGTACTGATCACGGGTGTGGTTACGGCCGGTGGAATCGCCGCCGTTGCAGAAAATGCGCGAGCCATACCGGGCTTCTTTGATTTCTTTGGCATTGCCTCACCGACATTGGTTGACGGCGTCCAGCAGATCGGCGCCAATGGCAAACCCTTGTTTGGCGAAGCCGGCGTATATGGCTGGCTGACGATTATTTCCACAATGTCTTGGGGATTAGGCTATTTTGGCATGCCCCAGGTTCTATTGAAATTTATGTCGATTAAGAAAGCCAGTGATTTAAAGCTGTCCAGACGGATTGCGATCATCTGGGTCGTCATTTCTCTCACAGCAGCGGTGGCCATCGGTATGATCGGCCGGATCCTGTTCCCGACGGAACTGCTGACTGCCAGTGCGGCTGAAAGTATCTTTATTGTCATGTCGACGAATTTCTTTGTTCCCTTTTTTGCGGGGATCGTGATGGCGGGTATCTTGGCAGCAACCATCAGTTCATCCGACTCGTATTTGCTGATTGCGGCTTCGGCGTTTTCCAAAAATATTTATCAGGGGATCATGAAAAAAGAAGCGTCGGATAAAGCCGTCTTATGGGTATCCCGGATCACCTTGGTCATTATCGCTATCATTGCTATGATTATTGCGTTGGATGAAAACAGCGTTATTTTCCGGGTGGTATCCTTTGCCTGGGCCGGCTTCGGTGCGACCTTCGGGCCGGTTATGCTGTTCTCCCTGTTCTGGAAACGGGTCACCCGTCCCGGTGCCATCGCCGGTATGGTGGCCGGCGGCGGCATGGTCTTCATCTGGAAGCTCCTGATCAAGCCAATCGGTGGTGTTTTCGGGATTTATGAACTGCTTCCCGCCTTTGTGGTATCCTGTCTGGCTATCGTCATCTTCTCTCTGTTAACGAAAGAAGAATCCAAGGAAATCCAGGACGAGTTTGAAATGGCCAGAACGTATCACGGAGAATAGTCCACTGAAAGACCATTTTTAGTCATTGTAAAAATTTAATAACAATTAAAACTAAAAAAACTAAATAAAATCTAAATAAATACTAAATATAATATAGCTCTTATATTTTAATCTCTCGTTGCCAATTTAAACGGAGGCGGTGTAATACAACTTTCATAGTTTTATTACACCGCCTCGTTTTGTCTGTAAATAACGGCACTTATCACGATCTTAACCAAAAATTACTAAGTAAATATGGCGATGAAATAGCATTTACATAATTTATTTTTGGTATTTAGAAAATAATAATAGCATCAATAGAAAGGAGAAGCTTTATGAAAAAGATTAATGACAGTCAAACTCTAGGCATCGTCAGCGGATTAGTTGGCGGGCTGAGTATGGTTATATTCGATCAGATATCCTATAAAATGGGCATATCGAAACGAAGTTACGGGCAGGCAGCATCCGGGATATGGGTGGCATCCAAAAAGCAGTCTGATTCACGGGGCGGAGATATCCTGGGCTTGGTCATGTCTTTAGGTTTAGCAACCCTCGGCGGGGTGGTCATGACCAGACAATTACAAAAAGCCGGAACGGATAAACTAGTAACGAAGGGTTTATTTTACGGAACAACCTATGGGGGCTTTGTCACGGCAATGATGAGTGGCTTCCCAAAAAACAAAATTAAGCCGAAGGATGCAACGAGCAACTTGTCCTATGTCGGGTCCCATATGCTCTATGGTCTCATAACCACGCAGTTAATCGCCAGGCTGGGGGATCAGAGTCTTTTTAGGCAGAAGGAGACGCAAAGCGTCAATGCATATGAAAATGTGTCATTAAACAATCAGGTAACGATGAATCAAGAAAATATATATGGAGCTAACACGAACCCAACACATATCTTCCATTAACATCATCACATAATACGAATAAGTATTCATATCTCCAGATAGATAAGTATGCTTGATACGGCTGGAACAAAATCAATCCAGTCGGTTTTTTTGTTTCAGAGCGGGATAAGATTTTCTGCTAAGTCATAAATAAACTGACTATGTTTGGATTTTGGCTATCACCATTTTATTAGTGTAGGACATTTTAGTTTCAAGAGGCACAAATGACATACCATATCAATGGAGGCCGGGAATATTGCTTGTTATGATACCGGCATATATAATGACAGTATGAAAACAATCGGAAATAGTAACCATAAAAACATGCAGTAAATCG
Organism: Dehalobacter sp. DCM; assembly: GCF_024972775.1. Taxonomy (NCBI): domain Bacteria; kingdom Bacillati; phylum Bacillota; class Clostridia; order Eubacteriales; family Desulfitobacteriaceae; genus Dehalobacter; species Dehalobacter sp. DCM. Next base: position 3,071,840 of record NZ_CP092282.1, on the reverse strand, counting down.
ATCGGTTAAAATAGAAATAACACGAAAACATCGGGATACTTCGGAAAGGGCATATTGATGGGTCATAGTAGAACGAACACAACGAAAGAATCAATAAATAGGATTGAAATCATACGCCTCTCCTCTGATGGCTCCGGCGTGGGGTACTTGGATGGCAAGACAACCTTTGTTCAGGGCATGCTGCCGGGCGAGAAGGGGAAAGTCCGTATTACAACTGAGAAAAAGAATTATCAGCGGGCTGAGGTCGTTGAAATCACGGAGTTTTCGCCGGAAAGGCAGGATCCTCCCTGCGGGGTATTCGGTGCCTGTGGTGGTTGTGATCTCCAACACATGCATTATGCAGCGACGCTCATATGGAAGCGGCGCTGGGTAACAGACGTTTTGCAGCGGATCGGCGGGTTGCAGAATATTTCAGTAGAACCGGTTCTCGGTATGGATACTCCCTGGCGTTACCGTAATAAAGCATTGCTGCACCGGGACGAGAGCGGGCAATGGGGCTACTATCGGGAAAAAAGCACGGATGTGGTCTTATTCTCCGATTGTCTTTTGTTATCAGAGCGAACCAATGCGCGCATTGACCGATTTCAAACGATCATGGGAGCATCTTGCCCAGGTATCCGCACGGCGACCTTTCGCGAAAGCAGTCGGGGAAAAGGTCTTATTTTACTGGAAGGCAACACCGACGAAGAGAAGGAAGCACTTGGGGCTAGAATCCGGGAAATGAAGAATTCCGACGAGCTCGCTCCGGATACTTGTTCCATACTCTTTCCAAAAGAAAATAAAGAATACGCTGGCAGCGGCCCGTTATTCTTAAACACCTATATGGATGATTTGCGTTTTAAAGTCTCCCCGGGGGCATTTCTCCAAGTTAATCCGAGTCAGACCGAAAAGCTTTATGCCCACGTTTTGGCCTGGGCAGACCTTCGTGGGGAAGAAACGGTCTGGGATCTCTACTGTGGTATTGGAACCATCTCTTTGATGCTTGCCCGCAAGGCCGGCCATGTGATCGGGGTGGAGGAAAACCCCGATGCGGTGACGGATGCGGAGTACAATGCAGAATTTAACAAAGTCACCAATGTGCGATTCATCCAGGGTAAGACTGAAAAGCAACTGGATAAGCTGGAGCGATCATCCGGTAAACCTGACTTGGTCGTTGTCGATCCGCCGCGTGCCGGTATGGATCAGGCTGTTATCGAAAGACTTCTGAAAATCCAGCCTGACAGGATTATCTATGTTTCCTGCGATCCCGGAACACTTGCCAGGGACTTGAAGCTCCTAACCCAGGGGACGGGTGAAGTGGACGGGATTTACTCGGTCAAGAAGATACAACCTGTTGACATGTTCCCGTGGACGAGACACGTTGAAACGATAATAAAGATGACGAAATGTGGTTCGGAGGGCAAAAAGTAGACTTTGACCACAAGATGTTGTGGTTTGCAAGCCAAAAATGAGCAAAAATCGAAGCAAAAAAGTGCAAATTTTGGCCCGTTTTTTTGGCCGTTTTCATAGATGACAAAGGGTAGTTACCAAGATGGCATCGATTGTTTTATCATTGTTATTATAAATTTTTCCATATATAATGTTTATGACCTTATGCGTTGAATGGCAACAGTATTTTAAATTCGAGTAGAGATGGAGGGATATACCCAGTGTTTTTCTTTTTCTTTAATAATGACGCTATCATAGAGGAATGCGATCGACTGTTAGAAAAAGGCGATATTAAGCCAGTTTCTCAAATAGATCAGGAATATATCATGTTTCGTAAGCGTTTCGGTCCTGATGTTTTAAAAAGCATTGAAGGCGAAGAATTAATAGAGACAATTTTCAATGTCATGAATCATGATGGGCTTGCCTATTGGCTTGAATTTAAGAATGACGAGATGATAGACACGAGGCAATACGGCAGTATTGCTGGCGGCAGCTCTCTGAAGTACATCATGTACAAACGTAAAAGTGATAACAATTGGATGACCGGCAGCCCTCAAAAGCAGGTCGTCCTTTCGCTGGCAGACGCGATTGAAAAGGGCAAAAAGATTCGTGATGCCATAGTAAGAGGCGCTGAGCAAATTTCCAAGTTTGAGAATCCCGAGTACAAAGATTATATAGCTTTACAGCAGAGTTTGGATTCCGATGAAGATGTAAAAATCGGCGGATACGGATGGATTCACAAGTATTATCATATGCTTTTCCCGAATTACATTGACGCTTTCCATACAACCGGTTGGCAGAAGCATGCTCTTTTATGTTACGGCGAGAAGCCAGAGTCTGAATCGCTCTATGCATTGACAGGGCAGCTGATGAAAATTATCACGGAGACTGGCAGACCGTCTTCTCATATTGTACGAACTATGGTGCATATGTATGGCTCTCCAGTCAACTATTATCGCATAGGTACAAGAAGCGGATCGAGCAAAACAAGTATATGGCCCCTGATGCAGGAAAATAGCTATATCTCTATCGGTTGGGCAGAACTCGGCGACTTGACCCAATATGGCCAAGAGGATAGCGAGATACGAGATTCTTTGAAGGAGCCATTTGAGAAGCTCTATCCCAACCAACCCCAGACAATATCTCGTGAACTGAATGAGATCATCAGGTTTTTTAAGACAATCAAGGAGAACGACATCGTCGTAGCCGGCGACGGGATGCAGACTCTTGGAATCGGCAGAGTCACAGGCGGCTATGAATACCGTGAAGGCTTGGAGTTTCCACATTTAAGGGAAGTTGAATGGATATTTGTTGAACAAACTCAACTGCCGGAAGCGAAAGAAGGACTTCGCACAACAGTAAATCCATATAGAAACATGGACAATTTACTTAAGATACGCGAATTATTATCAAAAGGCTCTACAGAACAAAAGAATACTGTATCGTCAAAACCTGCTGAAAAACCGCTCCAATCGCTTGAAGGAATTATGAAAAAAATCGACGGTATCCTGGAACGTAAAAAGCAAATCATTCTTTATGGGCCACCCGGTACAGGAAAAACATATCATGCTGAAAAAGCAGCGCAGGAATTGGCAGCGCGGAATATCTTTAGGAAATCATGGAAGGCTCTTTCTGACGATGAGAGAAAAAGCATTTTGGGCGATGGCCGGACGAATGGATATGTCCGTATTTGCTGTTTTCATGCTTCCTACGGGTATGAGGATTTTATCGAAGGAATAAAACCACGGGTTGAAAATGGACAAACCCTGTTTGAACTTCGTGATGGAATATTCAAAAGGCTTTGTTCGGATGCGATAAAGGAACCCAATAAATCGTTTTTCCTGATTATAGATGAAATTAATCGGGGAGATATTTCGCGCATCTTAGGCGAGCTTATTATGTTAATTGAGTCCGGAAAACGGGGGAAAACGTTATATCTTCCCGTATCTGGTGAACCTTTTTCGGTACCGGGTAACGTTTTTATCATTGGAACTATGAATACAGCCGACAGGTCAATTGCTCTGTTGGACGCTGCGCTCCGCAGGCGTTTCGGTTTCCACGAATTAATGCCGGACTACAGTTTGCTTGAAGGGATTAACTTTGACGCACTGCCTGTCTCCGAATGGCTTAAGAGGCTGAACCAAAGAATCTGCCAGCATATCGGCAGAGATGCCCGCAACTTGCAAATTGGTCACTCTTATTTCATGGAGGGTGAAAAACCAATTACTTCTCAGAATCGCTTCCGCCAGGTGATAGCGGAAGATATTCTTCCTTTAATCGAAGAATATTGTTATGGTGATTATGAGCGAATGGCAGCAATTTTAGATTCGGATTTTGTTGACGTTAAAAACCAAACTCTCCAATACTCCTTATGTGAGGGCGATTTTACAGAACTGATCGGCGCATTATTAAAGCCTTGTCCGGAAATACGTTTGAGCGAGGAACATGATACAAGCGATGCCGATGCCATTGTCGCCGGTCCCCCAGAGGAAGAAGAACAATGAGCGCGATAGTCCATTTAAAACTAACAGAATGGTCGGAACAATTTCTTGACGGTGTATACTTAAAAGATGGGACTGAACGCAAAGTTGCGCAAAAACTTACGGAGAGTAGCATCCTTGAAATCCTGGAAATGAGAAATGGTGTACTGATAAGAAGCAATTCATTTGTGGGCCGTTTATCGTTAGGCGATATTCGTATTCAAATCACCCCAAAGCTGCATGGGATGCCGTTAATTACTTTGCTGCAGTACACCTATGGACTTCGAAACCTCAAATTATTCCACTATGCAAACTTTGATATCGACAATCTGAATTTCATTGATTTGCTGATATATACGCTGTATACCTATGCTGAGAGCCTGCTTAACCGAGGGTTTATTAAAGGGTATACATTATTTGAGAATGATTTGTCCTGTGTAAAAGGACGAATCGATATGAGCCGCCTTGCCAGCCGCGGTGGAGCAATTGCGGCGTGTCTGCCTTGTAATTATTATGAAAGAACAGAAAATACCCTCTTGAATCAGGTTCTTTTGGCAGGTTTAAGGCTCGCAGGCAAGCTTGCATCAGATATCAATCTTCGTCATGATGTGATGAGAATAAGCGACCAATTATCAATGCTGACTAAAGAAACTAGGCTCAGCAGGCCGATATTAAATGCGGCACAAAGATCAATATCGCGCCTAAATGATGTGTATAAGCCGGCCATAGAATTAATTAATATCCTGTTTGAGTCGCAATCGGTTCAGATTGAGAATGGAGAGGAACACATTTCCTTGCCAGGCTACTTTTTTGATATGAACCTGTTTTTTGAGACTCTTGTATCCAAGCTATTAAAAAGCTTGCAGGATGAGTATTCTGTGATAGATCAGTATCGTCTTGGAATGCTTTTCGCTTATGAACCAAAACGCAATCCCAAAGGAAAGCGTTCACCGACTCCTCGTCCTGATTTCGCTTTGCTTAAAAATGGTTCGGTGGTGCAACTTCTTGATGCGAAATATCGTGATCTATGGGATAGAAACCTTCCGCGTGATATGCTTTATCAATTAGCTGTATATGCAGTCAGCGGAATTGGAAATAATTCCGCTACGATACTCTATCCAGCAATGAATGGGCTTCCAGTCCTGCAGCAGATTAATACTTATAATCCACTCACGAACGGGATTATGGCTAAAGTATTCATGAAACCCATTGACCTTATCAAGGTGGCAGGTTTTATTGATCGTGGCGAAAAAAGCGAGCTCTCATGTTATATTACGCAGATAGTATGTTCTTAGAAATTAACAGCCTAATAAAGCATAATTTCTAGGAATGAATCTAGCCTAAGATATATATGGAACTGTGAGGTGGTTTAAATGAAGATTGAAATTGGTGAATCGCTACTTTTATCATGGCTTAAACATATTAAAGAATGCCAACTTGTGCAAACAAACTGGAAAGCTTCCTCCAAATGGGAGCTTAAGCACAAAGAAGCATTAGAGCAGCTAATGAAAAACTCATCTGAGGTCTTCAAAACTAAGTATGGTTATGATTTGTATAAAGGAAACAGCGGAATAGATCAGGTGCTTACTCAGGCTGAAATTGATGTAATGGGTATATCATTTGATGAAAATGAACAGCATATCTATGCCATTGATGTTGCGTTTCATGAAGCGGGTTTAAATTACGGGACAAAAGAAGAAACTGTAACCAGAGTTATCAAAAAATGTATCAGGACAGCAATGTGTATATATGGATATTTTGATATTAATTCCGGGACAATCATTTTTACATCGCCTAGAATAAATCCATCTGTTATTAATGATATCAATATCTGCATTGACGATATTTCTTCTGTTCTGAGCACTTTAAATGTGAAATACAAAATCCGTATTATTGCTAATGAAGATTTCAGTGATAAGATTCTTGAACCGGTGCTTAATGTACTGGGGGATGTTGCAGATACTTCAGAGTTATTTATGCGAAGCTTACAAATGTATAATCTTTTTGCAGTTAAAAAACCAAAGCAGATTAATGGCGGAATCAGAAATACAGTACAGAAAAAGATATCACCAAATCTTGAAGCTATTGAGTATAACGGTATTGATGGACTTGAAGAAATGAAAATCGGCATAATTATAAGAACTGTTCTTCGTAAAATGCTTGAAAACGGTGAGGTTACCAAGGAAGAAATAGAGAAAATGAAGACAAAGGAATATTCAAAAGAAACTTTTGATATTCAATATCCACTACTCCAAAAAGCCAGCTTAACGGATGGTGAAAGCCCAAAGAGGTACTATTCATCACCAGTAAAGATATATAATGAGGATTATTTTCTGTGCTCGGAGTGGTTTGAAGTGCCTGCAAATAATGACAGACCATTTTTATTAAAATGGATGGCGTTACATAAATGAGGTTAGCTGAAAAATGAAGATGAAAGCAATGGTTTGTAGATAAATTCCTGAAAATGAGCGGGTGTATTTTCTAACGAAGATACCCTGCTTTTTTTATGCCCTTTTTTAGGGCTTCAAAATAATCACGCCAACTAAGAATGGAGGAAATCAAAATGGCAAACGAAAAAATGAGTATCTTTTTCCCTCTGAAGGTCGTCAGCTATCCTCAGTATGACTGCTCGGAGGATGAGCGGGAGGATATCACACCCAGGGAAGCTGTGGCATATGAGGATCAGATTCTCGCTGCCATTGCCAAGGAGAATCGTTTCTTCGAAAACGATCGAGGTCTTGCCGAATACATCCACGACGAAGCTCTCAACAAAAAAGTGTATAGCCTTTATCCATCAGTGGAGGTTGTTGACGGCGAGCTGTGGGGAGTTATGAATGCCGGACTGAAGGAGCCCCTCTCCGGCGAAGAAGTTGCCGCACTCTTGGATTATGTCTCTGGACAAAATTCTGACGGATACGGCGAAGGTTTTGAGCAGCGTCCCATCAAAACTCCTGACGGCGAGATTTACGTCAGTTTTTGGAATCATGAAAACTATTCCCTTAAGCTGGAGGATGAAATGAAAAACAAAGCTCCCGACCTTGAGCACGGCGGTCCCGTGATGGGAGGGATGTGATGAGCAAGATATTTTCACTCATCGGTTTAGAAACCAACACAGGCATCCGCGACGTTGCCATCATGGGCGGCATCCCTGAAGTGGAGGACATACAAAGATCGCAGTCATATCAGGAGCTGGTGGAGGACTGCGGCTGCTCGGAATACATCTCTGTGGTTGTCCAATCCTTCCGGTATGGACAAGGCCCGCCCGAGCCAGTTGCTCTGGAGGACTTACAGTGGATCGGCTCACATCACGAAATTATTAAAAACGGTGAGGCGGAAAAGCTGCAGACTGCACGCTTCGCCATCCTCTATCCCGATCAGGGATTGCAGATGAACATGTAGAGCTCTTTGGTTTCTACCTGAAACTGAAGGGCGTTTTTTTATTTCAAAAGGAGTTGATCAAATGCAGAAAGAAAAAGTGATGATCGTTACACTCATGCGGTCGGACTTATATGACGCGCTGGGATATGTCGGCTCTTACCTGAACCTTCCCGCCAGCCGGGACGAGATACAGGACGCAATGGATCGCGCCCGGATCAGGGATGGTCTGCCATATCAAATTGTCGAGTGCTTTAATATGCAGGGCGAGGAATTGAACTTCATTCAGGAGAAGCCTTCCCTCGACGAACTAAATTTTTTGGCACACCGCATCAGCGATCTGCCCACGCATGACCTGCTGGCTTTCAACGGGTGTGTGGCGATGGGCGATGAACAGCCGGACATGAAAGCACTCATTAATCTAACTTATAGTCTGGAAGATGTCCATGTGGTTCCCGTGAACAATGATCGGGAGCTCGGAAAATTCTATGTGGACAACGATTTTATCGATGCGATCAATCATATACCGCCGGAGTATCAGAAGGAACTGCTGGAGCTGCTGGACTATGAGAAAATAGGCTGTGAACAGCGGAAAGCGGAAGGCGGTATATTCAAGAATGGCTATTATGTAGTGCATGGCTCCGGTGTTATGAACCAAATCTATGACGGCGCTCACCTTCCCGATCTGCCGGAGGAAGCACCATATATTTTCAAACTCCAGCTAGCCGAGGCGGATTTTAATATGGAAGATAAGGAACCGGATAAGACTGTGCCGCTTCTCCTGCCGGCTGGAGATAAGAAAATCCTCGCGGCACTGGAGCAGCTGGGTGCGGTATCACTGGAGGAATGTGTGTTTACCCATTGCTCCAGTCCCATTCCGATGCTGGAGCAGGCGTTCTCTTTCAGTGAGGACATTGATAAAATGAATCTCCTTGCCGAACGTATCCGAGAACTGGAGAACGCCGGAGAGCTTCCGAAATTCAAAGCTGCCCTGGAAATCAGCGATTGCTCGGACATCGACCAGGCGTTGGACTTGACCAGAAACCTGGACTGCTATGATTTTAATCCTGACCTATCCTCACCAGAAGAATATGCAAGGCAGGAATTCCTCCTACGCTATCACATTCCGGAAAGCGATCCCGACTTGAAGCTGCTCCACTTTTCACGCTGCGATTCCAAATGGATGCAGGAAGCAAAAGCCATCACTACTCCCTATGGCATCATCCGCCGCAACAACCAGGAAATGACCCTGGACTTTTCCATCAAGCAAACCGGCCAACAGATGGGTTGACCGGCCAACTACATATCGGAACAGAATGGCGCTGTCTTTACAAAAAAGGCAGCGCCTTTTTTGTTTTCCGAGGAAGGAGCTGAAGCTATGAATCATGATTTAAAAACAGAAGAAAAAACAGTCGCGGAGATCACCGGACCTCCGAAGTTTACGATACCTTCCCCGAAGGAGCCTTCCCGCTGCGAGGGCTGTCCTTATCCCGGCGTCGGCTTTATCTGCTGGAGTCCTGACGGTTCCTGTTTAAAGACCGACCTGGATCGGATGCACGGCAAAAAGAAAGGCAGGTGATGCGATGAACAGCATCATCAGCTGGGTGGGCGGCAAGAAAGCATTGCGGGATCTCATTTACCAAAGGATGCCCAAGGAATACGGGCGGTATGTCGAAGTCTTCGGCGGCGGAGGCTGGGTGCTGTTTGGCCGTCCCCTAGGCACGGTCATGGAGGTGTACAACGATTATAATTCCGACCTGACGAATATGTTCCGCTGTGTCCGCGACCAGCCGATGGCGTTCCTGACGGAACTGGGATTCCTTCCATTAAACGGCCGCGACGAGTTTATGGTCCTAAAACGATATCTGGAGAAGGAGGAATTCACTAGCGAATTTATGCAGAAGGAACTGGAGCTGGCCCAGCGGCAGCTGACTCCGATCCAGTTCGAGGAAATCAAAACCATCCTCATTGAGAAGGCACAGATGAATGACATCAAACGCGCCGCTGCCTTCTTTAAGCTCATACGCTACAGTTACGGAAGCGGCTGTACCAGCTACGGCTGCCAGCCCTTCGATATCCGTAAGACCTTTCATCTGCTCTGGCAGGGCAGCCGAAGATTAAAGGATACCGTCATCGAGAATAAGGACTTCGAGGATTTAATCAAGCAATACGACAGGGAGAACGCCTTTATCTACTGCGACCCGCCGTACTATTTGACAGAAGGTCACTATGCGGTGGAATTTCTCAAGGAGGATCACTACCGCCTGCGGGATACGCTGGCAGGTTGTCAGGGCAAGTGGCTGGTCAGCTACAACGACTGTGAATTCATACGGGAGCTGTATCAGGACTTCCGGATCGAGGCAGTGAGTCGCCTGAACAATCTGGCCCAGCGTTATGACAACGGCAGCGAGTATGCCGAAGTCCTGATCTCCAACTACGACACCGGTGAACGGCTGCGGGATATGCCGACCCAGCTGGGTCTCTTCGACCTTGCCGGTTTTTATGGCATGGAATAACCATTCAAAAATCAAATTTAGGAGGAAAACCATTATGAAACTGATTGAAAAACGTATTTGCGTAGACAAGGAAGGCCGCCTGTCGTTGCCCATGGAATTCATCAACGCTGCGGCTATCCAGCCAGACTCAGAGATGACCGTGACTCTGGCGATTTCAGAGGAAGGACTGCTTCCCTGCCCGGTGATGGTCGTCTCGCCAGATACCCCGGTAACCTTTGCATTCGCTCCGGACTGTGACGAGGATGAGGATACAGAACAGAAGGACGGTGAGCCGGAGGATGACTTCGCGCTTCCTCATGAGCTTTTGAACGCCGCAGGCATTCCCATCGACAGCGATCTGGACGTCACCTGCGTTCCCGGCGCCATCATCATCAAGGAATCGGATATCCTGAACCGCCTGCCGGATGGTCTCAAAAACCTGTTTCAATCCTTCGGTATCCACCCCGAAACCGTTCGGGAGGTCATGAAAAAGGAGGGCTATTTCGTATGAAAGCAAAGCCTATATACAAGATTATGGACGGCAAAGGCCGCGTCCTCATCCCCAAGGAGCTCCGCGCCGCAACTGGCATGGACTACGGCGATATCGTCAAGGTCGGCGTCAGCCAGGGAACCGTCAGCGTAAAGAAGGTCGATCTCATTGAGGTGGGCGACATGTCGCCGGAGGCAGTGGAAGCTTATGTCCATGCCGCCATCCGGGAGATGCCGGAGGAAAAGCAGATTTCCATTGCCGCAAAGCTCCTGGAACTCGTTGATCAGAGAAAGGGGCAACGCCATGAGTGATAAAACCCTATTAACACAGGAGGACTGCCGGCAGGTCGGTTATGACATGTCCATCGCGGGAAAAGTGATCGTTCTTCACTCCTCCGCACTGCCGGAGGAATACAAAATTGCGGAACGGCAGCTCTATTTCTGCACTGGAGGCAACGGCAGCAATCCCTATCCCATTGGCCGTTCCATTTTCACTGTCTCTCTTGCGGATGGCGAACATGTTCGCTGGAACCGGAGCGACATCTTCGGCATCGCAAAACCGGAAGCCCTCTCCGAGAAGGCCCGCCTCCAGCTCTCTCAAATCCGGCCCATCGGCGCGCTGGATTTAAAGGGCAACGAGCCGCAGTTCAGCGGCTACTGCTACCTGCCGGACGGCCGCTACACCTCCGGCGTATGGCTGTGCAGCCCCAAGGAGGTACAGGATTACATCGAAATGCAGAAGGACTACCAGCACAGGATCATGATCTGTGACCGCGATGACTTTTGCGTCTTTGAAATGGTGGAGGGAAAGGTCATCTACCCGACGCAGGAGATACTGGATGTACACCGCGATGGGCAGGAGCCGGGAGGCATGGAGCTGAAGCTATGAAAATATTAAGGACTTAAAGCCGGAATCGAGAATATGATTCCGGTTTTTTCACAGTCAAATTTAAAAGGAAGAGAGGTATGAAAAATTTATGAACCTGAAAGACAAAAGGAAATGTATCCTCGCGGTATTTCTTCTGGCGGTGCTGCTGGTGACCAGCGGCTTATATATTGCCTATCGCCTGCATCCTGAACTGTTCATAGGGCAGAACGACATCATCACCCGCGGGGAATTCGCCGCGGAGCTGGCAAAGGAACTGAAGCTGGACACCGCCGGATCGGAAAAAGACACGCCCAGCTTTTCCGACATCGACGGACATTGGGCGGAGAAGTACATCGAGGCCCTTGTTGACGCCGGCATCATTGACCCTGCCGATTACCCGGACGGCTTCAAGCCCGACGAGCCCATCACCCGCGCCGAGATCATTAAAATGATGGTGCGGGCCAAGGGCCAGGACGAGGAAGCGAAAAATACCCAGGGACACAGCGGCTACGATGACCAGTCGGATATCGCGGACGATGACAAGGGCTATGTCATCGTCGGAAAGGAGGACGGAATCATAGGGGACACTGATGACGACAAGATCCATCCCAACGATCCCGTTACCAAGGGAGAGGCTGATGATATGATCGACAAGGCCGATCCAAAACCATCCACACCGACACCATCCCCAACAACCCCGGCAACCGATACCACTACGCCGACACCGACCCCGATGCCTACCGACCCGGATAAGGAAAAGCCGACACCAACCCCGTCTCCGACCCCGACGCCGACACCCACGCCGGGCGGTGGTTCAGGCGGCGGTTCCTATTACGTCCCGGATGCGCAGGTGCGGTTTGACCTGCCCGAAACCGCACACACCGATACTGAGATTAAGGTGATGCCCGTGTGGAAATATATGCAGAGCTTCACCTGGACAATGACGAAATCGGCAGTGGACGGCTCTGAGCAGCCGGTGGCGCTGGCCAACGCCGTCACCGGCAGCCTGGGACTTGAGGGCGGCACAATCCAGTTTAAAGAGGAAGGGAAATACACCCTCACGGCAACGGCGAAAAACGCCAGAGGAAAAGAAACGGTCTTAAGCAAAACGGTGACGGTCTATCCCGTGATTGACCTGACCTTTGACATGCTGGAAACAACTCACACTGACAAGTCGGTCACCCTTACCTTCCCGCTCGAAAAGCTCTACGGCCACGACATCGTGTGGACAGTGGTGAAGGATGGAGAAGCCGTCCAGACTGCAGACATACTGGATGGTACGCTGCGGAATGACGGCGGCACCTTTGTGTTCAAGACCAAGGGCAGCTATACGCTGACCGCCACCATAACCGATGAAACCGGGCGCATTTTTACACATGCCGAGAGCACCAAGGTTTACCCGTTAGTCGGTATTACATTCACGCTGCCCGTTGCTTCCCATACGGACAAGACCGTGGAGGTATCTACCACGTTGACTGAAAACGGCGGCCTGTCCGTAGTGTGGAGCCTGACCAAGAACGGTAAAGCCGCTGTGTTATCCGACGAGCTGGAGGGCACCCTGACCGATGCGGGAGGAAGCATCCGGTTCAAGGACAAGGGCGTGTACATGCTGACCGGAACTCTCACCGATGAAACCGGCCGTACCTTCGAAGCCTCACAGACCGTCACGGTCTACCCTGTGGGCTCCGTTGGTTTCTATCTGCCGGAGATCGCGCATACCGATACGAGTGTTCTTGTAAAGGCCACATTCCAGAATCTTGGGACTGCCGAAATCCAATGGTCACTGATAAAAGACGGCAAAGCTGTATCTGTTGCCGACTGCATCGAAGGAACGCTCACGGATATGAACAGCACCGTCCGCTTCAAGGAAAAGGGTGAATATGTGCTAAAAGCCGCCTTCGTCGACCCGGCGGGACGGACCTACAGCTATACCTCACCCATCAAGGTCTATCCGGTACCCAGCATCACATATAAGCTGCCGGAAACCGCACACACCGACACCGAAGTTTCTGTGATTCCGAAAACCTTGGAATTAGGGAACTTAAAAGTGGAATGGCTGTTGGAGAACGGCTTCGGATTCCAAGATCTTGCGACCTACATCGACGGGACTCTGGACAATGATGGAGGAACCATCCGCTTTAAACATGCCGGAACCTATGAGCTCATTGCAAGGATCACCGATGAAACCGGGCGCGTGTTCCTCTACGAGGACGGCGGTAAGATCGAAGTCCTGCCGGTGCTGAATATTTCCTTTGAGCTGCCGGCATCAACGCATACCGACCGCACTGTCGACCTTCGAACCCGCGGCAACAATAATGTGCTGCCGGTGGAATGGACGATCACAAAGGACGGCAAGCCGAGAGAGCTCACCGATGCGCTGGAGGGCAGCCTGAACGCTTACGGCGGCAAAATCCAGTTCAAAGAGGTTGGAGAATACACCCTGACCGCCTCCATGACGGATGCCCTGGGCCGTGTGTTCTCTTACAGCGCCTCCACCACAGTCTATCCCATCCCGTCCATCCTGCTAGATGTTCCGCAGATCTGGTACGCCGGTGAAACCGGAACGGTCAGTGTCAGCGGTACCGATCTGGATAACCTCACCGCAGACTGGACGATCATTCAGGGCGACGGCGGCGCACAGTCCTATTACATCCACACCTCCGGCACCCTGACGAAAACAGGCGGGACGATCACCTTCCCGACAAAAGGACAATACACGCTGATTCTCACAATGACAGACCCCACCGGCCGCACCTTTGTACGAAGCCAGAGCTTTATCGTCTTTCCCATCCCAACAATGTCAGTCGGTCTCCCGCAGACCTGGCATGCCGGCGAAGCAGGAACGGTCAGCATCAGCGGTACCGATCTGGAAAACCTCACCGCAGATTGGACCATCAAGCAAGGAAATGGAGATGCAAAGCCGTATTCCACTTACGCTACAGGCACGCTGACCAAGGACGGCGGCACAATCACTTTCCCCACGAAGGGACAGTATGAACTAATCCTGGCCATGACGGACACCAACGGCCGTACCTTTACGGAAACCCGGAGCTTCACGGTGTATCCCATCCCGACCATAAGCATCAGCATCCCGCAGCCCTGGTACACCGGGGAAGCCGGGACGGTCAGCGTCAGCGGTACCGATCTGGATAATCTCACCGGGGACTGGACGATCATTCAGGGCACTGGTGATGCCAAACCGTATTCTACTTATGTTTCCGGCACCCTGACCAAGAATGGCGGCGCGATCACCTTCCCCTCGAAGGGCCAGTATGAACTCGTCCTGACCATGACGGACCCCACCGGCCGGACCTTTACGAGAAGCCGGAGCCTCACAATATCCCCCATCCCAACCATGAGCATCAGCATCCCATCGCTGACCTACAGCGGCGAGTCTATGGCAGTCACCGCCTCCGGCACCGAGCTGAGCGGAGCCTCTGTCAACTGGTATATCTCAGTGGATGGCGGTGGGGCGAAGCCCTACACGGAGTATGCAACAGGCACCCTCGGAATCAGCGGCGGCAGTCTGCGTATCTATACGGATAAAACCATCTCCGTGAAACTGCAGGCAGTGATCACCGATACCAACGGGCGGAATTTCACTTTCACCTCCGGAACCGGAATAGTCAAACCCATTGCCAGCTTTGCGTTCACGCTTCCTTCCTCGGCTCACATCGGCTCCGGATTCAGCGTGTCGTTACCGTCGACCTCCGGGCTGGAGGGCAGAACCCTCAACTGGTCGCTGACAAAGGATGGCAGCGCGGCCAGCTATACCGGAAGCCTGTCAAACAGCGGCGGCACCATAGCCATCAGCAGCACCGGAAGCTATGTCCTGACGGCCAGCACTACCGACAGCGCAGGCAGAACCTTCATCTACTCGCAGGGCATTGCTATCACCAACAACGCGCCAAACAAGCCTTCAGGAAGCGCCTCGGTAACCAGAACAGCCAAGGATGGTAATCTCCTGGTCAACCTCTATGCCTACGCTTCCGACCCGGATGGGGATTCCGTTACCCTGGAATACTCCGGAAACACCTCCGACAGCTATTATGCCGTGGGTAGCCATACAGTCTATGTCCGGGCAAAGGATGCCTGGGGGCTTTATTCCGACTGGACTGCCATCTCCTTCACAGTGACCAACTCGGCGCCGACCACGCCCGTCATTACCCGAACGCCGGATGGCAACAGTATAGCTCCCGGTGTAGCGATCACTATCACAGCAAGCAGCACCGACCCGGACGGCGACGCCATCACCTATGTGTGGGAGGGTAGGCCGGCTCAAACCAGTACCGCCTACCCATTGGGCAAGAATGTGGTGCGCGTCAAGGCGGTGGACTCCACCGGAGCTGAGTCGCCCTGGGCAGCTATTGTATTTTTCGTATCTGATTCAACCCACGGTGGCGGCATGACGCTGACAGGTCCCGAATCGGTCATCCTGGAACAGGGTATCGCAGGCGCAACCATCACCAGCTATACGTTCACGGTGCCACCGGTTGATGGGCACAGCGGTCAGGATTACGGCCGCGTCCGCGGGTACAACGTCCTGACCGGACAGTGGGACCAACTGGACTACCAGACCACCACCAACGGCATCACCTTCAGCCGTACACTGGCGGCCGGAATCTACAGCCAGCTGGAGTTTTACTACTACACGAACCATACGTGCATGTATAACAAGTCAAACATCACTTATTCCGTCACATTCTACTTTGAGTAACCTTGTAGAATTGACGGAAAGCAGAAAAGGAGGAATCGCCAATGAACGCTGAAAACCAAAGGCTTTGTCTGCGCCCCGCTTCGACTGAGGAAGCGGGGCTGTTCTATTCTCAGGATGAGAAGGATCATGAACTCGGAACGGTCGGCCACCTGCGCGTCGACTTTGGGCATGGAGGCAGGGAGTTCTTGTCAACCTGGTGGCCGCACAACGAGGACGCGCTGAATACACCGGAATTCAAGTCGGAGCTTCAGTCCTTCGTGAACGAGCTTCGAAAGACTGGACCATTGAGAAATCTCTCCGTAATGTCGGAATATTGCTACGACCATGGTGACAGCAAGCTGGGTGACGGCTCCAGAGGAAGCTATGGGTTTGTTGCAGAAAGCGAGCATTACCGTTACTGTCTGCGGTGTACGCCGATCCAGGGCGATTACAATGCCTATGTATATATCTACGACAAGCGTCAGCAGGAAATGAGCCAGCTTCAAAAGCTCCTGGATGCAGAACAGGATTTGCCGGAAATGTGCTTTTCTACCTTGACCAGTGATGGGAGCCTGATCTGCGTCAAGCATGGCGAAACCGGATACTACAAATCGGATTGGGATACCGGCAATCTGGAAAAGAACCGGGAGCTGGCCGATTACAACAACGAAAAGCTGGGCGTGTCCAAAATCCAGGAGGAAGCCATGGTCATCAAATCCATGACCGGATGGACTTCTCAGGAGTCTGCATCCCAGGAATCTGGCATGGAGCAGACAATGGGAGGAATGTGATGCAAGGAGGTGCTATATGAACGGAATCCAAATCAAAAACAACCGCATTCTCTACTATGGCAATACGGCGGGCTATCTAGACACCAAACGGGATACGGCCATAGTGGACCCGATGTTTGAAAACGATGAGCTGAAATCCTATCTTTCAAACACCAGAGGGCTTAACATCGAGTGGATGCCCGGTACCTTTGACCGTCTGGCGGCAGGTAAGCTCGACCCGGAGGGCAACCTGCAGGTGCTGAAGAAATGCAGGGTGCATCAGCTGAAGCCCGACGCCGATATCATGATGAAATTCATCGGATACGACGAACTCACGGAGCGCTTCGGGGAGCCGGACCCTGCCAATTACCAAGCGGTATACGACGGCGAAGTGGAAACCAACGATCTGGAGGAGCTCTATGCCAAATTCAACCTGGACCACCCGCCCGGCTACGAGGGACATAGCCTCTCTATGTCTGATGTAGTAGAGCTGTACGACGAGTCCGGCAGCTCCTTCCACTATGTCGACCGCTTCGGCTTCCGGGAGATACCGTTTCAGGGATCGGAGCAGGAACAGACACAAGGCCCGCAGATGAGTATGTGACCCAAGTAACCCTCAGCCGAAAGGCTGTTTTTTCATCTTTAAATTATAAAAGGAGGAATCGACCATGAGTAAAATCCAGGCAACGTCCAAGGCTCCCCAGCAGGATGCGCAGACCGCCGCGGAACAGCCCCTGCCCATGAAGGTGGATGTGAAGATCAGCTCCATCCGGCCGGAGGGCAATATCCGAGCCATCGCATCCGTCAATCTGAATGACTGCTTTGCCATCCGCAACGTGAAGGTGATGGACAGCACCAAGGGGCTGTTCGTCGCCATGCCCAGCTACAAGGCCGGAAGCGGTGAATACAAGGACATCTGCTTCCCGGTAACCAAGGAATTCCGGGAGCAGCTGAACAACGCCGTCATTGACGCTTACCATCAGGCTCTGACGCAGAGCCAGGCACAGAACCAGCAGAAGGCGGAAGCATCCCCTTTTGAACAGGCGCCGGAGCAGCGCTCCGGCATGCAGATGGCGGGACTGTAGGTCCTGCCATCCTTGTCACACAACAATTCTATCAAAACATATTGGAGGTATATTTAAATGAAGAAATTCCTGAACAAGATCAAGAGAAACCTGTCCAACACGGCGGTCAATATCCGTGACCATCTGACCTTGAAGTATCTGACGGCAAAGACCCTGCTCTGCTCCCAGCGCGGGGAGGGCTTTGTGGATACCGCCATTAAAATCCTGATGGCCGTGGTAATCGGCGCGCTTGTTCTCGCCGGGCTCTACGCCCTGTTCGGAGAAACGGTGCTTCCGACCCTGAAGCAGCGGATCACGGACATGTTCAACTATGGTAAGTAACTTGCCCTTGCTGCTGCAGGGCGGCCTTTTTACCGCTCTGCTGGTCGCGGCTTCAGTGAGTGACATCAGAAAACAGCTCATACCGGATTGTGTTTGTATTGGGATTGCCCTGACCGGGCTATTGACCCTCACGCCGGAAAAGCTGCTGGGGCTCGTGACCGCCGTCCTTTTATTCGGCATTGCCCTCCGGTTAGGCGGATTGGACGGCGGGGATATCAAGTACACCGCTGCCGTTGGGCTGGTGCTGGGCCTTCACAAAAGCATGGCGGGGATCATCCTTGGATTTACCGCCATGCTGATATTTCATGCAATATATACCCTGATCCAAAAGGCGCGCGGAGGGGATATACGAAAATCATATCCCCTAGCGCCTTTTTTCTCTCTCGGCTGCCTGACAGCCTATTTCTTTTTTTAGGAGGAACATTCTATGAGCTTTTTGAAAAACCGCACGGTGCTGGGGGCTATCTGCATCGTGCTTTCCCTGATTATCTGCTTTGCGCTGACGCCTCTCTTTAACCAGAGTGTGTCGCAGAAAACCACCGTAGTCCGGGTGGTCAAGGACATCCAAAACGGCGAACAAATCACCAAGGATATGGTGCAGACCGTGGAGGTAGGCGGCTACAACCTGCCCGAAAACGTCATGACGAAAGCCGATTCGGTGATCGGAAAGTATGCCAAGGCTGATTTGACGCCCGGCGATTACATCCTCGCCGCCAAGCTGTCGGACAGCCCGGCTTCGGAAAACGCCTACCTGTACGATCTGAACGGAAGCAAACAGGCCATTTCCGTCACCATCAAGAGCTTCGCGGAGGGCTTATCCGGCAAGCTGACCTCCGGGGATATTGTCAGCGTCATTGCCCCGGACTACAAAAAGCAGGGCTCCACGGTCATCCCCACCGAGCTGACCTATGTGGAGGTTGTCGGCGTGACCGCCAGTTCCGGCTATGACACCGATCAGGTTGATACCCAAAAGGATAAATCCACAAGTTCGAATAATGAAAAGCAGCTTCCCGCCACCGTAACCCTTCTTGTATCGCCGGAGCAGGCGAAAATCTTGGCAGAGCTGGACTCTGAGGGCAAGCTCCACCTGTCCCTGGTATACCGCGGCACCAAGGATGGCGCCCAGAAATTCCTTGCCATTCAGGATAAACTGCTGGAAGCTCTGTATCCGAAGCCCTCGCAGAGCCAAAGCAGTACCTCCTCAACAGGCAGTACCACATCGACAAGCAGCGCTGCGGGCGGCACATCAACCAGCAGCTCAGCCAAAGCCGCCGCAGCCAATACCGCTGCAGAATCGCAAAGCATGGAAAGTGGGGGGCGCTGATGATGAATTTCATGAAAGGGAGTCTTTTCTCCCGAAACCAGCTGAAGCCGCCCCAGGAGGACTTGGAACCGGATGTTCAGGTTCTGGCCGTGTGGGGCAGCCCCGGCAGCGGCAAAACCACCGTCAGTGTGCGCCTTGCCAAGTATCTGGCCGATCATAAGCGCAACGTTGTGTTGCTTCTTTGTGACATGACGGCTCCGATGCTGCCATGCATTTGTCCGCCTGCCGATCTGGAATGCGAACGATCCCTGGGCAGTATTCTGGCGGCGACCCACATCACCGATACCCTCATCCGCCAGAACTGCATCACCCTCAAGAAGATGGGCTATCTGACCATCATCGGTATGATGAAGGGCGAGAATATGTATACATATCCGCCCTATACTCCAGAGCTGGCGGTTGAACTCATTGACCACCTGCGGGATGTTGCCCCGTATGTCATCATCGACTGCGGCAGCTACATTGCCTATGATGTCCTCTCGGCGGTTGCGCTTCTGGAGGCCGATTCCGTCCTCCGGCTGGTGAACTGCGACCTTAAATCGGTCAGCTATCTGTCCAGCCAGCTCCCGTTGTTACAGGAACAGAAATGGGACGCTGATAAGCAATACAAGGTGGCATCAAACGTGAAAACCAATCAGGCAGGGGAGCACATCGAGCAGGTGCTGGGCAACATGACGTTTAAAATCCCGTATTCCTATGAGCTGGAGAATCTGGCGCTGGCAGGAAACCTGCTTGGGGAGCTGGCGCTCAAGGACAGCCGTGGCTTCCGCTTGGAGATCGCCAAAATCGCAAAGGAGGTGTTCGAGGTATGAGAAAGGACTCTTTACAGCTGGAACATTTGTCTGCGGCTGATATGACAGGCAATCAGGAGCTGTTCTTTTCGCCGGGCGGGGCCACCAGGGAATTTAATTCGGTGCTTCAAGAGGTACAGGAATATATCACCGGCAAATATGCGACCCTCATCACCGACGGCGGTACGGAAGAAGTAAAAGCCCAAGTCAAGCGCTATATCACCAAATATGTGCAGGATTACCGCCTGGCAGTGGCCGGCATGGCGCAGGCCCAGCTGGTGGACGCCCTGTACACCGAGATGGCGGAATTCTCGTTTTTAACTAAGTACATCTTCGGCACCGGCATTGAGGAAATCGACGTCAACGCCTGGAACGATGTGGAGGTGCAGTACAGCAGCGGCGTCACCAAAAAGCTGAAGGAACGCTTCGATAGCCCGGAGCATGCCGTCAATGTGGTGCGCCGCATGCTTCATGTATCCGGCATGGTGCTGGATAACGCCAGTCCCGCCGTGCTGGGGCATCTTTCCAAGAACATCCGCATCGCTGTGCTGAAAGCTCCGGTGGTGGATGAAGATGTAGGCGTAGCGGCAAGCATCCGTATCGTCAATCCGCAGTCCATGCAAAAAGAGGACTTCATCGGCGGCGGAACCGCCACCGAACCCATGCTGGACTTTTTGGCGGAATGCCTGCGTTACGGTGTTTCCACCTGCGTGGCGGGCGCCACCAGCTCCGGCAAGACCACGCTGGCCGGCTGGCTTCTCACCACGATACCCGACAGCAAGCGAATTTTTACCATTGAGAACGGCTCCCGTGAGCTGGCGCTGGTACGCCAGCGGGATGGAAGAGTCTGCAATAGCGTCATCCACACCCTGACCCGCGACAGCGAAAACGAACGGCAGCGGATCACGCAGACCACCCTGCTGGATATGTCCCTGCGCTTTAATCCGGATTATGTGGTGGTCGGTGAGATGCGCAGCGCGGAAGCTAACGCCGCCCAGGAGGCCGCCCGAACCGGCATTACCGTGCTGACCACCATCCACTCCAACAGCTGCGAGGCGACATGGCGCAGGATGGTATCACTCTGCAAACGCGCCGTTGACATGTCTGACGAAACCCTCATGGCTTATGTGACGGAAGCCTATCCCCTGGTGGTGTTTTGCAAGCAGCTCGAAAACAAGGCGCGCCGCGTCATGGAGATCATGGAGTGCGAAATCCTGCCAGACGGCACAAGGAACTTCCGTCCTCTGTTCCAGTATCATATCACCGAAAACCGCATGGAAAACGGCAAATTCATCATCAGCGGCCGGCACGGCGTAATACAGGGGATTTCAGAAAGCCTGCAAAGACGTCTGCTGGAAAACGGCATGCCCCAGGATACCCTGAAACACATTCTTTCGATGGGAGGTGCTGTGGCATGACCGCAATTCTCTTAGTTGCCTGCGTCGGCATGATCGCCGGCGCCTTCCTGTTACTTGGAATTTCACCGCTATCGTTTACTGACGGCCTGTTCGGGTTTCTGACCCGGAAAAACAAGAGCATCCGTTCAGAGATCAACGAGGCCGCCCGGCGTAAAAAAATGTCCTTTTTCCGGCGAGAGATCACGGAGGTGCAGGAAATCCTCAAGATCACCGGACGGAGCAGCCGCTTTTCCCTTATCTGCGCGGCATCCCTGCTGTGTTTTGCCGGCGGCGCCAGCCTTGCCATCCTCATGGGGAATGTTTTTCTGGTGCCGGTGCTGGCAGTCGGTATGATGTTTCTTCCGTTCTGGTACGTCCGATTGACATCAAGCCACTACAAAAAGAACATCGCTGCCGAGCTGGAAACGGCCTTATCCATCATCACCACGGCATATCTGCGGAACGAGGATATCGTGACGGCGGTGGAGGAAAGTCTCCCCTATCTGAACCCACCGGTCCGGAGTGTTTTTGCCGGATTTCTGGCACAGGTCAAGCTCATCAGTCCGGACATTGACGATGCCCTCCATGCAATGAAGCCGAAAATTGAAAACGAGGTTTTCAGGGAGTGGTGTGACGCCATCGCCGCCTGCCAGTACGACCGGAGCCTGAAAACCACCCTGACCCCTATTGTGTCGAAGCTCAGCGACATGCGCATTGTTAACGCGGAGCTGGAATACCTGGTATTCGAACCCCGGAAGGAATTCATTATCATGGCGATGCTGGTGGTCGGGAATGTACCCATCATGTATTTACTCAACAAGGACTGGTACCACACCTTGATGTATACGGCGGTGGGGCAAATCATTCTGGCGGTTTGTGCGGCTGCCATCTTTATTTCCACTGCATTTGTAATCCGGCTGACCAAGCCCATTGAATACAGGAGGTGACGCAGATGATGAAGCAATTATTTTTAGCAGGAATCCTGCTTGCAACGGGGTTGTTTTTTGTCCTTTCGGATATTCTGAAGCTGCCCACCATGAAAACGGCCAAGGCTATGCTGGGGGCAGGAAAAGGAAGCAAAAAAGCCGCAAAGACCATAGAAGCCTGGATCATGTCCGGCGCGGTCAGACTATCAAAGCATATCCGCATGGATGAGTACAAGCACAGCAGGATGGAAAACATCCTCAAGGCGGCAGGCTACTCCATGACCCCGGAGGTCTACACAGCCTACGCCATCACCAAGGCCGGAGCCATCCTGCTGGGCGTCATTCCATGTCTGATTCTGCTTCCTCTGGTCACGCCGATTCTGGTCATCCTCGCGATTCTGACCTACTTCAAGGAAATCCGCAAGGCCGATGAACGACTGAAAGCAAAGCGCGATCAGATCGAAGGCGAGCTGCCCCGGTTTGTGGCGACGGTTGAGCAGACCTTAAAATCCAGCCGGGATGTACTCGCCATGCTTGAGAATTACAAGAAAAACGCCGGTCCTGCTTTCGTGCGGGAGCTGGATGTGCTGACGGCCGATATGCGCTCCTCATCCTACGAGGCCGCCTTGACCCGGTCTGAAGCAAGGCTCAACTCGCCCATGCTGTCCGATGTGGTAAGAGGACTCATCGGCGTCCTGCGGGGCGATGACAGCGCCGTGTATTTTCAGATGCTGGCTCATGACTTCAAGGCACTGGAGCTCCAGCGGCTCAAGGGACAGGCGCAGAAAATCCCGCCGAAAATCCGCGTGTTTTCCTTCGTGATGCTGATGTGTTTTTTGCTGACATATATGGCGATCATCGCGGTTCAGATCTTAACGTCCCTTGGCAACATGTTTTAAAAAGGAGGAACCCATATGGATATGGAAAGAAAAAAACTTGAAAAGAAGCTGCAGGAACGGATTGAGGCAAACTACCGCACCTACCTCCAGCAGCTCCAGGACCGACCCGCTTCCGACCTCATTGAGCAGGCCGCGGAGATCGCCGCGGTAAAGCTCGTCTATGATGAGCTTATGGGTGGCTGTAATCCGGATTATGCGGATTACCTGCTCCGGTTTGATAACCCGCTCCAGTTAGTGAGCGACCAGTGGCTGGCGGAGCAAAATGTATCCCATGCCGACGAAATGGATCATGTACTTTGGAGCATCACCGACAAGGGGCTGGGAGAGGGGGACTATGCCATGCTGGAGGACGGGCAGACCCCTGCGCAAAACGAGGGGGTACGCTTATGCTGAAGCTCCTCCGTTCCCAGCGCGGTGAGGGGTATATCGATGTGGCAGTGCTGGTGCTGTGTGTCATGCTGGTTATCGCTGTTGCTGTCAGCGTCCTGCCGGTATTCATAACGAAAAACAAGCTGGACACTTACGCCTCAGAGCTGTGCCGGGAAGCGGAGATCGCCGGGTGCGTCGGCACGGAAACCACCCTCCGGGCGCAGGTCCTGACGGAACAGACAGGGCTGACTCCAAGTATTACATGGTCTAAAACCGGAAGAATCCAGTTGAACGAGGAATTCACCGTAACGCTCACCACTCAGGCGGATATTGGGCTGTTCGGCGGCTTTGGAAGCTTCCCTGTTACTCTGAAGGCTGAAGCGTCCGGTAAAAGCGAGGTGTATTACAAGTGACAAATGGAAAATTATGTGCTATACTCAAAAGCAAGAAAGGGACGGCCTTTCCCCTCACCGTTGCGGTCACCCTGGCCTTGCTGCTGTTCCTTTGTGCCGCTTCCGAAGGCATCCGGCTGATGATCATCGCCCAGGGTGTTAGGGATGCGGTTCAATCCGCTGTGATATCGACCGTAAATGATAATTATGAAAACGTGTATCACGGCGTGAGGGAGGGCTATAGCGGAGCATATCAGCCTTCGGCGGCCGAGTTCGAGCAAAGTCTCAATTACGGCGACATTTACAGCCGGCTGGACAAGGTGCTGGGGCTTACGCAGGAGAACGGCTACCAAGTGAAATATACCGGAAACAACGTGGAATTCAGGATATCCGGACTGTCAGTCAGCCTTCGGAACATGCCGCTGGCTCCGTCGAATCCTGACAATACGAACGGCTTTCTGGCTGATACAGTGATACGGCTGGAGGTTCCGGTATCCTTTGCCGGAAACCTTCTGCCGCCGATGATCATTAATGTTAAGGTTCAGGCAAAATATATGCCTTTATTTTAAGAACTTAAAAATGGCCCATAGACTTGCGGAAAAGTCTGTGGTAATGTGTGATACTGAAAAAAGGAAATTATCAACCAACGTTTAAAAGGAGGTAACATACCATGAAACTGACAGAAAAAGCAAAAAAGCGGCTCACGCTTGCCGGACTCGGTGTCGTGTGTGTCGTCCTTGTCATAGCGATAGCCTCGCAGTTTATAGCAGTGGCACCCAAAGAAGCAGATGTGCAGCCTTCCACTATGGCAACAAACACTGTGACTCCCTCTGTTTCAACTCCTGCGACTGCGGGAACTCCGACTTCAACTCCGGAAGTCAGCGTAAAGCCCACGACCCCGACCGAATCAGCTTCTCAGGTGACAGATACCGGAAATTCCACTGGAACTGATCAGAGCATTCAGGCAGAAGTGACGAAACCCACTGCGCCTTCGGAGGAAGCAAAAACTAATCCCTCTCAAAAGCCAGACGGACAGAAGGTCACCAATTCTGACAGCGGTACATCGTCATCCTCAACACCGAAATCCGGAGATAAGAAGGACGGAAAAATCTATGTACCCGGTTTTGGATGGATTGACGATAATGGTGGGGGTGTCGATCAAGAAACCGTGGGCGGTGAAGGTGATATCAATAAACAGGTTGGCAACATGAACTGAAGTATAGTTTTTTAATAAGCAAAAAGCACCGAGTTTCGGTGCTTTTTGTTGTTTAAGGAGGGTATAAATGAAACGACAACTCAGCATTTTCCTTACACTGGTACTGCTGATATTTTTGTTTTCGCCCATTAAAGCCTACGCTGAAGGTGATGGAAACATAGACCACGGAGGCGGTGGGATGGGCAGTGGTACCGGCGAAAATTACTGGAATTCCGGGGATGAGGGTGTCAGGATAACTGTTGTTCGGGCAAGTGATAAGACAGCAGTCACGACTCCCATTGACTTCACCAATATAACACCTACGGTGGCTGTACATTTCGGGAAAATATCAAAGTTAGCGTATACAAATGGAAGATCTATTACACCATCTACTTCAAAGTATTTGTGTATAAAAGTTGATATACCTCTGCCACGAATTATTAGCTCTGGTAGCGGGCAATCCAGCATTGAGGAAATTAAACGATATTTTTGCTCGGAATATGTACTGATGCGCATTGCTGATGTTACTGGCATGAATTACGATATATTAATCAATGGCGAGTATAAGATTCTACTAGAACCCATTGCGTACATGACTTTCGGCGGGATTAAGTACGCCCTGACCGCTACGGAGGCAGCACTTTTTGACCAGCAGCTGGATGGCGGTTTGCGAAGTAAGATGGTGTCTCTCAGCCACAAAAATCTGCCACTGGCGATGTTTCTCCAAACCGCGGATCTCGGTTATCCTGCATGGAGCGGCTCCACAACTACTGCCGCCTCGGATACGGACATCATCTCATCCCTTGGGCTTGGTATCGTGCGGTTCAATGGAGCTGAAGCGGACCCTACCGAAGTCAGCACGGTTGACTACGAATACCGCGTCAACACAGATGTAATAACCTCTGTAACTGTGCGGGGCGGACAGGCCGATCCGGATCATCCTGTTACGGTTAAATTTACTATCGGCGGCCAAACCTATACGGTAAGCGGCGTCTATTATCCGTCAGGCGACAGTCAACTGGTGTGGGTGCGATGGACAACACCGGCCACTCCGCAAACGATGACTATTCGCGTATCAGTAACTGGCGGCGGCTCGGCAAGCCAAGGGATTATCACAGCAAAGATCATCGATCTCTCAGGAAATGATCCGCCCAATCCAGTGGCGGATGACCGCAACAACTCCTACACCACACCATCTGTACCAAGCAAAGCGCAGAATACCTCTGCATCGTGGGGAATCTGGCGCCCCTGGTGGCATGCCAATTGGGTATGGATTTCTACGGGTGAAGATACCGGATATTGGGTAGACGAAGGCTGGTGGGAGTTCGACTGGATTTCCTATAGAGCAAGCCTTTCCGCCGTAATGAGCATCGTTCCAGATGCCAAAGACCCCACCGCTTCGGGTAAGACCCTGAAATCCGGCTATGGCATCAACCAGACCACCACGGCAAATGTCAGTACCAACCAGTCGTCGGCAGTGACAGATGCACAGACCGCCGTGACCTATTTCCCTGAATCTCAATATAAGACATACTGGCGGCTGCTGGAGCAAACGCAATCCGGATACAACGCCAAGTTTGAGTTCGCATCCAACAAATACTCGACCTATAATCGCCGGACACACTTCACACCCATTTGGTTCCCGGACGGAAGTTACACGGCGTACACATGGCTCATTGACTGCTGGACGCCAGCCGGAATGTTGTCAGCGAACCTCACAGACTCTGTCAACATACAGGGCAACCTCTGGTCGGACTGGCATATCGCCCCTGTAAAACCCTAACCCTCAGAAAAGAAAAAGGATCGCAGAGTAACATCTTTGCGGTCCTTTTTCATGTAAAACAATTATATAGAAAGGTGGAATTATTCTATGAAACTGAAACGTATTCTCTCGGTTCTCTGCGTCGCTCTTCTTCTGACCTGCCTTTTTGCGACAAACGCATATGCCGCAGGTAGCGGCGACGTGGCTGGTGCGATACAGAGCACATGGAACGACGCTTCCAGCCAGATCAAAACCGTGGTCAACAAGGTTGTGTTTCCTGCCATTGACTTGGTCCTGGCCGTGTTCTTTTTTGCAAAGTTGGGTACGGCTTACTTTGATTATCGGAAACATGGTCAATTTGAATGGGCCGCGCCGGCGATCCTGTTCGCCTGTTTGGTGTTCACGTTAACGGCTCCGCTCTATATCTGGTCTATACTTGGGATGTGACGAAAAGAGCAGGTCGACTCCTTTGATTAGGATTCGGCCTGCTCAACAAATTGGAAGTTATCGAGTAGACGCATTATGAATTTTTGATTTTGTTTTCAATCATTTCCCATGTAATTAATTTCTTGATTTTTTCATGTGCTTGTGAACGTTTGTTATCGACGCAAAGTTTTTCAGCTTCTTGCATAGCCTCTGATATATTGTAGCCAGCAGCCTCTGCCATCCAAAGTAATAGTTCTGGACATATAAAACCTCCATTTTGCCATTTGAGGTCCCAGCACGTAGCTTTTGCATCTAAGTCTAGTTTTTTTTGCTCTTTCTTTTGACCATAATATGATTCTAACAAATGCCATCGCTGATTTGGTTCCGCTAAAGACTTATTAACTGTTAATCCTAACTCTATAGCATATTCTATATATCCGCCTTTCGGTTGTTGATATTTTTTTACAAATTCATCTGATAACTCATAGTGACTATTTTTGTTTTTGTAAAATGCTATTACTTCTCTATTTGTCATATTCTTACCTCTATAGTAATAGTACAAATTCCTGTTTATCGATATTTCGATCATATCACATGATACTACTTATTTCCATCATCCTTATGCAAGTATTGCGGGGCAGGTTTCTGTCATAATTGGCCACGAACAATATTGTGCAGCGATCCATGAGGGACAGGCAACAAACCTGTCCCTCTAATTTTTTTACACGAAAGGAAACGCTAAATGAAAAAAGAAACGGAACGAAGAACCCACATTCGAGGCTTTGTCAATGTTCTGCCGGAGAAGGAAAAAGAGCATATGCGTCGGGTCGGGGTACTGACAGGTACGCTTACTGAAATGGCATATGAATCTGGGATTTACAAAGACGATGCAGCTTGGAATGGGTACAAACATTTTGGGGCGGCCGCATTTTACCACGATATCGGCAAGGTGTGGATTCCGCGGCAGTTATTGGTAAAGAACGGGGCGCTTACGAAAGAGGAAGAACGAATGATTCAACTTCATCCGGTGCATGCGAGAATACTGTACGAGGAATTCGAGGATGGCGTGGTTTTTGGGATTCCAAAGCACCTGTTGCTGCCGGCATTTCAAGCTGCGGAATATCATCACGAAAGATGGGACGGCAAAGGATATCCTTATGGGATTGGAACGGTTGACATTCCACTCATTGCCCGGATTATAGCAATATGCGATGCCTACGACACCATCACGAACAAAAGGACATATAAAGACGCAATGTCCCATGAAATTGCCTGTCGTGAGTTACAGGCAAACGCCGGAACTCAGTTTGATCCGGTGCTGACACAGATTTTTCTTGAAAATGAGAATGCCTTTGCCCGGCTGAAAGAAGATCAGATTTGCGAACATCAATCAAAATAATTCTCATTAACCATTTTGAGCCTATATAAGATCAGGCTCTTTATTTTTTTGTCAAGGAGGTGATGCCCATGTTCATATGGGACTTTGCAGCCGATACCGTGCTGAAACAGATTCTGGATTGGGTCTATGGTCAGATCATCGGCTTTCTCGGCAACTTTTTTTCTGCTATGGGCAATATGGGCGCCGATCTGTTCGAAATGACCTGGGTGAAATCCATTGTCCTGTTCTTTTTTTATCTGGCTTGGGCGCTTTACGGCACAGGGCTGGTGGTATCCGTCTTTGAGTGCGGCATCGAGTATCAGTCCGGCCGGGGAAGCGTGAAGGATACAGCGCTCAACATTCTCAAGGGCTTTCTGGCGGTGGGGTTGTTTTCCACGGTGCCTGTGGAGCTGTATAAGCTCTCCGTTTCCCTGCAGAGCAGCTTCACGGCCGGCATTACCGGATATGGCTCCGGTGTGGATACTCTCGCGGGTAACATCATCAATTCACTGTCATCAGCTGGAACATTGGAAGCTGCAGGAACGGCCGGCGTGTTTGGAGGTGCCGGAAGTACTATAAACCCCATCATGATGCTGTTCATTCTCATCATGATGGGCTATGCAGTGATCAAGGTGTTTTTTGCAAATCTGAAGCGCGGCGGTATTCTGCTCATTCAGATCGCGGTTGGCAGCCTTTACATGTTTAGCGTACCAAGGGGATACTTGGACGGTTTTGTGAGCTGGTGCAAGCAGATTGTCGGCTTGTGTCTGACGGCTTTTTTGCAGTCTACCATTCTCATCGCAGGATTGATGGTAATCAAAGATCACGTTCTGCTGGGGCTGGGGTTGATGTTGGCAGCCGGAGAAATCCCCCGCATCGCCGGAGCCTTCGGACTGGACACCAGCACCAAGGCCAACCTCATGAGTGCGGTATATACTGCTCAAACCGCTGTCAACATGACGCGCACTGTGGTAAAGGCGGTGGCAGCGAAATGAAACTGGTCTATATCTGTTCTCCTTATGCAGGAGATATCGAAAACAATCTTCGGTTTGCCAGAGCCGCCTGCCGCTACGCTGTAGATCAAGGGTGTGCGCCCATAGCTGTCCATATGCTGTACCCACAAATCTTGGATGACTCAGTCCCCGCTGAAAGAGAGGCCGGCATTCAGATGGGCTTGCGGGTATTGGCCTCTTGCGATGAGGTGTGGATTTGCGGTAAGCGGATCAGCCACGGAATGGGCTGTGAGATCGCGGAGGCCGAGCGGCTCGGCATACCAATACAGAACATATCGACAGAACAAATAAAGGGAGGAATCGCTATGAAACAGTACGGCATCTGGGCAAGACGGAGCGCCGGCTCAATATGCGGGGCGGCGGAAGCCTGGCTGAAGAATGACGGCAAGCCGATAACCTTTGATACCTATGAAGAAGCGGCAACGGAAGCCGAACGGTTGATGCGGGACATCCGTACACCCAATGTGTCCTACTTCCCGAAAGAAAGGGAGATCGAGCTGGAGGAAGCGCCCACCCCCGGCATGAAGCTGCAGCTGTGACTTCACTGCTGACCCTCGGAAGCCTGTTCGACGGGATCGGTGGATTTCCGCTGGCAGGCGTCCGGCAGGGCTTTACCCCTGTATGGGCCAGTGAAATCGAACTGTTTCCCATTAAAGTCACGAAATTACGGTTTCCGGATATGCTCCATGTTGGCGACATCACACAGCTGAAAGGTGCCGAACTGACTCCCGTGGATGTGGTCTGCGGGGGCTCACCCTGTCAGGATCTTAGTGTGGCAGGAAAACGTGCCGGCCTTCAGGGCGAGCGTTCCGGGCTGTTCATGGAGCAGGTTCGTGTCATCAAGGAGATGAGAGCGTATGACAAAGCAAACGGAAGGACAGCTGACGCTATTCGACCTCGGTATATGTGCTGGGAAAATGTCCCCGGAGCCTTCAGTTCCTCAGACTCCGAGGACTTCAGGGCGGTACTCGAAGAAACCTGCAGAATTGCTGACAGTACCGTATCTGTACCTCGACCTCCGGGAGGGGTATGGCAATCTGCTGGGGCCATATTGGGAGATCAATTCTCCGTTGCTTGGAGAGTATTGGATGCTCAATACTGGCCCCGCACCCCGCAACGGAGGAAACGCATCTACCTTGTCGCAGATTTTGCAGGCCGAACCGCACCCCAAATATTATTTGAGCAAGACCGCTTGTTTGGGGATTCTGCGGAGAGCGAAGAAACGCGGCAAGGAGCTGCCGCCTGTCCTGAAAAAGGCACTGGAAATACAGGCGGGAATCCGTCCGATCACGGAGATAACGGCAGAGAATGTCTGACACCGTGGGATGTGCAGAGCCGCCGTATTTATGAAAGCGGCGGTGTTTGGCCCTCCCTCTACAGTGGCAGTGGTGGTGGCGGCGGACATGGTTATGTAACAACAGAAAAAGAAAACCTGTCCTGCTCGGATAATCTGCCAGTAGCCTTCGCCTGTAACCAGCGGGATGAAGTGCGGGAACTGAATGACGTGGCTGGTGCGATACAAGCTCAGCCTGGCATGAAGCAGCAGACCTTTATTGCCGAAACACTGAATCAGGACTGCTCAAATTGTTTAACACCTTGGGATACTCAACAGGATCGAATTTTTACTCAAGAAAGTATTGCTCCTACCTTGGCCGGCGCAGACGGCGGCGGTGGCAGAAATCCAGGTGGACTCCTGTTTGCGGCTGCTTTTTCTGCTGGGCAGGGTTCGAAAGCCGGAGGCATAGGTTATCAGGAAGAATGCGCGCCAACGCTAAAGGCTTCGGAAAGCGGTACAAACATGGTACCATCGGTGCTGTGCCTGAATGACCAGGGCGGCAACCGTATGGATATCACTGAAAATATTACAGCTACGCTGCGGGCGCAGATGGACGGACATCCCCCTCTTGTATTGGGGAACCAACCGGAACTGTTCGAGAACCATGGCATTGACTCGCGCTATACTGGCCCCCATGAGATAGCCCCAACGATGTCCGCCCGATATGGCACGGGGGGTAACAACGTGCCGCTGATTTCCCAGCCGGCTGTTCTTCCAGATGAAGAATGTGCCGATCTGTCACCTGACGAAACCTACTGTATCGCCGGTAATATTATCGACCGGCAGGATCATAACGGCGGGAACGGCATCGGCGTACAGCCTGACATCAGCTATACCGTAACGGCCACTGATCGGCATTGTGTCTTTTCCCAGCAGCGAAGTGACGAATACGCACAAAACGAGGTGGTCAGCACCCAAAGCGCAAGACAGTACAAGGATGCAACCGACCTGGTGTGCGAATCTGACGTCGCCGGGCTAGACTGCCGGAACGGTGTGGAAAACGGCGATCTGTGCGGGACGCTCCAGTCTAAAACGGATGGTGGGTACTCCCTCAACAACGTGCATCCTGTTCGCGTCGGTAAGCTGATCCGGAGGCTGACGCCGCTGGAATGCGAACGGTTTATTTAGGAACTATACACGGTAGTTAATTACACGATAGAAAGACGATGTAAAGCCATGTTACTACAGCCTTCTATAAGCGTGTTACAATATCTGTACCTGTAGGGTACTCTGCAGGAATTTTATTGTACATCGTATAGGAGGTTCGTATGGAAAAAGAACAACGAGTTTTCAAGGTGATGCGCGCACTGATGCCAGCACCGTCAGGTGGTGAAAGGGAACTATGGCTGATCACAAGGCACGGCATCCCGTTTTACCAGATCAATGAATGGCTGGACTTGAAGAGCATTCGAAAGATCAGCACCGGAAAGGAGTACGCACACAAGCTTTGTGTATATCTTAACTTTCTGCATGGGCAGGGAATATCGTTTGAGGATGCCGTAACAGATGATGTTATGGCATTTTTAATGCGGCTTATGGGTAGGAGCTATGAGGACGGAGGCGTTATTCGGCTGCGGGCCCCATTGTCATACAGCACCCTCAGCAAGTATGTCACTGTCATCACCGAATTCTACAAATGGCTCGAACAGACCGGTATGCATCATGTTGAGTTTCAGACAATGGACAATGCGAAGAGGGCCCAAAAATCGTTTCTCTATGGCCAGATCAGTTCTTATGAGTACAAATACATTATTGACCGACACATGTTAAGGCTGACCGCGAAACGGGAGTACATCAAATGGTATACGGATGATGAAGTGGTGACCATCTGCTCCTGTTTTCTGACATTACGCGATCTGGCTATATTTTTGGTCACGCTGGAAGGCTTCAGGATAGACGAAGTACTAAGCATGCAGCTTGAAGATTATGATTCTCAAGCTGGCCGTATCAGTCCGAGCCGGTCAAAAGGTAAACCGGACGCATCTTCGGGAGATTTCAAGCACCGCACTGTCTTTCTTCCGCAATCAACACGTGATGTGCTGGACCGCTATCTTTTGACAGAGAGGTCCCAGGCGGAAACACAATCCGGCCTGCTCAGTCAGACTATCTTTATCAATCTGAAAGCCGGGTGCAGCCAGGGTACTCCCCTTGCATACCGCAATTACTGGGAGATTTTGAAAAAGTGTGCGGCACGGGCGGGTCTTGACAGCAAAAAAATCCGTACCCACAGCGGACGCAGCACGAAAGTCATGCAATTTCTGGAGCATCAGGCGGCGCATCCGGAGAACAACATTTCCGATGCGATGATTTCGGAGCACTTTGGCTGGAAGAGCCTGGATTCTATCGAGCCATACCGCAATTACAACAATCCGATTATCGCCAAGGCGGTGTTTGATAAGCTTCAAAAGGCAAAGGAGGGGCAAAGATGAACTCCTCATTTACAGCATTGGAAGAATCACTGTGCTCTAGAAGCAGCCTACAGCCGGTACTGGATTCTGTCGGAGTATCGGAAATGATCCGGGCTATGGAAAATGCCCCGCCAAATTTGCTCACGGCATACTTTCAGGAGAAAGCAGCAGAATTTACTGTCAGGCGCGAGAACGTTACGAGTTTTAAGCTGCTCCAGGCCGCATTTACAGACAAAAAGCAGGCAAGCAGGTTTTATGGGACACCCATCGCTGATGTAGTTAAAACAATTGCTGACATCGAGTTTGAGAAGCAAAAATCACTTTTCAGGAGGGAAAACCGCCAACAATTGAGTGTCCATAACGATATATGGCAGCTGTTTTATCTAACCGGACCCAATTTGAGGAGCAACAGCTACGATTTCAGCAAGATCCATTGCGTCTCGCTGCGCTTGGAACTGAAATACTTTATGCTGTGGTACCTTCAAGGCCGTAGCGACTATCGGACCCCGGTTCTTGCTGCAGTAATCAAGGGAGTCAATTTCCTCAGCAGCAATAACCCAGGCATCCACTATTTCGCGGATATATCCGATGTGGATGCCCGTCAACTCTACAACTATCTGGAAAACGACTGCTTATCCAAGCACGGCGGCAGACTGTCCGTCAAGTCCGTTGCCAACACCATGCGTGCCTGCGGCCAAATCATAGACTACCTTTGCGGAGACATGCGTGATCCGAGCCTCCGGACACCGATACCGACGGGGAATCCATTTGCAAAGTACCGCTTTTTCAATCTGGACAACATGTCCAGAAATACTGAGATAATCCCCGACCCAGTAGCGGCGGCGATTGAAAAGCATAGTCACGAGTTAAGCGATACACACCGGGTTCTATACAGCATTTTTATCAATACCGGGCTGAGATTGTCGGAAGTCGTACTGCTGAAAGAGGACTGTCTGGCACCATCACGTTTTGAGGGGCTGATGCTCCTGCGCTATGTGCCGCACAAAACATTAAGCGCCCGGCGCAAGCGCGGCATCGGCGATACCTGTGAAATGCTGATCCCTGCTTTTCTGTCAAGAGAAATCACCCGTCAGATTAAGAGAACCCAAAGCCTGCGGGAGGAATATGGTGAGCCGTATATCTTCATTGTGAAAAATGGGAGCCAGCGTCCTTCGCTTCCCTGCGGTGACGGGTTTTGCGATGCGGTAAACAGGCTGATTGCGAAGCACTGCATTACTGATGAAAATGACCACCTCTGGAAGCTGACCACAAGGCAGTTCCGAAAAACCATTGCCGTCATGCTGGTCGAAAGCGGAGCATCCATGACGGAGCTTGCCTACTGGCTGAGCCATCTCTCACGCAAAACCTCAATGAAGTATTACGCCGAGGTTCGAAAGAAGCGGCTTGCTGAAATGAACACTTCCTTTTTTAGAGAAAAATTTGATCTTCTGCTTAACAACGAGCAGCTTGATCAATTCAGCGAAGAACAGCGGCGGCTCTTGTTTGTGGACTTCCGCCTTGAACAGCGCAGGGTTGAATTGGGATTCTGTATGCGCGTTTTTGCCGATGGAGAATGCCGGGAGCGCAGCCGTACGCTAAGCTGTGTAAACTGCAAAAATCTTTGTACAGGCAAACCGTATCTACAGTACTGGATAGCCCTGCGGGATTCCCAGCGCAAGCTCGTGGACGGGCTTGTTGAGTCCTACCGGGAGATGGGGATTGCGGATTACCAGTCATACCGGCAGTATCAGCAGGAAAAAGCGCTGCTTGATTCCTACTCGGATACCGTGACAAAAATCGAGGCAGCTTTTGGAGGTGGTTTGTATGCCAAGTAATGCTGCGGTGCAGGAAAACTTTCAGGAAGATCGTAAAGTGGAATACCGCGCCTTTGTTGCCAGTATTTCAGGCAGCGATTGCTTTGGTGACGACATATGGCACTGCGACAGGCTCAAAAAGCATCCGGCTGACAGATCCTGTGTGCTCCACTTTGTGAATGTCCCGGAACAATTTAAGGAAGCAGCCAAATACTTCATTGTGCTGAAACTGCTTGGAGGCATGCGAGTATCATCAGCCCGGCAGCACGTGATCCGGCTGATATGGTTCCTGCAGTTTCTAGAATTGCAGGGTGAAGAAGATGCTCTGTATTGTTGCACGCCGTCCTTTGTCGCTGGATTTAAAGCATATCTGGATGGGAATTGTACAAAGGAACAGGTAAAAAACGGCATATGGCAAGTCATCAAGAACTTTTTTGATGTCATGCAGGGATGGGAAGGCCGGAAGCTATACAATCATTTCGCCGGAAACCCATTCGTTCAGCCTTTACACTATGACGAAAAGCTGATTCCTCCTTTTGTTGAACGCCAGCTTGACCGGTTATTTCTAATGCCGGAAATACAGCTTCATATTCGGGTCGCGTATTGGATTATGAGGCTTTTTCCCACGCGGGTCAGCGAGGTCTGCGCAATGGAGCCGGACTGCGTCAAGCAGTTTGACGGGCATTTTATTCTGTTCCTCCCCTCATGGAAGCAAAACGGCGGCTACAACCTGGCAGAGATGCGCAGCCTCCACATTGAGTATGAGGGGATTGGGAAATATCTGATAGACCTTTTACATGAGCAGCAGGAAGCGCAGCGTGCCCTATCGCCTTATCTGCCGGAAAATCAGCGGGGACTGCTGCTGGCCTACAAGAAAGCCTGGTACAGATACGGAAAATGGGCCGAAACAGTTGTCCGGAAGCACAATGTCCTGACAGCTACCCCTAACCATATCAACGTGTTCTTCAAACGATACTGCGAAATGTATGATGTCCGTGATGAAAACGGAACCCTATATGTTCTGAAAAGCCACATGCTCAGACACAACGGCATTACAGACCGGCTGGCAGAAGGCTTTACCATAGAGCAGATCGCCCACATGACAGGCCACAAGAACGACCAGATGATTCTCAAATCATACAACCATCTCGACCTGCGTCCGGAGGTTCTTACGGAAAAGCAGAGGCTTGTTTTGGGGGAGTCTGACGAGTCATCTCCGGTTATGTTTCATGGGAGAATCCTGAGCATGAACCCGCAGACGGAGGCCAGGCTGCTGGAAAACCTGCGTGCCCACAGGGTGCGCGGCGGCATATGCAGTGATATTACCGGATGTAAATGCGATATGCAGGCTTGCTTGAACTGCCGCTATTTTATTCCTGAAATCGAGCAGATTCCGTTCTTTGAGGAACAGGCCGAAGCCTGGCGCATAAAAGCGGTGCGGTTCAAAGCCTTTCCTATCATTCAAAAAAATGCCGCTGCAAATGCTGTTCTATATCAGGAGGTTGTAAACAAAATGAAAACATATCTGGAGGTAACTGGCGATGAGAAAAATTCCTGATTCCCTGCTCAATCTACAGCAAAAGCAGCGTGAACAAACGATATCCGCTGTTAAAAGCACGATACAGGAGCTGAAGGCGGAAGGGTGTCCGGTTACCATAAAACGCTTATGCGAACGGACGGGGCTTTCACGTTCGGTATTCAGCAAGCCGCACGTGAAAGCCTTGATGGATGAGGAACTCTTCCATATCCCTGCAAAGACTGTATCCGAAGGGACGCTGGAGAGTCAATATGCGAAGCTACTCCTGCAATTGGAGAAATCCAAGCGCCGGGAAAGCGATCTTAAGTCTGCAAATATTCAATTGCGTGAAACTGTACAGGAATTGCGTTCTGAATGTGAGCTGCTGCGGGGGGAACTTCATTCCCTTATGCAGCGTGGAATGCGGCTTCAAGGAGGGGGTGAGCGAAAATGATATTGAACAGGAAAAAGCTGAGGGCTTGGGAAAAATCCGCGCACATTTTGTTTACCAAAGAGCAGGAGGCTATTATTCTTGAACGGTTTGGCACCGAACCGGGAGATGGGCATGAATGGTCTGAGCAGGATATTGCTGAGCAGATTAGAAAAATTGTGCGCGACAATCCGGCACCACCGCCAAAACTGCCTGATTTTCTGAAATGACATTTCCATATCTCCGCAGCATTGAATACAGCATATGGCCTCGGCCTGTGCTGTATTTTTTATCACCAAACATCACAAAACGGTTTTTCGACCAATATTTTTTGAATCGTGTATGTACACGATTCAAAGCCATGATAATCAGGAGGCGATTCTATCGTGTACACCACAAAAACTAAACAAAACGCAAGGCTTCAAGGGTTTCCGGATTATTGGACGGACATCCCTGATGCATCGGACAGCGCCCGGTACAAAGCACTCGGCAATAGTGTAGCGATCCCCTGTGTGGAGCATGTGCTCCGGGGGATTGCCTATTTTTTACAGAAATTCAAGCAAGAAAAGGAGGCTTCCTGATATGTACATTTACCCTGACAACCTGAAATCCAAGGCGGTGCTGTGGCTGTGGCAGCTCCGCGACATCGGCGTGATCGGCATCGGTCTTTTACTATCTGTGTTTGCGCTGGCTCAGCTCCGTTTCCTGCCGCCCATCGTCATCACCGCCCTGTATGCGTTTCTGACCATACGGTTTGACGATACCAGCATCCTCGACTTTATCAAATATGCCTGCGCCTTTTTCTTTACGAAACAGCAGGTCTACGAATGGGGGTACACCAAGTATGAATAAAACAGAAAAGAAAAAAGCCAAGCAAAAGCAGTTTTCAAGACAGCTCATCAATACCAAGGCCGTCACCGACTACAGCCTGGCGACGAACCGGGGCGACGAGTTAGTATACTTCTGCGTCAAGCCGACCAATATTTCCGTTCTTTCCGAGGAAAGCATCTCCGCCAGGATCTACGCATTGATGACAGTGCTTAAGGGTATGGCCGAGCTGGAGTTTTTATGTTTGAACAGCCGGGAGAACTTTGAGGATAACAAGCAGTTTCTCAGAACCCGGTTGGAACAGGAAGGTAACCCGGCAGTGAGAAGGATGCTGGAGCAGGATCTGACCCAGCTTGACCGGATACAGGTGCAGATGGCGACGGCCAGAGAATTCCTGGTGGTGATCCGGCTCCGAAATGAGAAAGAAAGCGAGGTATTCCCCTACTTAAACCGCATAGAAAAAACCCTGCGTGAGCAGGGCTTTTCTACAAAGCGTGCCGGCAAGGAGGACATTAAGCGCTTGCTGGCAATTTATTTTGAGCAGAACGTGACTACTGAAAAGTTTGAAGAATATGACGGTGAAAGATGGATAATTTTAAATGACTGATTTTCCCGCCTTTACAGAGAGAAAAAACAGCACAAGAAAGCAACCGGCAAATGCTGCTGTCATAAGGCTTGCCGGTTGCCTTTTCATATATGAATTATTCTATAGACATGTCATCCATAATCAACTGAAATATTTGTCTGCTTGTTTCACTGTCACGATAGGTCAAACTGTATAAAAGATCGTTGGTGAGTCCCTGCATGAACCCTGCAACCACAGGCACAATAAAAAACCGTTCCTTAAGCGCGAGATTTAATTGTTCCATCAAGTTTTCATCAACAAGGAGAATGATTTTTTTATAAAGCTCGCATAGTTTTACATCATCCAGGATATTCAACATACCAACCTGTTCCCGCACATAAGACTGAGTGGCATAATCCATAAACGTATCGGCTAATAAGACGCTGTGCAAGCTCATAATTGTTGTTCTTTCCTGATAGGTGTCCTGTTGCAAATCGAAGGACTGTTTTACAGTTTGATAAAAAGGATGTTCTTCCAGTGCCCCGCTGCCATCCATCACGGCATAGCAGAGATTTTGAAGCTCAGAACCTGCTTCAAAGCCTTTTTCAGCGGCTTCGTAGAGCAAGGTGTTGTTTGCGGCTTCCAGCACAGAGGATAGATAGCTGTCAAGCAGATAGCCTTGTTTGCCGAGCTTTTCACGGATTTCTTTTGCAAGTTTAAAGAGATTTTGAACAGAGTTTTTTGTACGCTCCGGTTCAAAGGTGCCAATAAAGCTGCTCCTGTTTTCAAAGATGTTCATATGATCCCGACCTTTCATAATTTGGTCGGAAATTTCCCTAAGTATAAAAACGCATGCAAAGGCGGGGCTTGCTTGCCCGGTTCCCTTGCACACGCGAAAGTTTATCCTTGTGCAGCCATAAAAAACAAGATAAAATAGCCTTGTCATGGTGCCGTTTAACGGTTGTGCAGGGTGGTCTCTTCACCTTGTGCAGGGCGGATATGCTAGTAACATATCTGCCTGCCATGACGCTTTTATTTTTCCGAAAAATCTCCGTTGGTGTATATATCAACTCTGCAAGAAAGAAAAGTCAAGAGAAAATCGCTTTATTCCCATGCCGTCACAAAGGTGGCGGTCTTTTTTTATTTCAATCAAGACCAGAAAGGATGGTAAGCCAATGTCAAGAAGAATCAAACCACAGAACACACCACAGGAGGATATCCGCATACAGGAATTCCTCGATATGATCGCTCCCTCCATTGTAAAATTTAACACCGATCATTTTATCTGCGGCAACACTTACCGATGCGTGTGGGCATTGCGTGAATATCCAACGGAAACCGGTGAGCAGGCCATCCTGCGGCACCTGGGGGAAAAGGATGGTGTTACCCTGCACATCTATACCCGGCATGTGTCTCCTGTTGAGGAAAAGAAGATCATAAGCAATGCCGCTAATAAAAACCGGATGCAAAGAAGCAGCACCCAGGATCTCCAGCAGACGGTCACGGCAGAAAGCAACCTGCAGGACGTCGCCAATATCGTAGCGCAGATGCACCGGAGCAAAGAGCCGCTCCTGCACACAGCAGTATATATCGAGCTGTTCTCCAATGACCTTGACCAACTCAAGCTCCTGCAAACGGAGGTGCTAACCGAGCTTGTCAGGAGCAAGCTCAATGTGGACAGACTCCTGCTCCGTCAACAGCAGGGATTTCTTTCGGTCATGCCATCGGGCTGGAACGTGTTCGGGGATCAATTCGAACGGGTGCTGCCTGCCAGCTCCGTTGCAAACCTCTACCCTTTTAATTATTCAGGGAAAACCGATCCCAATGGTTTCTGCATCGGGCGAGATAAGTTCGGCAGCAACATCCTCGTGGATTTCAACCGCCGCGCTGATGACAAGACCAATGCCAATATCCTCATCCTCGGAAACAGCGGCCAGGGTAAGAGCTATCTGCTAAAACTCATCCTGACCAACCTGCGGGAAACAGGTATGCATATCTTGGCGCTTGATCCTGAGATGGAGTACGAGGAACTGACCATAAACCTTGGCGGATGTTTCATTGACCTAATGAGCGGCGAATTTATCATCAATGTTCTGGAGCCGAAGTCATGGGATGAAAGTGGCGATCCCAAGGACACGGAAGCGCCCCAGGCGTTCCGTCAGACAAGCAAGCTCAGCCAGCACATCAGCTTCCTGAAAGATTTCTTCCGTGCCTATAAGGATTTTAATGACCGCCAGATCGACACCATAGAAATCATGCTGGGCAAGCTCTACGACAAGTGGAGCATCACGGACCACAGCAACTTTGATCGCTTAAAGCCAACGGACTATCCGATCCTGTCCGACCTGTATGACCTGATCGAGCAAGAATACAAGATCTTTGATGAGGGCAGGCGTCAGCTCTATACCGCCGATATCCTGCGGGAAATCTGCCTTGGACTCCACTCCCTGTGTAAGGGCGCGGAGTCTAAATTTTTCAACGGACACACCAATATCGCCAGCAATGAATTTGTGACCTTCGGCGTCAAAGGGCTTCTGCAGGCAAGTAAAAACCTGCGAAACGCCCTGCTGTTTAATATTTTGTCGTACATGTCAAACGAGCTGCTCACTACAGGAAACACCGCTGCCAGCATCGACGAGCTGTACCTGTTCCTGACCAACCTGACGGCTATCGAATACATCCGAAACTTTATGAAGCGTGTCCGCAAAAAGGAAAGTGCGGTCATACTGGCGTCGCAAAATCTGGAGGATTTCAACGTGGAGCATATCCGGGAGCTGACGAAGCCCCTGTTCTCCATCCCGACTCACCAATTCCTGTTCAACGCCGGTTCTATCGACGCCCGATTCTATATGGATACGCTTCAACTGGAGAAGTCTGAGTACGACCTTATCCGGTATCCGCAGCGCGGCGTGTGTTTATACAAATGCGGCAACGAGCGGTACAACCTCATGGTTCAGGCACCGGAATACAAGTCGGAGTTGTTTGGAAAGGCGGGTGGACGATGAACATTGTGGGCTCGGTGACGGCACTAACAGCACTGCTATGCTAAATAGGTATATACAAAGGAGGCATTCTCGTGGATACGGTGCGGTTTGCCCGGCACAGAGCTAAAGAAATTCGGATGATTGATCCAATGAAGCTGTAAAACAGCAAAATATGAAGTACATAGAAACAGGGTGCTTTCCGTTTAGTCGGAGGCATCCTGTTTCGTTTTGAAAGGAGGAAACTCAGTGGCAGACCCTGCAACTATTACCCTTGCGGTGAAAGCCGCCATCGCCGCCGCTACCGACAAGCGAACATGGAAGGCGGTAGGCGTCCTGATTGCAGCCATCCTTACGCCCTTTATTCTCGTGATCGTCATGATACTCAGCCTACTCTCCGGCACATCACAGCATAACAACGCCGCCATTGACCTGTGTTTCAATGGCAGCGTTGCTGGTTCCTCTGTCCCTGCCGAATACACGGTCTACATTGAGGACATGAGCGGTTGCTTTTCTGTTCTGGATCAGGCGATAGCTGACACGGAGGCCGGGATGAACGGCGGCACACTGGACAATGTCCGCATTAAAGCCATTTTTTATTCTCTGTATTTCGGCGCGAAAAATCTCTCCCTGTCCGACGCCGAGGCCCGTGCCTTCGTGAACTGCTTTGTGACTTATGAAAAGGATTCCGAGAATCACACGGTTGCTGTCCCAGCCAGTCTGGACACGGCATACGCAAATCTCGAAGCGTCAGGGATTCCGGTCACGAAGGAGTCAAAGGCTAACGCACTGCAGATCTACCAGAGGATTGTCTATGGCGGTGCCGGATCGTATACCGGGGAGATTGAATACGGCGGCAAAGGCGGTACCGCATTAGACGGACTAACCCTGCTCCACCCGGAAACCAAAAACAACCTGGATCTGGTGACCTATGCCGAAAATGCCTTTAACTCCGGCTGGGGGTATGTATGGGGTACCTACGGCGACGTTCTGACAGACTCGCTGTTTGAATACAAGCTGAAGCAGTACCCGGACGGCGTGGGTGACTATGAAGATTTCATCCGCGAGAACTGGCTGGGCGGCAGGACAACGGACTGTGTCGGACTCATCAAAGGCTATGGCTGGTATAACCCGGACACCAAGGCAATCGAGTATGGAACCAACGGCATGCCGGATGTGGGCGCGGACGGCATGTACAATGCCGCTACCGTCAAAGGCTCCATGGATACCATGCCTGACACGCCGGGCTTGGCCGTTTGGAAATCGGGGCACATCGGTGTGTATATCGGCAATGGAGAAGTGATCGAAGCGATGGGAACAAAATACTGCGTCGTCAAAACAAAGCTCGAAGGCCGCGGTTGGAAAGCGTGGCTGGAGGTCCCGTATATCAGCTATGAAACCAAATAATATCAACCATGGCCTGTCGGATGGACAGGCGGAAAGGAGAAAACCATGCTGAATTTGAAGGCGGTCTTTGAGAGAAAGACCAACGAATTTCCTGCGAGAGACTGTGTCATCGAAAACATCGTGGAGCTTCCGGCAACAGAATATGCCCGTTTTCGCTCCAACCTGATCTGCGATGCCGATTTCATCGCAGAGAATAAAAACAGGATGTATCAGGATGGAAACGGCATCCAACATTGCCTTCTGGTGCTCGGTGAAAATAGCACGGAAGGCATCCTAGTTCAAAGCGAAGGTTACGACTATGCCAGGTATGCCAGCCTCCTGCCGGGAGCGAGAGACTTTGTAACTGCCCGGCTGAATGAGCTGGCTGATCAGCTCGTCCGGGAGGGGACGCAAAACACCAGAAGCGGCGTCTGGGCCGTTCACTTTGGAGAACTCAGAGACAAGTATCATGTTACCCTTGACCCTACCAGCAACATCACTTCCATGTTGTTGAATGTTTTAGAAGCAAGATGCGAAATGGCGTCGGTTGAACCCATGGAGTACGGCTTCGACATGGTCATGTTCTCGGGTTACTGTCCTAACATTCAGGAAGGTGCGGCCGAGCAGGGACCGGAGGAATCCGGCATGACAATGAAATTTTAAGGAGGAATGGCTTATGACCGATAAATCTTTTTATATTTATCCATATTCGTGTGAAGAAGCAAAACGTCTCGACCAGCTTGCCCTGTGGCGGGATAGCCGTAGGGAGAACATCTCCTGCAAAAATGCTATTGAGGAAGCGATTCGCCGAGACTTCGACGGGATGCATCTCAGTGCCAGCTGCGCTGAGAGCGTCATCGCGGAATACGGATTTAAACGTGTTAATTGGGTGTTGGCAAATACCGTGCAGCAGAAGGAATGGGATGGACGCTTTTCTCATGACAATAAGTTATGGGCAAAAGGAACTTATATTCCATTGGATATGGACAGTTTTACAGGGAACAGCCGAAATCTTGATTTCGTAGTAGACAGCCATCCTGCCGTATTAGATGGCTTTATCAACCAGTACCGCCGCACATACCAAGCACTGGGGCTATTTGACTACACGCACTGTGAACAGGATTCCGGAGAAATAGACTATGAAGGCAGAGTGTTGGTGCTGTCTACTGACAGTCTCAAGGAAAGCTGTTGGAGCCAGCAGGATCAGCTCTGGCTGGCAACCGGGGGATTTGGCTGTAGACCGACCGGCTCCGGTCGGGCAGTGTATGCGACCTGTCTTGGTGACGGAGAAGAAACCCGTTGGAACCGTCATGACTTTATCGGGGTACTTAAGGAAAACAATTTACCCGATTGGGCAAAGGAAAAGCGTATGGAGTTTCAGGGACAATCTACTGAACCTGCTCCATATATC
The DNA here is from genome assembly GCF_024972775.1 of Dehalobacter sp. DCM. Lineage (NCBI taxonomy): Bacteria > Bacillati > Bacillota > Clostridia > Eubacteriales > Desulfitobacteriaceae > Dehalobacter > Dehalobacter sp. DCM. The sequence goes on along the minus strand of NZ_CP092282.1, from coordinate 3,027,286 downwards.
GGCGGGATGAAAATGGAGTAACGATTTGAAATGGCTCTTTTATTACTACAAATAATTAAATCTAATTAGGAGGAAAAAATATGAGTATGACTGAACTGAATGTATCCTTCCCTACGGAGAAGCTGGAAGCTCTCCGCTTTTTTATCGGCAAAAAAGACCAGACCATTGAACAGGAGCTGCAGGATTTTCTAGACAAGACTTACGAAAAAATGGTACCCGCACAGGTGCGGGAGTATGTGGAGAGCCGCACGGAACAGGCTCCTGTGCAACAGCAGGTACCGGTGCCGGAACAGCCTGCCAACTCCAAGGAACGACCTGCACGGCAGGCCCGCCGCCAGAAGGAACAGGCCGCGCCTGGACCGGCCTCTGTCCCGGAAGCACCTTCCGAGTCCGAAGGTCTCGCCGAGCAGGAAAACCAGGGCATGACCATGAACATGTGATCTGCAGAAAAAGAAAAAGGGGGTGTCAATCATGATCAAGCTCGGAGTGGACAATGGAAACTACAACGTTAAATCCTCAGAGGGGATGCTCTATGCCTCTGGCTACGCAGTGAGCGACAAGGAATTCATTACGCTGGAGATGCAGCTCTTTTATGAGGGAAACTATTACGCCATCGGGGAACGCCGCCTGCGTTTCCAGCAGGACAAAACAAAGGAGCCGGATACGTTTCTTCTGACGCTGCCGGCCATCGCGGACGCCATGAAAAAAGCCGGCGCGACCAACGCGGAAATTGCCTTGGGCGTGGGGCTGCCCATCGACAGTTATGGAACCCAAAAGGAAGCTTTCCGCAGGTACTTTCTGCGGAGCAATGTCTCGTTTATGTTCGAGGGCACCTCCTACCGTTGCCACATAACGGAATGTAAGGTGTTCGCCCAGGGGCATGCCGCACTGTGCCGGTATTATCCGCGGCTGTCAGAATACCGGGGCATAACGCTGGTAGATATCGGCGGATACACCGTGGATGTGCTCACAGTCCACAATTTCAAGCTGGACAGGTCGAGCTGCGCCAGCCTGCGCATGGGGACCATCACTCTGTACAGCCGCATACAGGATGCGCTCCAGAAAAATGATATCCTGCTGTCCGATGAACTCATCACAGACGCCATCCGCGGCGAAATTCAGCACACCGACAGCAAGCAGATTGCGGCTGTGGTGGATCAAACGGTTGCGGCTTATTGTAAGGAGCTGTTCAATGCCCTCCGGGAACGGGGGCTCGATCTGAAGCTGCCAACGGTGTTCGCGGGCGGCGGCGCGGAGCTGCTGGAATCCCGGCTGTACGATGATAACCTGAATACGGTAGCGGTGCTGAACCGGTTTGCCAACGCAGACGGGTATAAGCTCCTGATGGGGTGATGATATGGCAGAACGAAAACGCTACTTTTTATCCTTCGACAGGGACAATCCAAGACACCGGGAAGCCGAAACACTCTTCTTAAAGCAGGCGGTCAGACAGCGTTCCGATTTTGTAGTCACCTGCATCCTTTCAGCAAATCAGGCAGAGCATCTGGAAAGGTGTGTTCGAAAAGCAGTCAGGGATGAAATAAGAAAGCTACGACTGACTCCAACGGACGCACAGGAGGAACCGGATGGGGCTGTTCAACTGAGCGATCTTCCCAGCAGCCTGATCAATGCACTGGATGAATTGTAACCATGATGGTATACTTCCCGGCATTCGTCGTGAAAGTATACCATCATGGCAATTTTTTCTCAAAAACACATGGAAAGGAGCGCGAAGCTCATGAAGCTGGATACCATTCAAATCCGGTATAACACTGAAAAGCTGTGCATCATTCGGCAGTATATGGATGACACAGCACTGCAGGCCGAGCTGCAAGCTCAGCTGCAGACTCTTTATGAAAAGCATGTACCAGCTGAAATCAGGGCTGGTATTGACAGTCAGGAAGGAGGCACCGACGTATGAAAGAACCGATGACGCTGGAGCAGTTCCGGCAAGAGCATCCGAACGATGTAATCCAGATCATGTCTCCCGGAGGCTACGTCACCCTCCCGCCTGACAGACCGTTGGATCAGTTATACGCTCACGCAGGCGTGAGTGGTACGGAAATTCCGGTCTCTTGGGAGGAACTCAAAGACCAGATCGTTGAAAGCTGCAATTTCAATGAGGCCGATGGAAACTGGTACCTGCTGACGGCAGAACCCTCGCTGGACTGCCCGACACAGACAATCGGCATGTAGCTTTTTCTTTTTCTTTCTGCCGTTCGCGCTGCGGCCCCAGAGGGACATAGAACGGGGGAGCATATATGGGCATATCTATCTAGCTGTGGTTCAACAAATATCAGCATGATGCACTGGAGCGCATTCTTTCTCAGCCAGCTTCGCGCGTGTTGCCGCCTGTGCGCCCCTGTGTCGCATTTTCCCAGCAGGGATGGCAAGTAACACCTCTGAGAAAGTAAGCCCCGTGTTGGGGCTTTGTGCGATGGGTTGAGGGAAGCCATCATTCTGGCTTCCAGGGGTGAACCATGGGCATGAAAACGATGCTGGTTAAAGGCAGGTGGTCGCTTTGCGCCCACCTGCCGATAAACACCGCCCCGCAACGCGGGTCGGGGACGTTCGGCGGGTACACCTAAATAGGGTGTTGGTCACCTTCTAGGTGGTCAAAACCCACTCCAATCTGCCGCTTGACCTAGAAAACAAAGGCTTTTCCGGGGTACACCCGTCAGGTGGTTCCGGAGCTTTTCAGACAAGGAGGCCAATTATGAGTGAAGAAATCAAAACCCGCATCCCGCTCTGGCTCTATCCCAGTACCATAGAAGGTATGGATGCGATCCTGGAAAAGGATAACTGCAAAAGCCGCAGTGAGTTTATTGAAAAAGCAATCCGTTTTTACAGCGGATATATCTCCGCAGAGGATGGTATGAAATTTTTGCCGACAGCCATCACTTCGGCTATGTCGGGCATTGTCAGCTCATCAGAAAACCGTATGGCCCGGCTGATGTTCAAGCTGGCGGTTGAAATGTCCATGATGATGAATATCCTCGCCAACACTGCGGACGTGGATGAAAACACCCTGCGCCGGCTGCGGGGCAAATGCGTGAATGACGTGAAAAAATCGGTTGGCTCAGTAACTTTCGAGGATGTCGTAAAATTCCAGAAGGGTGATTAACCATGCCAAGGATTATCTTCAAATGCGGATATATTAAAAACGATCCGCAGCATGTAAAGAACCTGATCGAGTATGTGGGGACGCGGGAAGGCGTAGAAAAACTTACACAGTACAGACGGAACCAACCCGCTACTCCAAAGCAGATAGAGCGCATCGGGGACATTCTAACCCACTTTCCTGATTCCAAAAGCCTGTTTGAATATGAGGACTATCAAAATAAGCCGACTCTCGAAAATGCATCGGCATTTATTACTGCAGCCATTGACCACAACCTGGATCAGCTGACACATCAGGAGGTCTATGTCAACTACATTGCAACCCGTCCCCGTGCCGAAAAGCTGGGCAGCCACGGTCTGTTCACAGATGAGGATGAGCCGCTGGTGCTGTCACAGGTAGCCGAAAAAGTGGCGGAGCATACCGGGAACATCTGGACGCCCATCATTTCCATGAGGCGAGAGGACGCTGCCCGGCTGGGATACGATAACGCCTCCGCATGGATAGCCCTCCTCCGTCAACAACGCAATATATTTGCCGAGCAGATGAAAATCGCGCCGGAAAGCCTGCGCTGGTATGCGGCGTTTCACGACGAGAGCCATCACCCGCACTGCCATATGATCATTTACTCGGTCGATCCCCGTAAGGGCTACGTCACAAAACAGGCCATTGAAAACATGCGGAGCAGCCTGGCGCGGGAAATCTTTCAGCAGGATTTACTGCAAATCTACTCTGAGCAGACGATCCAGCGCAACACGCTGACAGAGCAGAGCCGGAATACCCTGCGGGAGCTTTTGGAACAGATGCGTACAGGAACCTGTGAGAACCTGGTGATTGAGGATCTGATGTCCAGGCTGGCGGAGAAACTGAATCATACCACAGGGAAAAAGCAATATGGCTACCTGCAAGTCCCGCTGAAGGAACTGGTCAATCAGATTGTGGATGAGCTGGCAAAGGACGCTCGCGTCGCGGCAGCTTATGCCAAGTGGTATGAGCTGCGAAATGAAGTCCTGCGTACCTATAAGGACAAACTGCCCGAACCTATTCCGCTCTCACAGCAAAAGGAATTCAAGCAGATCAAGAACATGGTGATTGCCGAGGCGGTAGACCTCGGCAATCACCATCTCACCTTTGAAGGCGATGAAAACGCTAAACCAACCTACGAGGAAGAAACCGCTGCCGGGGATGACGAGCCGGAACAGCCCTTGGCAGAGCCGGAAGCTGTGTTTCAGGAAGTAGCGGAAGATCAGGATTACAACCTTTCTGATGCCCAAGGCTGCGCATCCTCGTCTGATTCCGATGGCATAGAACCCGGTAAACCGCATATTGCATGGAGCGACCGATATAAAGAAGCTCGAACCTATCTCTATGGCAGCGATGATACGGAGCCGGACTTTGAACAGGCCCTCCTGTTGTTTCTGGAGGAAGCCGAGGATGGCAACGCTCTCACCATGCACGACCTCGGCCGGATGTATGCGGATGGGTTGGGTGTGGAGATGGATGCAGATGTAGCCTCTTGTTGGTATGAAAAAGCTTTATCGGCGTTTATGGATATCGAAACAGAAAAAGAAAACCGGTACATAGAGTACCGCATCGGCAAAATGCATGCGGCAGGACTCGGCACGGCACAGGACTATGAGGAAGCGGCCGGCTGGTTTGATACGGCAGTTTCAAAAAATCACAAGTACGCGCAGTATTCGCTAGCCGGCCTATACTACCGGGGGCAGGGTGCTGAGCAGGATTACCAGACCGCCTTCGAACTATACCGCCGATCTGCAAGACAGCATGTTCCCTATGCCAATTATGAGCTAGCAAAGATGTACTGGGACGGTATAGGTACCGTAAGAAATACTGAAGAAGCTGAACTGCACTTTGAGGAAGCCTTCTTCGGGTTTCAGAGACTGGAGGAACAGAGCCACGACGATAAGCTCCAATACCGCTTGGGTCAGATGCTGTACACCGGCACTGGCACGGAGAAGGATACGGAAGCCGCCATCGGCTATTTTGAAAAAGCTGCCCGGCTGGGCAATGTACACGCCCAATACATGCTTGGTAAGTTATATCTGGACGCGGACAGCGGTCATGAAAATATTGAACAGGCTATCCTGTGGCTGACAAAGGCTGCGGACAATGGCAATGCTCTGGCACAATACGCCCTCGGAAAACTGTACCGGGACGGCATCCAAGTAGATAAGGATATTCAGAAAGCCATCGCTCTGTTTACACTCTCGGCTGCACAGGATAATTCCTTCTCGGCGTATGCCCTTGGCAAGCTATATCTTACCGGAACAGAAGTACCTAAAGACATAGAAGCCGCAGTAAAATGGCTGACACAGTCAGCTGAGCTCGGCAACCAGTTTGCCCAATATGCGCTGGCAAAGCTATATCTCGCCGGCGAGAATGTGGCAAGAGACATCCAAAAGGCAATGGAGCTGTTCCTGAAATCAGCGGAGCAAGGCAATCAGTATGCGCAGTATCAATTAGGCCGGCTCTATATCAAGGGCGAATATGTTCCCAAGGATGCCAAGACCGCCGTTAGATGGTTTACCGTCTCTGCGGAGCAGGACAATCAATACGCGCAATACCAGCTCGGCAAGCTCTACCAGCTGGGCGAGGATGTACCAAAGGATGTGGAGACTGCCATCAAATGGCTGACCGCCTCTGCGGAGCAGGGCAACCAGTATGCCCAATACACCCTTGGGAAGCTCTGCCTGCTGGGTAAAGATGTTCCCCGTGACCGGGAAGCTGCTGTACGCTGGCTTACCTTATCCGCTGAGCAAGGAAATGTCTATGCGCAATTTTTCTTAGACCATCAGGACTCCTTCCGTGATCCTTCCCTTTCCCTTGCGGCAACAAGGCTTCTGCATCATTTGAGCCGGATATTCCGTGAAGAAGAACGACGGCTTCCAGGCGGACCAGGTATACAGGTTGAGAGTAAGTTGCGGCGGAAGATCAGGGAGAAAAAGATTGCCCAAGGCCATGCCCAGGATGACCACGAGCAAAGGCTTACCACTTATTAAAGCAAAGGAGTGCTCCTATGAAGAAAAAATACCCTATCAGGCAGGAGAAAAAAGTGCTGCCTGATGCAAAACCCAACCGTTTCACATTTACACCACCTGCCAGACAGCGGGTGGCTTTTTTTCGCCGCTGCGGAAAGCGCAGGCATTGATAAGGGGGTGCCAAGGAATGGCATATGTTCACTTTACTGATGAAGAAAAACAGCTCGCCAACTCCGTCGACCTGGTGGACTTTCTTGAGCGCCAGGGAGAGAAGCTCACCCGATCCGGCCCTGAGTGGCGATGGAAACGACATGACAGCGTTACTGTCCGAGGGAACGAGTGGTTCCGGCACAGCCGCAAGGAGGGCGGCCACGCTATTGATTTTGTTCAGGAGTTTTATAACGTGAGCTTTCCCGAAGCAGTGCAATGGCTGCTTGGTGGTGAAGCTGGCGTGGAGTGGAACCAGACCTCAAAAAGCGCACCGGCGCCTAAAAAAGACTTCGCACTGCCGGGGGCCAATCCCGATATGCGCCGGGTGTTTGCCTATCTCATCAAGCAGCGCTTCATTGACCGGGATATCCTTACACATTTCGCCCATGAAAAACTCATTTACGAGGACAAGGAATATCACAACGCCGTGTTTGTCGGGCTGGACGAAAAAGGAATCGCCCGGCATGCCCATAAGCGTGGCACCTATACCCAAGGCGAACCATACAAGGGCAACGTGGAGGGCAGCGATCCGAGATACAGCTTTCACTGGATTGGAAAGAGCAGTAAACTGTATGTTTTTGAGGCTCCCGTAGATATGCTGTCTTTCATCACGCTTCACCTGAAGGACTGGAAAGAACACAGCTATGTCACGTTGGATGGGGTGTCGGAACACGCCCTGCTCCAGCAGCTCCGACAAAATCCGCATCTGAATGAGGTTGTTCTCTGCTTGGACCATGACGAGGCGGGGATCGAAGCCGTTGGTCGTCTGAAGAGCATTCTTGTAGAAAACGGATACACAAATACAGCAATCATGCAATCCACCTACAAGGACTGGAACGAGGATCTGAAAGCCAAACACGGCGTGGAGCCGATTCCCTCTGAGGAACATCCGAAGCTGATGCTCCTTCCGCAGGTGTGCGCAGAGCTTTCCGAATTGTGCGAGGCTATTAGAGCGCACAGGGATACCCGCGCATTCGTGACGGATTGCTTTGACGCGCTGGAACCTCTTGTGAATTCGGGAAAAGTTGCGCCGGAGAATGTCGACTCTGTAAGAGAGTGTCTGGAGTGCATGGCTGCAGGTTCCCTGCTTTTGACCAAGGAACTGTGCCGGCAGATGGAGCATCCGGTGACGACAGATCAGCTTATGAGAAAACTACAGGCCAGCTACCGCCCCCATGAGGACAGAGGCTGGCTCCGTACCCGGACGGAGGATATCCGGAGGGCTCTGGAGGAAATTAACCGCATGGTGAATACGCCTGGTATCCGCAGAGTAGAAGATCAGCGGCGCCTTGGCAGCTCATATCTTCGCCTAGCTCTTGATTGTGTCAGGGCGAGGATGTTCATTGAGATGGAACCACAGGTAATGCTGCCAAAACAGGAGCAACCAGAAAATATAATAATGACGATGTAAAGGAGGGATCAAAGTGCAAGTATCCCAAATCATAACCCTGATCGCTGTGGCATTGACCATGTTCGGCGTCATCGGCTTTTTATCCTTGCTTGCCCATTACTACACACTCAACGGCATCAAGTCTAAAACGGTGGGCGATGGGCAGCACGGGACGGCCCGCTGGGCATCAAAGCAGGAGATCAGAAATACCTATACGGAAGTCAGGTTCGAACCGGAAAAATGGCGTAAGGGAGAAAATCTCCCAACCGTCCAGGGGTTGGTTGTCGGCTGGCGAAGGGCTTCGCTGTTTGACAATACAGCGCCCCATGGCTACGCGCTGGTGGATGACAATGACATCCATTGCCTGATGATCGGCGCGGCAGGCGTTGGAAAGACCGCCAATTTCCTCTATCCAAACCTGGAATATGCCTGTGCCTGCGGTATGAGCTTCATCACCACAGACACCAAAGGCGACCTCTACCGCAACTACGGCAGTATCGCCAAGGAACACTACGGCTACCATGTGGCTGTCATCGATCTGAGAAACCCCACCCGCTCGGACGGCAATAATCTGCTCCATCTTGTCAACCGATACATGGATTTGTACCTAGCAAATCCTCGGAATCTGGCATACAAGGCCAGAGCCGAAAAGTATGCCAAGATTACCGCCAAAACCATCATCAACTCTGGAGGGTTTGATGTGGCGTCCGCAGGCCAGAACGCCTTCTTCTATGACGCGGCTGAAGGGTTGTTGACCTCCGTGATCCTGCTCATCGCAGAATACTGCGAACCGAAGCAGCGACACATTGTGTCCGTGTTCAAGCTGATTCAGGATCTGCTGGCGCCCAGCGGCGTCAAGGGACGCACCCTGTTCCAGCTCCTTCTGGCTCACCTGCCGGATGAACACAAAACCAAATGGTTTGCAGGCGCGGCCCTCAATTCCGCGGAACAGGCCATGCAGAGCGTCCTCTCCACTGCCCTTTCAAGGCTCAACGCTTTTCTGGACTCCGAACTGGAGCAAGTGTTGTGCTTTGACACGGCCATTGACGCTGAAAGGTTCTGTACCGAAAAAAGCGCCATTTTTCTAGTCATGCCGGAAGAAGATAACACGAAGTATTTCATCATCAGCCTGATCGTTCAGCAGCTCTACCGGGAAATCCTCTCGGTGGCCGACGAGCATGGCGGCAAACTCCCCAACCGAGTGATGATGTTCCTCGATGAAATCGGCACCATACCAAAAATCGAGTCAGCGGAGATGATGTTCAGCGCCAGTCGTTCCCGCCGCGTGTCTATTGTAGCGATCATACAATCGTTTGCTCAATTGGAGAAAAACTACGGACGTGAGGGTTCCGCCATCATTATCGACAACTGTCAGGATACGGTGTTCGGCGGTTTCGCCCCCAACAGTGAATCCGCGCAGATATTGTCGAAGGCCCTCGGCAGCAAAACCGTAATGAGCGGCTCCATCAGCCGTGGCAAAAACGATCCCAGCCAATCCCTGCAGATGATCGAGCGGCCACTGCTGACCCCTGACGAATTGAAGTCCATGCCCAAGGGACATTTTATTGTGACCAAGACCGGAGCGTATCCCATGCGCACCAGACTGAAGCTGTTCATGGAATGGGGCATTGTCTTTGGGAAGCAATACGTAATCGCAGAGCAGTCCGCCAGAATAGTGGAGTACGCTGACCGCTTCACCCTTGAAGAAGAAATCATCCGGCGCCATGCCGCCTGTGAAGAAATGCCGGAAGAACCAAAAGCTCCTGAGTCCGGATCAGGCGGAATGCTTCATACGCCGGGACCAACGATCAATCTTGACCCTTTTATTCAAAAACAGGAATCTACAAGGGGGTGACGCTATGGGGTACTTTACCTCGCTTTATTCCTCCGAACTGCCACACCGTGCAAGAGCCGTCTATATGTATCTTTCCGACCGCTCCGACAAGGAAGGTAAATGCTATCCGGCAATTGGTACCATCGCCAGGGAGCTGAAGCTGTCCCGGAGTACCGTCAAGCGCGCCCTTGCTGACTTGGAAAAGAGCGGATATCTCCGCAAGGAACAGCGTTGGCGGGAAAACGGCGGAAAGAGCAGCAACATGTTCTATCTGAAAAAGTTAGATAGCAGTTGATTGAAGAAAAATATATTTTTACACCAAGGGAAAAGTCCGTCCATTTTGTGAACCATGGAAGGGTTCATGGTGAACCATGAAGGCGAACCTCTCACTCTAAGAGTGTTCAACAGCAGAAAAAGAACAAGAAGGACGAACTATTTCAGACCTTGGGTTATTGTAATGGGCGTAAGTAAGCCGGTGTCCGGATGTATGGTGATGATCCCTCTGTTTTTATTTTTGGCATAAGCAATGAGGTGGCTTACAGGTTCCATCCGGTATATGAGCGGATCATCATCATAGACCGCGAGTACAAAATTGGAGCGGTTAACAAGATATTTATTGCACAATAGATAACAGTCATGTTCGTAATGAGTGCAAAGCGTGTATTCGGAGGTGCTTCTCTCTGCAATCGAGAAATAGCGATTTCTAAGCTGGGGCGTCCATTTCGTGGCCTGTTCCTCATAAGGCAGCACGCAATGAAGCTGAATATCGGAACCCCGACGCTGAAGTCCAAGGACTAGCTCCGCACCCCACATAGGGGCGCCCGGCTCACAATTCGAATAAAAAGCAGTGACTCCGTTTTGGTATAGAGCCAGGATTTGCATCAGCAGGGTTGCTTTGATTTGTTGACACAGATAGTCCTCCTCATCGTACCCGAAAGGGAAACGTAATGGATTATGCCCTGCAAACGCGCAAGCTAACGTATTCATTTTTTCACTCCCGTTTTAATTATGTGGTCATAATGTGCATAAAGGCTATTCCATTATATGCCAACTGTGCATACAATACAAGTAATCAGTTAAAATAAGGACGGTGAGTTTATGGAACTGGACTATAAGGCTATCGGGCAGAGGATAAAAGACGCGAGAGCCCGAATCGGTATGAGCCAGGAGCGGCTGGCAGAACTGGCCGGACTTTCGATGACGCATATGAGTCACATCGAAACCGGTAACACAAAGGTCAGCCTTCCGGCATTGGTACAGGTCGCAAACGCATTGAACGTATCGCTGGATGACTTGGTGTGTGACAGCCTTGATAAGGCAAAGAAAATTTTTGAGAATGAAATTACACAGACGGTTCAGGACTGCAGTGAACAAGAGGTTCGAGTTATTGCCGACACGATTATTGCCCTGAAAAGCTCTTTGAGGAAACGCAGCCGATAATACAGTAAAAATCTCAGGCAGCTTCTGACGAAAGCTTCCTGAGATTTTATTTGCCTGAAGGTATTCTTTTAGTGCCTGACTTGCGAATGCAGTTCATAATGCGACTTTGTTTCTGCCTTTCTTTTTTGCTTGGTAGAGTTTTTTGTCCATAAGCTCCACCACCTGATCGACTGTATGGACGCCGCTAGTTTTATCTATGGTTTGTACGCCAAAGCTGCAGGTAATCTTTATGTGAATATCATTGATATAAAAACGTTTACTCTCCACTGAATGGCGCAGGCGGTTTGCTATTTTCACGACCGTATTTCGGCTGAGCTCTGGCAGACAAACCAGTAGTTCATCCCCGCCATAACGGGCCACCCATCCATCCTTCTTTCGGATATGCCGGAGAAATACACATGCGATTTGTTTCAGGATGTGATCGCCGGCAATATGTCCATACTGGTCATTGACTTTTTTGAAGAAGTCGATATCCGCATATATAAACGAAATAGGATCACTGTTTCGGAAAGTTCGTTCTAAATCGATTGGAAGCTGTTCGTCAATATACCTGCGGTTATATAAATTTGTCAGAGGGTCTGTGATTGCTAATTTTTGCATATGCTCAAGCGAGGTCGAGCCGGTTCTCATGTCACCGAGATGAATAAGCTCCAGACAGCAAGTCTGACCGCCGATAGTAATCGGTATGCTGGTGACGATTTCAAGCAGGCCGTCATTTTCTCTGATAGAGAATGTTGCTTCATGAAATCCCTCGAATGAGACGGGAGCTTCCTTGGGGTTATCGGTTTCCTCGCTTTCATAAAGCATTTGCTTATGGCTGCCATCCCAAATTCGAGTAACAGGATAATATTTTTGTAGCATCCCTATGGATGCCACTGCTTGCGTTAAACTATCAAATATCATACTTATCGATTCCTTTTATAAAATACTGATGTCAAGAATATAAACAGTGTTGCAAAAACGTCCTGATTCTTGAAATAAGAATTTTCTTGTGTCTGTCAGCAGGTTTAAAGTCCTGCTGAATTGCCGATTTATCCTCATATGGAAGGATCATATGTGAAGGGCGGTGCTGCCGCAAGAACAGTATGAATTCATCCATTGGCAAAGTGCGTTCAAATCGTAACGGGATCTTATACGTTCTGCAGTAGTCAGAGATCAGAGAATCCAACATCGCCCACTGCACCGTGATGACCGGGAGCCTCCGATTTCTACACTCTTCTATTATGCCATAATTCTGCCGGTTTTTTAAGTATCCTGCAATAATGAGAAAATCAATACGCTCATCGCAGAATATCAATGTCTGCTCCTTAGATGTTGTCAGAGCAACGACCTGAACCCCGGTTGAAGTCATATAATCTGCTAATTCTTGGGCTTTCTCCATTAATCGATCCGATAAAATCAAAACACGGATAGAGGAAGTATTTTTCACTTCGATTTTCATAGCTTATTCGCCTCCTTTCGTAGGAGCTTACTCCGCTGCGTATAAGTTTGCCAACTTTATAGTATTCTATGAGTATGCATTTTAATATACTTTACGTTAATTTTCAAGTTAAACTGTATTCTTTAAGATTACTATAAAGGAGGCTTAAAGCATATTATGTTGAATCGAAAAGAATTTGGGGCTGCCATCCGCAATGCCCGGTTAGAAAATAAGTTAACCCAGGAAAAACTGGCGGAAATGCTTGGAGTAACGCCTGTCCATGTCAAGCAATTAGAATCAGGAAGCAGAATGCCGTCGTTAGAGCTTCTCCACAATATTGCCGTCACGCTGAATTTCTCAGTAGATGGGGCATTCTTTCCGGCAGATGTAAAGAACACGGAAATGCTGGACAAACTCGAACGGATACTTAATCTATGTACATCACATGATTTGCGTGTGGTTTATGCCACAGCCATTGCATTAACCGACAAAGACATGGAGAACTCAATCTAACCGGGAGTTACATCGCTAGTTTTTCTTCCTTCTCTTGGAAACTAAGGAAGCAATTCCGACAACAGCTAGAGCTCCAAGTAAGACCAGAATAATGATCAGCTTCTCTTCTGGAGTTGCCTGAAGAAAATCAGAACCCAGCATATGGTCCTCTCCTTTCTCGATGTTTGTATTGTCTGCAACGGCATATTCCGTTGCGGTTTATTGCACTGTCTTATTCTTGGACTCTATTGGAAATCCAATGGCAGAGCAACAAGCAAATATGTCATCATCCAAGGATATTCGATGAATTCACTTATAATAGTGTAAAATTTCATATTATGTATGATTGTAACATATATCTTTAGACTACTACAAGCATAACAACATATATGCGTGGACTAGTCGCCTCAAATTATCACTTATGATGTTTTTGGAGGTGATTACAGTGTCGACGCATGAATATGAGAAATATGTACGTGACCGCATTACGCAGTTAAGATTGCAAAAAGGGATATCGGAATATAAGTTGAGTTATGACCTGGGGCACAGCAGAGGCTATATTTACAATATCACGTCTGGAAAATCACTTCCACCGTTAACTGAGCTTTTCTCAATTTGCGAGTATTTTGATATCACTCCGGCGGAGTTTTTTGATGACAGGATATCCAATCCGGAATTGATCCAAAAAGCTGTAGAAGGGCTGAAAACGCTGAGCGACAGCGACATGCTATTGATTTTAAACCACATAAACCGATTGCAACAGAAATAAAACGACAGCCACTTACCGATTTCGCCGGTAGGTGGTTTTTTTGTGCCTTAAGCGTACAACACGGCATTAATATTTACTATTTTTTACATTTAAATTGTTGAATTTTATTTAAAAGTGGCATATAATGGTATTGGTAATTATACACATATTTGATATAAAAGTTCAAGTGGGCGAATTATACAGAAAAGAGGTGTTTTGAAGAGCTAGACTTTACTGCACCGTTAGACATACATTTAGGATACTTGGCCCCCTTTTCTTATGCGAGAACTTAATAAAAATTAAATCGAATAGTGCTAAGAGCAAACCTGCCTAAAGGTAGGGACGCAAAGCCATAGGATCTAAGGTGCTTATGAAGCGCTAAGACAGCCTGGCTGCCGGAAGCTGTAACAGAAGCCTGCCCATCCATGGGTAGGTTTTTGTGTTTTTTTGTACAGCTTTTGTCCAATTGTTTTGGAGATACTGGTGTCCCTGCTTTCGCTTGCGGTTTCTTATGGCGAAAGAAAGGACTAGGGATATGACCAGAGATACGCAACTTTTTTTGGTGTTGAAATAAAGACTACGGATTAAATTCTTTAGCCCCCCTCCAAGTTAAAAATGATACAAAAAAGTCCCCAATTTGTGACTTGCAAATTGTGGACTTTTTTTATTCGACACAATTCTACCGTTATCGACCTGAAGGTTACTTTTTCTTCTCTGTAAACACAAACAGTCAAAGTGCGGTCTGTATGCCACACTGCCGTTCACCGCCGCTTGTTCTTCGTTTCCGGATTTCAAAAATCACGAAATGGAGGACAAGCCTTATGGAAGAAGGCAAAAAACGGACCGATTACAGGAAGCTATACCCTAACATGAAAGAAGAAATCTATGAGGTACTGGAGCAATCTGACCGGAAGATCAAGTACAGTAGATATGATCTGAAAACAGAACGATGCAGCATCGACTATGAGAAAGGAACGGTTACATACATTCCAAGCCGCGAAGATTCCCTCGATAGGCTTGAAGAACAGAATTACCAGTTTTCAGACCAGAGCGAAAGCGTGGAAGATCGTGCAATCAAAGACACCATGATAACTGATATGAAGTCTTGCATAGAGCGGCTTTCAATGGAGGATCAAACTTTAATTTCCTATATCTTTTTCAATGGGGGTACCCAGCAAGGTTATGGGGAATTGATTGGCATGACGCAACGTGGCGTTGGTAAACGTCAGGAAAAAATCCTTGAAAAGCTCAGAAAGATGATGGGCATAGATATTTAAAAAATTTTAAAATTTTAGTTCTGAACCCTCTCACTTAACGGCCAATTAAGTGAGGGGGTTTTTTCTATCCCTCTTTCGCTCTTTGAAAATTTCATATCCGACAGCATAAATACATGATCTGTCCGGCCGTGATGAGCGGCAGCGACATTGATGGGCGCGCCAAGACTACCTGCGGATGGGTGACAGACATCCGTCGAACCGATGGCATCGAAGGCGACGAGCGGCAAGGCCCGGTCAAAAAACGGTCTATGGTGGACCGTATCGCCATGAAACGGACAGTGTTAAAGCTACTTCTGCCCAGCCACAGACTCAAGCAATGGGGGCAGCTCGGTGAGAACCACGGAGAGGTGAAATCCCTATGAGGCTTGCTGACCACAAGCCGTTTTATGCTGCCGCCCTAGCTTCGGGAAGTAGTGTCGAATAGAAGCAGCCAAATGAAGAACAAGAGATCGTTTGATCTTAGAAACTACGCGGCAGGATTTTTAATGCTCTTTTCCCATCCTGCCGCGTCCTTGTAAGATTAAATACCAACGAGGAGGTAATGTTATGAGCAACAAATCACTGAGTGAATTGCTGGAAAAAGATCTGGCCGTCGGCTATGTATATGGTTATGACGGAACGCGTCAGGTCTTTTATTTCGAGAACTCCCCTGCAAACATTGCAAATTTTATCATGCTTCATAGCGAAAACACAGATAAAATCGTTCTGACAGATCAGGTAGACAGACTAATCTTAAATACCTTTGGAGAGTTCATCAACCAGTGCCCCGATCAAGCATTCCTGCAGGAAGTCCTGAGAGAGCTGGTACCCATGCAGATGGGGGAAAAAGAGCCATCTGAGATACTGACCGCCAACGAAGATGAATTTACGAAGCTTTTGTATGAAGAAGATCAACAAGTAACGGAAGCCGAGCTGCGGATGTTGTAGCTCCGGCTTTTAATTAAATACGGAACGGAGGTCTTTATGAAAGAACAATTACGTGCTTGGCTCTATTGCCGGATTGATGCTCCGGAAGATACACATGGCACCTTGAAAAGTCAGAAGGAAGAACTCTATGATTATGCGGAGCAGATGGGCTTTACCGTCGACGGCTACGCCGAAGATTTGGGTAATGGTCTGAATTTAAACCGTCCTGGTCTTCTGGAGATCGAGAAGGCCGCAAGCGAAAATCAAATGGATGTATTGGTCGTGAAAAGGCTTGACCGTATCGGACGGGATACAGCACAAGTGCTCGAATTTCTCCGGGGACTAGACCAGTTGGGCATTGCGATTTATTCCCCACTGGAGGGCGAAATCCGTCTGGAACAGCAGGGTCTGGACTTCTTTCTGCGTTAGGAAGGAGGGGCTGTCATGTCAAGAACTCAGGCATCCAATGAGGTGCAGTATAAAATCTCCATAAAATTCCTAAATATCCTGCTTCGAAACGGCATTATAACTTCTGATGAATACAAAATAATCGACGATTTGAACAGGCAAACCTTCACGCCTGAACTATCTCAAGTATATGCGCAATAACACTAGCTTTCCGGGAAATTGTGTGGTAGTGTGTGTTGCTAACAGGAGGACAAAAATAAGAAAGGAGAAAATCGTATGGCAAAAAATGTACAAATTATTCGTCCTGTTAAGCAGCAAGTTATCCAGCAGTTACAGCCTAAAAAGCGGGTCTGCGCCTATTGCAGAGTCAGTACCGACTCCCGCGAACAGCACAATTCCTTCTCGGTACAGATGGACTATTATAAGAATTTCATCGATAATCAGGAAGATTGGGAGTTTTCCGGAATTTACGCTGACGAGGCACGAAGCGGTACAAAGTTGCAAAAGAGAGATGACTTTTTGCGGATGATGAAAGACTGCGAGGATGGGAAGATCGATATGGTCATAACCAAATCGGTGACCCGCTTTGCAAGAAACACGGTGGACAGCATCCAGGCGATCCGCAGGCTGAAAGAGCTTGGAATTGGCGTTTATTTTGAAAAGGAACACATCAACAGCCTGTCGGAGAAAAGTGAACAGATGCTGACCATTTTAAGTTCACTGGCACAGGGAGAAGCTGAAAGCATCTCCACCAACAACAAATGGGCGGTTATGAAGCGTTTCAATGATGGTACATTCACAATAAGCTGCCCAGCCTACGGCTACACCAAGGATGAGAACGGTGAGCTGGTCATAAAGGAGGAAGAAGCCACGGTTGTACGTCGGATTTTCCGGGACTACCTGCACGGGAAAGGAACCTACCTGATTGCCAAGGAGCTGACCGATGAAGGCTGCCCTACAATTCGCTCCGGTGAAAAATGGAGCGACGGTGTGGTCAGGGAGATTCTTCTAAACCCTGTTTACTCCGGTAATCTGCTGTTACAGAAAACATATACGACTGAGGTACTTCCCTTCAAGCGAAAGCATAACAGAGGGCAAGTGCCTAAGTATTTTATTGAGGACAACCACGAACCCCTCATAACACCCGAACAGGCGGAGGCAGTCAGGGAGATCATGGAATACCGGAGCAAACAACATGCCGTGGATTCTGAAAAATGCCAGAACCGTTATGGCTTCAGCAGTAAAATCCTCTGCGGTGAATGCGGAAGCACCTTCCGCCGGCAGAAGATCTACATCGGTAAGCCCTATGAAAAAATCCAATGGTGCTGCCATCAGCATATCGAGGAT
Source organism: Dehalobacter sp. DCM (assembly GCF_024972775.1). Taxonomy (NCBI): domain Bacteria; kingdom Bacillati; phylum Bacillota; class Clostridia; order Eubacteriales; family Desulfitobacteriaceae; genus Dehalobacter; species Dehalobacter sp. DCM. The sequence goes on along the minus strand of NZ_CP092282.1, from coordinate 3,009,697 downwards.
AAGACCAAGTGCGGACAGAAGGCTGTCCGTGAAGATATCCTCCAATGCGCTTTTATCCTGATGTGGAACAAGCTGACCAGCAATTATGCCGACATTCTGCTCCCCCTGCTGGAAGTGCTGAAAAAGCTTCGGATGGATGAACAACAGGAACAGGAAATTGAGGACCGCAACAATAAAATATTGGAACTCACAGAGCAGGGACATATCCTGAGTCGATTGATATCGAAGGGATACATGGAACCTGCTGTTTTTATAGAGCATCAGAATGCTCTTGCTCTGGAGCTCACCGCGGCAAAGAAAAAAAGAAACCAGCTTCTGGACAACAATGGATTTGAGCGGGAGATCGCCGGAGCCGAGCTTCTGCTGGAGCTCATCAAAAACAACCCCGGCATCCTTGAAGCATACAGCGAGGACTTATTCTCCCAAGCGGTTGAGAATGTCATTATACAAAAAGAACAAATAACTTTCCGGCTGATCAACAAGCTGGAGCTGACAGAGTCCATCGGGAAGGAGGAAGATCAGAATGGCACAGCGTCATATGCCCATCGGATATAAGCTGGTGGACGGGAAAATTCAACTGGACGATTCCAAAGCAAATGTCGTAAAATGTATTTTTCAGGAGTATGCATCCGGGGCTTCCCTTCTGGACATAGCCAAAGCGATGACGGCGGCAGGACTCCCGAACGCCAACAATCAGCCCAAATGGTATCATGGAACGGTCAGCAAAATACTGGATAATGTAAAATATCAGGGCGACGAGTTCTATCCCCCGCTCATTGACAAAGAATTGTTTGAAAAGGTCCAGCGCCGTCGAGGTGAACGATGCGAAAAGCTCGGACGGAATCTACAGCTTAACAGCGCAAGCCGTCAATCGGTTTTTTCCGGCATCCTACACTGCGGGGAATGCGGCGACGTTTACCGAAAATATGCAGAGCATTGCGGAAAGCCAACAAAACGGACCTTCTGGAAATGCAAGAGATATATTCACAAGAACAAGGTTTGCTGTTGTAACAGTTTTCTCACAGATGAACAGATCAGATCGGCTTTCCTTTCCATAGCCAATCGAATCATAACAAACCAGAAATGTCTGGATCGTATTCCCAAAAAGGAACCCGCCGTAAATAACTTTGAATATATCAAGCTGGATAAAAAAATAAAAGAGCTGGAAGCAGAAGGACGGTATTCGTCCAAAGAACTTCCGGCTCTTATTTTTGAACGGGCAAAAGCCCTTTACAGAACATCTCGTGTCGATGATGCCGCCCACAATACTGAAAAGATGAGGCAGGCATTTTCCGGCAGACCATCTCTCCACGGATTCGACGAGGAACTGTTTCAGAAAGTCATCCGACAGATCACAGTACACAAGGATGAGAGATTGACCTTCGAGTTTATCAATGGGCTGACTCTGGAGGCCAAATACTGATTTTTATAAATCACTGAAGAAAGGATGGAACGAAAAATGGCTAAGTCAAAGAATACGCAAAAAAACGAAAAACCTTCAAAAATTGTTTTTTATATGAGGGTGGGAAGTATAGAACAATTAAGCCCTGAAGCGCAGAAAGAATATCTAGGCAAAAAACCAGAAGAAATGAAAAATGAAGAATTCAGGAAAGGAGATAACTAAGATGCAGACTGCGGTAGCGAAAAAAAAGAATATATCGATTATCCCCCCACAGCCGGAATACGACCGGAGTATCAAGATACAGTATAAAGCCCTGCGGGTCGCCGCCTACTGCCGCGTCAGCACTTTGCTGGAACAGCAGGAAGGCAGCTATGAAGCTCAGATAACCTACTACACTGAGAAAATAAAGAGCAATCCAAATTGGAAGATGGCCGGGATTTACGCTGATGACGGAAAATCCGCGACCAACACGAAAAAACGTGATGATTTTAATGCTATGATTGAGGACTGCCTCGCAGGAAAGATCGATATGGTCATCACAAAATCCGTCAGCCGCTTCGCCAGAAATACAGTAGACTGCCTCCAGAACATCCGTAAACTCAAAGAGAAGAATGTCGCCATTTTCTTCGAAAAAGAGGGAGTAAACACTCTGGAGGGGTCTGGAGAACTGCTGATCACAATTTTAAGCAGCCAGGCGCAGGAGGAAAGCCGGAATCTGAGTGAAAACACCCGCTGGGGTCTGGTCAGACGCTTCGAGAACGGGATCATGTCAATTAACCACAACAAATTTATGGGATACACAAAAGATGAGAACGGAGATCTAGTCATCGTACCGGAGGAAGCTGAAATAGTCAGACGAATTTTCCGCCTCTTTCTCGAAGGAAGCAGCTACGTCCAGATCGCGAAGATTTTAGAGAGCGAGGGTATACTTACAGTAACCGGCAAAAAGGAGTGGTGCCCCAGCGTGATCGACCAGATGCTCCAAAATGAAAAGTACATGGGTGATGCCCTTCTTCAAAAGACCTACACGGTAGATTTCCTTACAAAAAAGCGAGTGAAAAACCAGGGCATCGTTCAGCAGTATTACATACAGGACAACCATGAAGCGATTATCCCAAAAGAGCTTTTTTACCGGGTACAGGAGGAAAAGGCCAGGAGAGCAAGCCTGTGCAAATCTGCGGCAACAAGGCGGGCTAAAAAAGAGCAAAGCAAGTACAGCTCAAAATACTCTCTATCCGATATCATGATCTGCAAGGAATGCGGGAAGCCGTACCGCAGACAGGTCTGGTCCAAAAACGGACAGAAAAGCGCCGTATGGCGTTGCGAAAATCGTCTGAAAAACGGAACCAAGTACTGCAAGCACTCTCCCACACTGAAAGAGGATGTTCTGAATGAAGCAGTCATGACAGCCATTAACAGCGTCGTTGAAAACCGGGGTGATTTTGTAGGCGCCTTCCGGGAAAACGTGATACAGGTAATCGGGAGTTATTCCACCAAGAATGTACCCACCGAATATGACGAACAGATCGCAAAACTGCAAGGTGAAATGCTGACTCTGATTGAGGAAAACGCAAAGATGGGTTCGATCACCGAGGATTTTGACGAACAATATCATAAGATTGCGGAGCGGATTAAGGAGCTCAAGCAAAAGAAACTGGACAGCATCCGAGATCAAAAACGGGCTGCAGATTTTCAGCAGAGGGTCAGCGATATGGACACCTGCCTGAAAAAGGTATCCTGTGCGGTTCGGGACTTTGATGACGATCTGGTGCGCAGACTTCTGCAAAGTGTAAAGGTTATCAATGAGGATACGCTTGAAATACAGTTTAAATCAGGGATTGTTATGAAACAGAGGGTTTCATATTATGAGTAAGAGATAAGGCAGGAACAGTTATAACCCCGCTGTTCCTGTCGAATATTAAGCTGTTAAGACTAAAATCCTCAGAGCAGCTGAGGGTTTTAGTGTTGGCAGATTGAGTAAGTTTATTTTTAGCTATTGTTTACGAGTATCAAATAACTCTTTATGACTTTTAACAAATAAGCTCAAAAGTTTGTATAAAATTGTTAGATTTGCGGCAACCATCCTATTGACAATGCCAAATATCCTTGTTACAATAATTAGGATATAGTTTATTAAGGAGCGTGACTGAAACATGAGCGCGGACGAATCTTTGCGACTTAAAAGCAATCTTTCAACGTTAATGGGCAAGTATAGATATTCCATTAAAGACGTTCATGAAAAAACTGGACTGTCAAGGAACACTATTTCAAGCCTTTATAATGACAAAGCTACCCGCATTGATTTCGAGACAGTACTTAGATTGTGCTGCCTGTTTAAATGTGATGTTAATGAACTTTTAATGCTTGGCAGAAGTGAAACAGAATAAAATTTATTTAGTTAGGGAGTTTTGGCTATGAGTGACAATGAGAAGAAACCCGTTTCCCCGACAGTTTTATCGATATTCTCAGGCTGCGGCGGTCTGGACTTAGGCTTCCATCTTGAAGGATATACTACTGTTTGGGCAAACGATTTCTCTGAATGGGCAGTAGCATCATTCAAAAAATACTTTGGGGATGTCATAAGACTTGAAGACATTACAAAAATTGATCCGTATAAGGATAAGTCTATCCCTGAATGCGATATTGTACTCGGCGGTTTCCCGTGCCAGGACTTCTCTGTAATATGGAAACAGCCGGGATTGAACGGAAAGCGCGGTGGGCTATACAGGCATTTTCTTGAATTTGTTGATGCCAAAAAACCAAAAGCCTTTATTGCGGAAAATGTCAAAGGTCTGCTGACCGCTAACAAGAGAATGGCAATTGAGACTATCATAAAGGATTTTGAATCCATAGAACCAGGCTATGTTGTAAAACCTCATCTTTACAATTTTGCTGACTACGGCGTGCCGCAGTTCCGTGAGAGGCTGTTAATCGTCGGTATACGCAAAGACACGGGGTTTAATTTCATCCATCCTCTTCCCTCTCATGGAGAGGGGCGTACGCATCCGTATGTCACCGCAGGTGATGCTTTTGAAGGAGTTAAAAAGGTTAAATTTAATAATGAGCCTATCAATTGTCTTCCTAAAACAAGGCAAATGCTCGAACGCATACCTGAAGGAGGTAATTTCACAGATATCCCTAAAGATGATCCGCTGTATGTAAAAGGCATGATAAGCCATGTCTACAGAAGAATTAATCGCAGCGAACCTGCTAAAACAATTATTGCTGCCGGAGGCGGAGGCACATGGGGATATCATTATCCCGAACCGAGGGCGCTGACGAACCGAGAACGCGCCCGGCTTCAATCTTTCCCGGATGATTTCGAATTCATCGGAAATATTACTGAAGTCCGGAGGCAAATAGGCAATGCAGTACCGCCGGAGGGGGTCCGTGCCGTTGCACGCAGATTATTGCCATTGTTTTCCGGCGAGTATCAACATACTGATTTGACTGATATTTTTGATAAGCTGTCAAAAATGACCGTGAAAGAACGTTTGGATTACGTAACCTCAGAGATGAAATGACGGAGGATATACACTATGGAATTTCTATTTTCCAATTACAAGCCTCTTGATACGCCGTATCGTACATTTGCCGACACATTTTATTCACTTATCCCTGAAGCAACGCGTATGGATATTGCTGTTGGCTATATAACTGCAGATTCATTGGCCGAACTTAAGCAGACCATAGCATATAACTCAAACATTGAGACTCTTAATTTGCTGATTGGGATGCACCGTTGGGACAAATTTACTAAGCTTGAATACAACGCAGCCAGTGATTTGAATGATTATTTACGGGGAGAAGGACGAGGGGAAGTACGCTTAGTTACGCCGTTTAAATTCCATGGAAAACTGTATTGTTACTCAGATTCAAGCGGTGCATTTGCAGGAATAATCGGCTCTAATAATCTGAGTAGTATTGTTGAGAGCGGGAGCCGGACTTACGAGGCTTCTTCGCTTTTTCGCGAACCGGAAAATGCAAAGAAAATGCGCAGCTTTATCGAAGATCTCTCCGTAAAAGCCACAGACAACCTTGCAGATTGTGAAATAAACGATTTCAGACAAAACAATCTTCTATTGGAGAATCATGAGCATGTCGAGAAGATCCCTCATGATCGATTAGCTGACTGTGTCAGCGCGTTAACGGATACTCGCTTTGTAATTCCGCTTGTTAAAGACGGAAAAGTGCCGGAAAAAAGCAATCTTAATGTTTTTTTCGGTAAAGGACGTTTGATAACAAGAACCGGAGTGATTCAGCCACGCCATTGGTATGAAGCGGAATTAATTGTTCCAAGCACAGTAACATCCTTGGCAGGATATCCGCAGAAAGAAACAGCTGGAGCAGTATTTGACGTCATAACTGACGACGGATGGAAATTCTCCTGCAAAGTCAGCGGGGATTACAGCAAGAATTTCCGTTCGGAAGATGATTTGAAAATACTCGGCAAATGGATAAAAGGCCGGTTAGAAAATGCAGGAGTGCTTGAAGTTGGACAACCTGTTACCCCCGAAACATTTCAGCAATATGGAAGGGATAACTTTTCTCTTACAAAAGCGGGTTCGGGAAATTTATGGTATCTTGATTTTGGGGTGAATCATTAATGAGTTACATAGACAATTATCTAAACCATTTGACGGAGAGCGGAAATCCTGCGCTTGCTGATGCAGTAAGGGATACTGTCGATAAAATTACTCCGGCTTATATTACGACATTTTCATACAAAGATCACGTTGTGAGTTTGCTCGAAGGAAATGTTCAAAGCGGAAAGACCAGCCATCTCTTCGGACTTATTTGCTCTGCCGCCGACGAGGGATTCAAACTATTCGTCCTTTTAACTACGGATAATAATCTTTTGCAACAGCAGACTCTTTATCGTGTGAGAAAGGATTTGCCTGATTTCTGTGTTTGCGGTGAATCTGATGAATACTCCTTCTTTACGAACAATATGAAGCGCCCTGCAATAGTTGTTCTGAAGAAAAATGGTCAGGTTTTAAAACGCTGGAAGAACAACTTCTCTTCATCTCATTTCTGCGAAGGCAATCCATTGTTCATCGTGGACGATGAGGCAGATGCCGCAAGTTTGAATACGCTGATTAATAGAAACAAACAAAGCACGGTCAACAAAAACTTGGAGGAAATAAAAAAGACTGCTTCGAGCAGCATTTATATACAGGTTACAGGGACCCCTCAAGCTTTGCTTCTGCAGTCATATCAAAGCGGATGGCGTCCGTATTTCACTCACTATTTTTCGCCCGGCAAAGGCTATATTGGTGGAAATGAGTTGTTTCCCTATGATCGTCCGCCTTATGTCATTCTCACCGATAATGAGGAAGCAACAGAATTGCTTAAGGATGACGAATTTGCCGAAAACGGTCTCAAAAAGGCTGTCCTTTACCATCTCGTTTCATCTGCCGAGATTTTTCTGAACGGAGGAACGGTATCAAACTTTTTAATACATCCAAGCGTGAAAACCGATCAGCATCAAAAATTTGCCGAAAAAGTCGGAGATTATTTGAATGAAATTTTCCAGTCGATTGATGAACCTTTTGTTAATGAAGCTTTTACAGCGGTCTACAATGACCTTGCAGCAACAAAGCCGAGTATCAGCCCATTTGATGTGATAATGGAAAATATAACTCTGATGCTTGAAACTGACGGAGTTAATATTCTTGTCATAAACTCTCGGAATTCTTTTGAGGATAATGTAAAGTATGAGTCCGGGGTGAATATTATTGTCGGAGGCAACAGCCTCGGGCGTGGTGTTACAATCCCCAAACTTCAAACTACATATTATTGCCGTGTTGCTAAAAGCCCGCAAGCTGACACAATGTGGCAGCATAGCCGTATGTTTGGATATGACCGTGACTTAGGATTAATGAGGGTGTTCATTCCTCCGGTACTTTATAAGCTGTTTGCGGAAATTAATGCTGCAAATAACAGTATAATTTCTCAAATTGAAAAAGGGCGCCCGGAAGAAGTGAATATTCACTATCCCGAAAAGCTCCGTCCAACCAGAAAAAATGTACTTGATGAGGGGGTTGTCAAAACATTTACAGGCGGAGTTAACTACTTCCCGTTTTACCCTGAAAACAAGGATATCAGCAAATTGGATAGTATTCTTGAGCGTTTCGGAGAAGATACATATTCCGTTAACCTCCGGCTGTTTGAAGAAATTCTAGAAAACATCACCTCAGAATCTGATGACTGGGAGCCAGAGGACTTCAAAGGATTTATACAAACTATCAGGACAGAAAATCCTTCCGCTCAAGGCAGACTAATTGTTCGGCGTAACAGGGATATTGGTAAAGGTACAGGAACATTGCTTTCACCCACCGATCGTGCGTTGGGTGATTCAATTACAGACGAGGCTGTACTTACGATGTATAAAATCACCGGAAACAAAGATAAGGGATGGAATGGCGCGCAGATTTGGATTCCGAACGTCAAGCTGCCCGGAAAAGAAGTATATTACTGTATCTGACGGGAGGGGTGTTCTTGGCAGATAACCATACTACTGAAGAACGCAGTTATAACATGTCGCGGATTCGAAGCGGAAACACCAAACCTGAAGAAATAGTACGAAAGTATCTTTTTTCAAGGGGACTTCGATACAGAAAAAATGACAAACGATATCCAGGCAAGCCGGATGCTGTTTTCCCTAAATATCGAACTGCTGTCTTTGTTAATGGTTGTTTCTGGCATTCTCACAGCGGATGCCCAGGGTTTGTAATGCCTAAGTCTAATCTCGAATACTGGAAGCCTAAATTGGAACGTAACCGTCAGAGGGACGCTGAAAATATTGATGTTTTACAAAAGAACGGCTGGCGAGTAATTGTAGTTTGGGAATGTGAGTTAAAAAAACCATTGCGCGATGAAAGACTTGCTAAGCTTTATAATGAGATAACTGCTGCTTATGCAATAGCCGAAGCAGATGGATTGGAGGACAAACGATAAGCCTTGAAAAATATCCATGCCCAAAGTGCGGGAAGCAAAGCTTGTACGAGGGCGGAGAGGCTTGGGTAATATAAACTACTAATTACTGATGAGGTGAGAGTATGATTATGCGAGTTGCTTCAATTGATGACAAGCAGTATGAATTATGTCTGGAATATGGTTTGTGGGGAGATGAAAAATCAAGCATAAAGAGGTGGAATTCTGGAGATCTTCTCTTATTTAAAGTCAATAATGAAGTCAAAAGTATAGTACGTATAACAGGATCATGTTTCGAAGATGACCTTTTGATATGGGATAATGGATATTACAGGTATCGTATTCCATTTCAAATGATTAAGGAATTTGACAAAGAAAAGAGAAAACTGCTGTCTGAGGAATTCAAGGAGAAAATGATTACTGAATATGGTAAAAAGTATGGTTGGGTGATTCTTAATAAGCAACCTATTAAAAGTGAAATTGCTGAGTATATTTTTAATTACTGAGATTATTGGCAATTAAAGTAGACGATGCATTTGCAATTTCTGAAATGCTTATTTGGAGTCAGACTCAATCTTTTTCCACAATTTCCTTCAGTGTCAATCGCACTTGCGTTTTGTACATATGTACTCATGTCTATTTTTGTGAACCAATTAGGGGCTGCTGAATAACGGTAAAATCAGCATAAACACTGGGTTTTAACCCCGACTTTTGGTAAAATAGTACATGTAAACATAAATATTATGTTAAAAAACCTTGCACTTGGGAGCGTGTTTTCATGTACAAACCTACCGAACAGCAGATTACATTTCCGCACGAATTCTTTCTGCCTTTTGGCGGGAACTTAAACCCGGACAATAAATGGTGTAAGCTCGCATTAATGATCCCCTGGGCCGAAGTTGAGAAGAAGTATGCCAGAAGTTTTCCTGTCAGTCGCGGACAAAAAGCCTATTCGGTGCGTTTGGCACTCGGATCTCTGATCATTCAAAATGTGAAATCATTATCTGACCGTGACACGGTCGAAGAGATCACAGAAAATCCGTACATGCAATATTTCATTGGCCTAAGTGCATTTGTAGATAAACCGCCATTCAATCATTCACTCATGACCCATTTCCGCAAACGTTTGGACAAGGATATTATCAACGAAATCAACGAGATTACTAGCAGACTAGCCGGAGAACATGAATATCCAGAAAACCCAGATGACCCAGATGACTCAGATGGCTCAGACGACACCCCTCCTTCTGATGGTGAAGACTCTGATGATACAGGACAAGAAGAGAAAACGAATGAAGAACCTTCAGAAACCAAGAACTCAGGCAAGCTGATCCTGGATGCAACCTGCACCCCTGCGGATATTCACTATCCTACAGATATCTGGCTTTTGAACACAACCCGGCAGGCTTTGGAAGAAATCATTGATGTACTGCATGCACCGCATGCCGGGATTCTCAAGAAACCCAGATCCTACCGTCGCAATGCACGCAAAAGCTATCTGAACATTGATAAAAAGAAACATAAGACTGCTAAGATGATCCGCAAAGGAATCGGAGGACAGCTGCGATATATTCGACGGGATCTGAAAAACATTAAGACTCTTGCTGAAAAAAGTTCGCTGACTCTCTTAACTAAACGCCAATACCGCAATCTGCTCGTCAGTCAAGAAATCTACTGGCAACAGCTGGAAATGTACAAACAGGGTAAACATTCGGTAGAAGATCGCATCGTCAGCCTGCATATGCCTTTTGTCAGACCCATAGTACGAGGCAAGTCAAACGCAGATGTAGAATTTGGAGCTAAGCTTGCCATCAGTGTTGTGAACGGATTCAGTTATATGGAGAGCTTGAGCTTTGACGCTTTCAATGAAAGCAAGACACTCATGCAATCGGTTGAAAACTACTACCAAAGGTATGGTTTTTATCCAGAAGCCGTGATGGCAGACAAGATCTACCGGAACAGAGATAACCTTAACTACTGCAAGAAACTGGGCATTCGATTGAGCGGTCCACCGCTCGGCAGACCAGCCAAAGATCAGGAACTATTAAGAGAACAAAAGAAACAAGAACGGCTGGATGCTGGAATACGAAACGCTGTTGAAGGAAAATTCGGAGAAGGTAAGCGGTTTTATGGGCTCGGACGTATCATGGCACGTCTCAAAGAAACCAGTGAGACTGTTATCGCCATGCAGCTGTTGGTAATGAACCTGGAGCGCAGGCTCCGGATTCTTATACTCAATTTTATTAGAGAGAATTTCGGGCTGATCAGGTTAGCTTATTGAGAAAATAACATCCTGTTCAGCAGCCCCTACTTTACAGAAATATATTTCTTTAAAATATACACTTAAACCAGTCCACTAATAAAAAGGAGGTTTTAAAGAAATTACTATGCTGCTTAATGTTTCTTCCGACTTCTAGATTGAAAATTATTTTTGTTTCCTACTGAAATCTTGGAACTTTATCCTAAAGGTAGAGGATCGATCCTCGGTTTTGTAGAGAATAATGCAAGTATACGATACGAAAAGAAGGTGAAATAAATGTTTGATTCTGATCCACTGTTGCGAGCAGTTGATCCAAGTCTATTTCGACACGGCAACCGAGCATTTTTCAAGGCTTATTGATAAATTTTGGCCACGATCTTTGTAACTAAGGTTATGGAGTTGGGAGTATTATCCTAGAACTGCATAACTACTACTAATAATATAACTAGAATTGCTAAGGGGGAATGGTAGTGGCGCAAAGCAACGATAAAGCAAAGGCGATTAATAGAATAAGTACCATTATTGACAGGACATACCACTTAGCTGAGATTATTACACGAGAAACAATGCAAGAAATTAATAATATGTTTTTTAATGTCTTAGCGATTAATATTGTCTTCATTGATAACAGAGCAGTTCCCATATCTCCCCCATTAGGGTCTTTCCCTAATTGGTGCCAGTCCTATTTTGCTAATAAAAAGCATTTCTTTCAATGTTTATACTGTTTTGAAACGGGTTTGAAAAATAGTTATAACAATGAAAGTTCCAAGGTCTATAAAGGACATTGCGGTCTCACTCTAATTTCTGCTCCTCTATATTCCCGAGATGATGTTCTTTTAGGATGTTTAATTACCGGGCCAGTTCAGCTCATGGAAGCGGAATCTTTGCCCGGAGGGACAGATGGACCACACGAGAATTATTTAAAACATTTGAGTACTATCCCTAAGATTTCTGGTGATCGGTTTACAGCCGTTGCAAGATTAATTTCTACCTTGGCTAATTATCTTACAGTTTCCGAAAGTCTTTCCCGTTATCAACAAGAATTGATGTCCTATCAAGAGCGTCTGCTTCGAGAAATCCAAAAAACAGGCAATCTGGAAAAAGAAATTACTGAGTACCAGTTGATGCTGAAACATGCAGAACTAAGGGAACTGCAGGCCAAAATGAACCCGCATTTCCTTTTTAACGCCTTAAATGTAATCGCCCGATTGGCGTTTGCCGAAGGAGCAGTTGAGACTGAGAGAGCTGTTTTTGCTTTAGCGGATGTGGCCCGTTACGGTATCGAGGGAAATATCGAAATGGTCTTTTTGAAAACGGAATTAGATCATATAAGTTCTTACTTGAGCATCCAACAGTTAAGGTTTGGAAACCGGATTAACGTAAGAATCATAGTAAAAAAAGAACATCTAAACGTGAAAATTCTTCCTTATACTTTACAACCACTGGTAGACAATGCATTCAAACATGGGTTCGAATCGGTCCCCGGCAAACACCGCCTATTAATAAAGGTTGATGAGGATATCCAGGGAAATCGTTTGTTAGTCAATGTCATTGATGACGGAATAGGTATTGAAACTCGACGTTTTACCGAAAGTGATCACTGGTGCCATTGCCCTGGTTCCAGTCTGGAAAATATCCATCAAAGATTGAGACGGTCGTTTGGCGAGGCATATGGATTGCAGTTATCAGGGCCGCCGGATATCAAAGGTACTAAGGTAACATTAATTATGCCGCTAGTTATAGGTAATTAGTGATACAGTTCACTATTGTCACTCATACTCCACCAGCTTTTCTTAGCCATATCTTTGTATTCTTGGGATGCAAATCATCTTTTTCCATTTTCCTTTAAGATTATATTTTATCTATATTAAGTATTTAAGGATATCGATTAAACGAAAATTCAAAATTTTTCTCCAGATCAACAAAAATTAATCCAGAGGGACTAATCAAATAAAATAGAATCTATTATCTCAATAACCTTTTCCTAGAGCAAAACACTCCTTGGGACGGGTGAAATTTTTTTGAAGGTGGCCACTTCAAAAGGACTCAATTAAAGTAGAAAAAGAAAGGAATTAGATGTAATGAGCAAAAAAATTTTAGAACAGCTAACTGAAGCAGTTTCGAACGGTAATGATGATCTAACCAAAGAATTGGTGAGTCAAGGGATTGAAGCAGGATTAACTCCAACAGAAATAATCAATGGAATGTCACCGGGAGCCAGAGAAGCAGGCCGGAAATTTGCGACAGGTGAATATTTTCTCCCTGAGCTAATGATGGCTGGTGAGGCAATGAATGCCGGCGTACAGATACTCATTCCTTATATGACGGGTGATGCTTCTCCTAAATCTATCGGAAAAGTAGTAATTGGTAGCGTTGAAGGAGATGTCCATGACATTGGTAAGAACATCGTTGCTGCGCTATTAAGGGCAGATGGTTTTGAAGTAATAGACTTGGGAGTAGATGTTTCAGCCGATACGTTTATTGAAGCGGTAAAAAAGGAACAACCGGAGATTTTAGGCCTTGGTTCTTACATGTCCACCACCCTAAAAGGGATTGAAGACACAATGGACCTGCTGGTCAAAGAATCTCTGCGGGACAAAGTGAAAGTGCTTATGGGAGGAGTAGCTGTATTCCCACAATATGTTCAACGGGTCGGTGGCGACGGATTTGCTGAGGACGCTGATGGAGCCAGACGCGAAGCAAAAAGATTGATAGGGGGGTGAATAATTAATATGGCCAGTAAAGAGCAAATAGAAATGGTAAAAAACATCATTGATAAAAGGGACAAGGGCCAGAAACTGCAGCACATTGAGAGGATCATTCTGACGGTGTTCCAAGAGCATGCCGATAGGATACCGACAGGATTTTTGTTCACGGAATGGATTGTCAACCGGTATGGTTACTCCTGCAGTGAAGCGGCCGCAGATCCCGAAAAGCATTCGGATGCGATAGTGAAGTTTTTTGAAGAATTCGACTATGACGTAGTATTTCCAGGGATTGAAACGACCGTTGTCGAGGCAGAAATCCTAGGGTGTACTTTAAAGAGACCTAAAGATTCAAACCCTCAAATTGTTAAAGAAGCAATAACCTGTGAACGTGATGTTGAAGAACTGGAAGAAAAAGTGGCAGCTTTGGACGGACGTACCGAAGGGCGTATGCCGGTCAGACTGGAACTGTTTAAGCAGCTCGTGAAAAAGACAAAAGGTGAGTATGCAGTAATTGCCACGCCGATGCAGCCTCTCCCGGTGGCCGTACAAATCTTGGGATACCCTCTGGCCGTTAAATGGATGAAAACAAAGCCTCTTTTAATGCACAGAGTGGTTGAGGCATGTACCCAGGCAGCCATAAAGTTTGCTCAGGCTTTTAAAGAAACCGGGATTCATGGGATTACATCTATTGCAGCTTGGAACAGCGTGCCCAACTTTAGGCCGGAGCAGCTTTGGGAATTCGACACACCGTATCTGGCCAGAATGATTCAAAGTGCCAGTCCTTTGCCATTTATACACTATTATTGGGGCTTGCACCTTCTTGGTGATGACTGGACTAGGTTTTTGGCCCGTCAGGTTTCAACGGGTACCTTTATTATGGCAAATCTTGACCCTGATCCCCAGCAAGGACCCAGCAGGGATCTGAAGACTTTCCGGGAGTTGGCTAATACCTTTCATAAGTCTTATGTCGTGGGTGTAGGGCCAGAGTTGATCAGAGAAAGTACGCCAGAGATAATTGAAAATCAGGTCAAGGAATATATCAAAGGGCTGTATCCATGTAATGGTGGATGTATGATTAACCCTTGTGCGATTCCCCAAGGGTCACCTGTGGAAAATGTCCGTGCGTTTATTGATGCTTTAAATAAATATGGGACTTTCCCCATCAATCTGAATAAATTGGATTAAATAGTCCTATATGCTGGAATGTCTAGTTTTCTGTAAGGGAGGGTCTACTATGGCAGAGACAATCCGATTATTGGTTGCGGATGATGAATCATTGGAGCGGGCTGTAATTATTGAAACTATTACCAGTGACGCAAGATGCGACAAGAATTACCATATCCAGGTTTTTCAGGCACAAGACGGTAATGAAGCAATGAGAATATTTAGCCAGCAGGATATTTCAGCAGCATTTTTAGATGTACGGATGCCAGGGAAAAACGGATTGGATGTAGCGGGACAGATCAAGTTGCATTATCCAGAGGTAAAGTTCACATTCATATCAGCCTATGGTGATTATCCTATGCTGCGCATGGCCTTAAATCTGCAAGCTAAAGATTATCTCCTGAAACCGGTACACCGGCGAGAAATTGTCAATGCTTTTTGGAAAATGGTAGATCCTCAAAATTTGATATCTGAGAAAGATGAAGAAAATACTTCTGAAGACATTAATTCATGGAACCCTTTAGACTCAACTAAACGCGTCATTAACTCAGCCAAGTCATATGTTCGGCAAAACCTTAGAAAACAGCTGACATTGAAAGAAGTAGCCGACCATGTGGGATTTAGTATGAGCTATTTCAGTACTTTGTTCAGTAAAGAAGAGAGCATGACATTTAAAGAATATGTAATCCAATCTCGGATTGAACGGGCTAAAGTCCTTTTGGAGAATACAAATCTTCCCATCAAGACCATTGCGCGTGAAACCGGATTTCAGGATCCCGATTATTTCAGCAAGGTGTTCAGTCAAAAGGTTGGGACCACTCCTTCCAGTTATCACATCCAAGAAGGGAAAGAAGACGACTGGAAAGATCTACTAAATAAACTGTGAGGTGACTAAGACATGAATTCGAGAGAGAGAGTTTTTGCTACTTTAGACGGAAAGATACCTGATCGGGTACCTGTACTTGCCCAGGTTGGAGATCATGCAGGAGTTAGTCAGGGTTTAACTTTTGATGTAATGTACAAGGATGCGAGGAGAGCAGCTGAGGCGCACCTAAAGGCATTAAATCGGTACAAGTATGATTCGGTGGCGATCCAGGTGGAACCAAGTTGGCCGGTAGTTGAAGCGTGCGGCGGAACACTTTTTTATCCCCCTGACAAATACCCGTGGATCACGAAGAATCCTATTTTAACAGAAGAAGATATTAAAAATTTTAAGATGCCGGATTTTGCTAAAGCTCCTGGTTCAAAAGTGACTGTAGAGGGGACGAGGATCCTGGCGGAAAGTACAGACGTTCCGGTAGGTGCGTATGTAACCGGGCCGTTTACCTTCTCAATGCAGCTATTTCCCTATGAGAATTTCATCAGAAGTATCAATAAAAAAGAATTTATGCATGCCCTGATTCAGAAAAGCACAGAAGTAGTGAACGCGTATGCCCAAGCATTAAAAGAAGCCGGGGCATCTTTCTTGGTGATCTGTGAACACGATCTGCAGATGTTCGCTCCCGCAACGATGACCGAGTTTTTCATCCCATATCTAAAGCAGGCGCTCACCTACGAATATAACATTTTGCACATGTGCGGGAAAGTAAATAATCATCTTGATGTAAATGGGGATGCTCTGTCTGACATGGAAAAACTGCAGATGGTCAGTTTAGGGCACCACACAGACATGCTTAAGTTTAAAAAGAAATATGCCGGAAAGCTTGGTTTCGCCGGAAACCTAGACCATATTGTCTTTTTGCCCCAGGCTTCCGCAGAGGAAGTAGAGGAAAAATGCGGAGAGATCATCACTGCCGCCAAGGAAGGCGGACAGTACATGCTGTCACCGGGTTGTGAAATTACCGCTGATGTACCGCCGGAAAATGTAGAGGCCATGGTTAGAGCTGCAGAAAAATTTGGGCGGTACGAGTAAAGGGGGGGACGATTTGTTCAAATTCAAAGCTGAACAGAAAATTTATCAAATTGGAAATGTTACAATCGGCGGCCAACCTGGACAGCATCCGACAGTATTAATGGCAAGCATCTTTTATCAGGGTGACAAGCTTGTTAAAGATGAAGAAAAGGGAACTTTTGATCAAGAAGGAGCCCTTGGCTGGATTAACAAAATTGATGATATGTGCAAAAAAGTTAAACTTCCTCTGATGATAGATATTGTCGGAGCCAGCGAAAATGCTATGCGTGCCTATGTTGAATTCATCGGACGCAACACAGATCTGCCGTTCATCATTGATGGGACGGTTGCCAAAGTGAGAATTGCCGGAGTGGAAATGGCTGCCAAGCTTGGTTTACAGGACAGGGCAGTGTTTGATTCCGTAAACGTTGAGAGTAAAGATGAGGAACTGAAAGAAGTAAAAAAGCATGGTTTGAAGGCTACCGTAGTTATGTTGAACAATTCAAAGAAGCCAACAGCTCAGGGCAGAGTAGATATTGCAGAAGCACTGATTGAACGGGCTAAGTCCTATGGTTTTGAAAAACTGATGCTTGACATGGCCGTACTGGACATAGTGGAGCCGGGACCGGCAGCTAAAGCAATATATATGCTCAAAGACAAATATGGATATCCTGCCGGCTGTTCACCAACCCATACGGTGATTACCGGGTGGAAGAAAGCTTCTATGTATAACAAGATTGAAGTAGCTTCCACTAAAACCAGTATGGCGACCAGCCTGCAGCTTTTGGGTGCCGACTTTATTATGTATGGAATCAAACAAACGGAAATAGTGCCGTCCATGGCGGCAGTTGATGCTTTGGTTGCATATAGCTGTATGCAGCATGGCGTAAGGCCTGCCAGCCATGATCATCCTTTGTACCATGTATTTAAGTGAATTTTGGGGTGAAAAATGTCTAACGTAATTGTCGCCTGCGGAACTTTGAAAATTCCATTAGAAAAAGCTATCGAAGCATTGCACGAAGATGAGCGGCCGGACATTATTTACCTGCCTGCGATTATGCACCTTTATCCAGACAAGTTGTCAGCTGCTATTAATGGACTGCTCGCTTCCTTTAAAGGCATATACAGTGGAATAATTGTTGTTTACGGCAAATGTGCTTACAGAATTGATGAAATAGTTAATCAACATGGGGCAATCAGGGTTCCAGGCGAATTATGTTATGCGATGTATGTCGGTGAAGACATCTACCGGGAAATGCTTAAAAAAGTGCCGGGAACCTATTTTTTGACAGACGACATATGCAGGAATTTTAACAAGCTGGTTGTAGAGCCTTTGGATTGGAAAGAGCGGCCTAGGATTAAAGAAATGATGCTTCGGAATTATCAACGAGTTGTCTACTTGGATGTCATGGAAGATAACTCCCTTGACAAGAAAGCTCGCGAAATAGCTGACTTTCTTAACCTACCCCTGGAAATTCAAAGGATTGGCAGCAAAAATTTTGAAACACTCATTAGGCAAACTTTAAAAGAAATTAAGCAGTTTCCGAAGAGCAATGGAGGAAAGCTATGACTGACAGAAAAATAGTTTTTTATCCTGAAGAGAAGATGATTTTGACTGGTGAAAAAAAAACTATTTTAGAAGCCTCTCAAAAAGCTGGTATAGCCATTGAAGCCACATGCGGCGGCAAAGGAACTTGTGGTAAATGCAGGGTGCGCATTCAACATGGGGCAAGAGAACCATTAACAAATGTCGAGGAAAAATTTCTTAGTTCATCAGATGTAGAAAAGGGGATAGCCCTGGCTTGCCAGTGCCGGGGCTATGGTAATCTTGAGGTTTTTGTTCCGGAAAAAGGAAATGAATTATCTCGAAAATTGAGCCTGGAATCGAAAAAAGTATTACTGGACACAGATTTAAGAAAAGAATACTTGGAATTACAGACACCACATGTTCATGATTTCAGGTCAGATGCAAACCGCCTCATAGATGGGTTGAAAGGGAAACAAATTAATCCTTTGCGGCTCGATGTATTATCTACTATACCATTTATCCTGCGGGAAAATGATTTTAAGGTTACTGCTGTTCTGGCTGGAAACGAATTATTGGTAGTAGAAGCAGGGGATACACGTAACAAAATCTATGGAGTAGCATTGGATATTGGAACAACCACTGTTGCAGGTTTTTTGCTGGATTTATGTCAAGGTCTTGTAATAGGAGCCGCATCCCGTACTAATAAGCAGAATTCTTATGGGGCAGATGTTATATCCCGTATCCAGTTTTCTAATGAACAAGATAACGGTCTGAAATGTTTGCAGGAAGATGTATTAAGTGTCATAAATGAAATAATCAATGAATTGACACAGCAGAATGGAATTGATATTGGGAGCATCTATCAGGTGTTGGTCGTAGGAAACACCGTCATGTCCCATCTGTTTTTAGGGTTGTCCCCCGCTGCACTGGGAAAATCACCTTTTATTCCTGCATTCTCTTCCATGACAGTAATCCCTGCCTATGCCTTGGGATTAGAAATCAATCATCATGCGCAGGTTATCGTGTTGCCTAACATTGCAGGATATGTTGGTTCTGATACTGTGGCGGCTTTGTTAGCAGTGAAGATAGATAACGATACCGGATCGGCGATGATGGTTGATCTGGGCACCAATGGAGAGATAGCACTGGCCTGTGAAGGAAAACTGTATACCTGCTCTACTGCTGCAGGGCCAGCTTTTGAAGGTGCTCATATTTATCAGGGGATGAGAGCCGTCAAAGGGGCTATAGAAAAAGTACGTATTGATAAAACGGTGACTGTTGATGTTATCGGAAATGTTGCTCCATGTGGGATTTGTGGCTCCGGTTTAATTGACGCTGTTTCGGAATTGGTAAAAGCAGGTATTATTAATAACAACGGCCGGATTATGTCTCAAAAAGACCTGGATGGGAAAATTCCAGAAGAATTGTGGCACCGGTTACGTCACAGTAGCTCTGGACAGGATTTTGTCCTTTATTATGGCACAACAGATGCTGATGATATAGTTTTAACCCAGCGGGATGTACGTGAATTACAGATGGCAAAGGCTTCTGTCAGGGCTGGAGCAGAAATTCTTTTGAAGGAAGCAGACATTAAGGCAAGAGATTTAAACGCGGTGATGCTGGCTGGGGCATTTGGTAGCTTTGTCAGGAAAGAGAGTATTCTCTCAATAGGAATGCTTCCAAGAGTAGATGAGAGAGTTGTCTATTCTGTAGGAAATGCAGCAGGAGAAGGTGCAATTTTAGCGCTTTCTTCAGAAAACGAGCGAAATCATGCACAGTATCTGGCTAGGAAGGCAACTCACGTCGAACTTTCGCTCAGAGCGGATTTCAATAGGTCCTTTAGAGATGCCTGTGCTTTTATGTGAACATGATCAATGGACGGGCTAAAACGCGGGTTAGTTTGGAGAAGGTTAAGAATAGGAATAGATTGTACTTCAAAATCTTTTAAGTAAATATTACTAGTTTACTTTATTGGAGGGAAGAATGGTGGAATTTAAATGTCCTGGACATAATCAAGATCATATTCCAGAAGAGGTTCTAAGGGAAGCTGGGATAACTTTTCCGAAGGCTTACACGGATAAAAATAACATAGTTGCTCTTGCCAGAGTACAAAAGAAATACCAGGACGATGTGTTTGCCAAGGTACCTTTTTGTGTCACGGTCGAAGCAGAAGCCTTCGGAGCATATATAAAAATGGGCGATGCTATGCACCGACCAAGACCAAATGGCCACCGCTTCTCGTCTATTGAAGAACTATCCGGTATCCAAGCGCCAGATATTTCTAAAGGCCGAATTGGAGAAGTACTGGATGCTGTGGGGATCCTGGCTGAGTCGGGTGAAAAAGTAATACTCAACATTGTCGGTCCATTCACGATTATTTATGCCTTGATAAATCATACAATTTTTTACCATGGCTTGCGTAAGGATCCAGAGCAAATCAAGAAAATCATGGCTGTTATTGAAAAGAGTGTTATTCAATATGGTATTGAGGGTGTAAAAAGGGGTGCCTCTATTATTTCCTACGAGGACGCGGTAGGTGTACCGGATGTTATAGGACCAACTATTTACCAGGATTTCAGCGGCTCATCAAACCTACGAATTATTAATGGAATAAAAGAAGTTGGGGGGAGATTTCTGATCCATCTTTGTGGCCGAACCTCCGCAGCGCTTGAAAACGCAGATATGGTCCACTCGTATGCTATTGACACCGACAATGCTTCCACCTATGGTCAAGCTCTGGCAGGGCTTCTGGATAAGTTAACTGAACCTATTGTTGTGGGTCACAGGTGTATAGCATGGGGTCCAATGAAGATGGATCAGCCCTACATTTGGGGAATAGAATTAACCTAGATATAAAAGGTCATGAATATCCTCTTTACTATATTTTATAACTGAAGTTTCGCACCCCTCAAAACCCTTGTATCTCTAATTTAAAGGTATCCTAATGCCAGTGGTTCCTTCTGATTATTACCGATTAACTGGCATTTTTAAGGGCTATAAGCTGATTACTAAGAAAAGAATTCTCAAATAGTTCTTTCAAATGTTCATATTCACTGGAATTCCTAAATTCCAAAATGTCCACTAAACCAGACTTGGCGATGCTGGTGATCACCACTTGCAGCAAATCATCAAATAATTCCCAGAGCCGCTCCGCTACATTCTTCTCTATGAGTTCGTCCTTGATTTCCGCAAATAATCCTTCTAAGGATTCGTAGGCGTTTACTCGTCGAAAATAGGCTAGGAGTGTATAGAGGAGATAGCAGGTCGTGATATGGGCAATCTGCGCATCGAAATCCCTCGATTGACAAGTCCCGAGCTTCAAATGCTGCTTGGCTTCCTTAAAAAAGACTTCGATGGTCCAACGGATACTGTAAATCTCCAACATACTCAATAAACTAAGAGATATATCCGTCGAGAGGAACAGTCTAAATTTCTTTTGATAGGGAAACCGGCAAAAATACAGTTTGATTTGTCCGATTCCTTCATAATCAACAAGGACTTCGAAATAACGGATATTCCGTTTCCTACAGCGTTTTTCGTTTCCCTCACTTTTGAGGACCGATTTTAATTGGCTGGCATTAAGGGAAGTCTCTTTGTAGCGATACTTCCTCGTATCTTGCCGAACACCACAGACCAAATGCATCGATTTTTTGTCTAATCCTCGAATCGTTTGAATGAACTCGTAACTGCTGAACCAGCTGTCAACCAGGACATATTTAGCCTTAAACCCCTGTTTTACCGCCCGTTTTATCATATCCAGACCGTTCGAAATTTTGCTAACATGGCATTCTCTGATCCGTTTAGCCCCAGCAGATTTGGGGTCTCGTTGCTTTTTGAACCGTTCTTTACGGTGCCTTGCCTTTTTTAAGGGCTTTTCCACTTGTAAAGTGAAGTCTATAGGCGTGAGGCTTTTACCATCGAAGAAACCAAGGGTTAAATTTTTAAAGCCTAATTTGCTACCTTTCTTCCCTGCAACATGGTCAAACACCTGGGTCATTTGTTCAATTCTTCGACCTGTCTTAGCAAGAGTTGTATCATCTAGAATGAAAGCGGACTTTTCATCCACTTCGTTCGTAGGATTAACCAATCGTTGAAACTGTTTGGATATACCGATCAGCAATGCTCTCCAAGGCATTTTTTCATTGTTCTTCAGTCGATATATGGAATCTTTCTTCATAGTAGTAACCTTTTGGAAATCGCTTTTATATAACGCGTGGACACTTTTCAGTAACATTAGGGGCAACATCAACATTAGTGAGAGGATTTCCGCGGAACTGTAACCATCCTGTTTCAGAAAACCAACTTTGCGGCAAAGCGTTTTAAGCTTGAACGTCTTCATAACTTCACATATAATATTGTTAATCGAATAGCCGTGATTTTGGAGTACGTTTTCAATTTCTTTGACAGGTTTCCGCATGATAACACCTCATTTTTGGTTGATTTGGAGTAGCATCTTATTATACCAAAAACCTAGTGTTCATGCGGATTTTTATCGTTTTTTCGTCTTATTCTAAGCCGAATTTTCGGCTGTTTTATGGGTGCGAAACTTCAGTTATATAAGAAACATGGGGTATTCGGCCCGGGCCCATCACTGCGGGAATTATCAAATGATTTTAGCACCGGCGCTCGTTGCCGCCGGGTTAGGCGAAATGTCGAGGACGGGTGAAAGTATTGTGCATCCGAGGCTCGGATTCCGATTTAAGGCGGCCGCCGTAACGACGGATATGCCTTTGGAACCAGATGGACCTATTTCTTTCGGAGCAAGGGAATTTTGCGTAACTTGCAAAAAATGCGCCACGCTATGTCCATCGGGTGCAATTAGTCAAGATGATCATCCGTCAAAGTTTAATAACTATGAAAAATGGCCCACAGATATTAAGAAATGCACATCTTTCCGTATTTGCAATACAAAAGGAGCCATGTGCGGAGTGTGTATGAAATCCTGTCCCTGGAACAATAAAGAGGATAGCTGGTTCCATACCGTGGGTATTTACGCTGCTTCCAAATCTAAGCTTGCTGCAAAATTATTGAAGAATGTCGATGATTTCTTCGGATATGGTACCGAAGTAATACAGGAGAACCGCTGGTGGCTTCAGTGGCCGGAAC
Source organism: Dehalobacter sp. DCM (assembly GCF_024972775.1). Lineage (NCBI taxonomy): Bacteria > Bacillati > Bacillota > Clostridia > Eubacteriales > Desulfitobacteriaceae > Dehalobacter > Dehalobacter sp. DCM. The sequence continues at coordinate 2,986,702 of NZ_CP092282.1, read as the reverse complement.
TATTTAAAAAGTAGTTTTCGTACGCTAGGCGATCGATGTTGTCTAGCGTCTCTTTTTATCTCAGCGTAATGATCGTATCAACGGCAGAAGTATGTTTGAAAAGGAGCAAGACCTATGGCCGAAGGAATATCTTATTATCCGCTCTTAATCATTGCAGTCATTGCTCTCATTATTCCACTCATCGTCAAAAAGATTAAATATATTTCTATCCCGATAGTCGTCGGGGAAATTATCGCAGGAATTATTATTGGGAAAAGCGGTTTTGACTTAATTCAAGGGAGCGAATGGCTAAACCTGCTCTATAATCTAGGATTTGCTTTTCTCATGTTTATGGCTGGGTTGGAAATTGATTTTGAGATGATCAGATCAATGGCAAGGACAAAGAATGTAAAATGGCACCAACACCCCTTTCTTATCGCCTTATTGCTATTTGCAACAACTTTTATTCTTTCGTTATTCGTATCAATTGGGCTTAAAGCCATTGGGTTAATACCCGATATCGTTATCTTCACAATTATTTTGTCCAGTACATCGGTCGGCGTTGTGGTTCCAATTCTAAAAGAACGTGATATGTTGACCACGCAATATGGGCAAAGCGTTTTACTGGCCGCGTTATTTTCGGATTTATTTACAATGTTGCTATTGTCGTCCTATATCACTTTCAAAAGCGCAGATTCCATGAAAGATATTGCTTTAATATTATTATTCATACCCATCTTTATCATTATCTGGAAATTTGGTAATGTTATTTCAAAATTACCGATTATTGAACAACTGGCCCATAAAAATTCTCAGATAAAAATTCGAGCATCATTTGCCCTTCTTATTTTATTTATCATCATTGCACAGCTTTTAAAGACTGAAGTTATTCTTGGCGCTTTCTTGGTGGGGGTTATTATTTCCTTAGTAAGTGATCGGAAAACAAGTCAGGTCTTTCATAAGCTGGACGCCATAGCCTATGGCATATTCATACCGATTTTCTTTATCATGGTTGGGGTTAATTTTAGCTTTAAGGATATTGTCAATAATGCAAGTTCGCTTTTCCTGTTGCCAATTTTAGTTCTTGCTGTTTACGCGGTTACCTTATCTCCGGTATTCTTCCTAAAAATCAATTATTCGTGGAAAAGATCAATTGCTGCAACGACTCTTCTATCATCAAGGCTGAGTTTAATCATTGCGACAGGTGCAGTGGCCCTAAAACTTGGAATTATTAGCAGTAGTTTAAACGGAACTATTATATTAGTAGCCATTGTAACTTGTACCTTGTCTCCGCCTATTTTCAATTGGTTGACGAAAGACTAATTCAAAATCTTAATTATTAAAATACGAGGTGAAAAGAAATGAATGCAGAAAACCAAAAAAGACAAAATCAACAGGAGATCCAGGAAAGCAGAAATGTATCCGATCCGGCAGATAAAACCTTAAAGCCGTCGGTCACGAACGTAAAATATAGCAAAGCCGCCCTTGAAAAATCCAATAAAAAAACAGTTCTCAACGCCGGAGACACGGAGCTGTCTTCGTCAAACGGCATGAGTATAACCCTGAAAATGCGACACAATTGGGTTCAACAAAAATTGTTGGGCCCATCGAAAGAATCAGTGAAACGGAAACAGGGTTTGCCAAAGCTGCTCGTGGTATTTATGGTGAACAGGTTTTAAAGTCATTAATTAGGGGCTGCTGAATAACGGTAAAATCAGCATAAACACTGGGTTTTAACCCCGACTTTTGGTAAAATAGTACATGTAAACATAAATATTATGTTAAAAAACCTTGCACTTGGGAGCGTGTTTTCATGTACAAACCTACCGAACAGCAGATTACATTTCCGCACGAATTCTTTCTGCCTTTTGGCGGGAACTTAAACCCGGACAATAAATGGTGTAAGCTCGCATTAATGATCCCCTGGGCCGAAGTTGAGAAGAAGTATGCCAGAAGTTTTCCTGTCAGTCGCGGACAAAAAGCCTATTCGGTGCGTTTGGCACTCGGATCTCTGATCATTCAAAATGTGAAATCATTATCTGACCGTGACACGGTCGAAGAGATCACAGAAAATCCGTACATGCAATATTTCATTGGCCTAAGTGCATTTGTAGATAAACCGCCATTCAATCATTCACTCATGACCCATTTCCGCAAACGTTTGGACAAGGATATTATCAACGAAATCAACGAGATTACTAGCAGACTAGCCGGAGAACATGAATATCCAGAAAACCCAGATGACCCAGATGACTCAGATGGCTCAGACGACACCCCTCCTTCTGATGGTGAAGACTCTGATGATACAGGACAAGAAGAGAAAACGAATGAAGAACCTTCAGAAACCAAGAACTCAGGCAAGCTGATCCTGGATGCAACCTGCACCCCTGCGGATATTCACTATCCTACAGATATCTGGCTTTTGAACACAACCCGGCAGGCTTTGGAAGAAATCATTGATGTACTGCATGCACCGCATGCCGGGATTCTCAAGAAACCCAGATCCTACCGTCGCAATGCACGCAAAAGCTATCTGAACATTGATAAAAAGAAACATAAGACTGCTAAGATGATCCGCAAAGGAATCGGAGGACAGCTGCGATATATTCGACGGGATCTGAAAAACATTAAGACTCTTGCTGAAAAAAGTTCGCTGACTCTCTTAACTAAACGCCAATACCGCAATCTGCTCGTCAGTCAAGAAATCTACTGGCAACAGCTGGAAATGTACAAACAGGGTAAACATTCGGTAGAAGATCGCATCGTCAGCCTGCATATGCCTTTTGTCAGACCCATAGTACGAGGCAAGTCAAACGCAGATGTAGAATTTGGAGCTAAGCTTGCCATCAGTGTTGTGAACGGATTCAGTTATATGGAGAGCTTGAGCTTTGACGCTTTCAATGAAAGCAAGACACTCATGCAATCGGTTGAAAACTACTACCAAAGGTATGGTTTTTATCCAGAAGCCGTGATGGCAGACAAGATCTACCGGAACAGAGATAACCTTAACTACTGCAAGAAACTGGGCATTCGATTGAGCGGTCCACCGCTCGGCAGACCAGCCAAAGATCAGGAACTATTAAGAGAACAAAAGAAACAAGAACGGCTGGATGCTGGAATACGAAACGCTGTTGAAGGAAAATTCGGAGAAGGTAAGCGGTTTTATGGGCTCGGACGTATCATGGCACGTCTCAAAGAAACCAGTGAGACTGTTATCGCCATGCAGCTGTTGGTAATGAACCTGGAGCGCAGGCTCCGGATTCTTATACTCAATTTTATTAGAGAGAATTTCGGGCTGATCAGGTTAGCTTATTGAGAAAATAACATCCTGTTCAGCAGCCCCCAATTAGTGGATGTACGGATGATACATGTAAAAGATCGAGTAATTTGGCTTTAGTGGCAGCTGTCCGATATTTTTTTGGTCGGCTGCTTTTCTTTTCCTAATAAAATGATGGGCAAAAAAACAAATGTTTAAACAAATGTATTTACAAATGTATATGAGGCGTGATATATTGATGTTGAGGTGAAAATTATGGAAATCAACATTAATAGCTTAGTATCTATAGAAAGAGTATTGAAAGAAGCTGAAGCCGTGTTTAGAACTGTTGATGAAATAGGAAAAGTAATTATTCTTGAAAACAATGAACCGGCCTATATCCTTTTAAAGTATGAGGGAAATGATAAAATGCCGGTTAACCTGTCTGCTGACAGAACCACCTACACATTGCAGGAAGCTATGAAGATTGTGTTGTCTGAAGCTAAAAATAGAACTCTTCATGCCTCAGAACTTGCAGATATTATTTACGATAAAAAGCTTTATGTTCAAAAAAACGGTGAGAAAGCAAAATACAACCAAATTAGAGCGCGCTGCGGCCATTATCCGGAAATCTTTGAAGCACTGCCCGGCAATTATATAAGGTTAAAATAATCCTGAATACTTAGGAGGCCAACCATGTATGCATTGGGAAATAAAGCATTTCAAGTGACTTATCCAACATCTTGATAAGCATGAATAATGCGCTTGGTATGGCAGATTAAGTTGGAGGTGCGATTATGCCACTTGAAATAATCCGTAATGATATAACAAAAGTTCATGCTGATGCAATTGTCAATGCAGCAAACACATCCCTGCTCGGAGGCGGTGGTGTAGACGGAGCAATCCATAGAGCCGCAGGATCGGAACTGCTTGTTGAATGCCGAGCCCTTGGTGGGTGCAAAATCGGACAAGCAAAGATCACAAAAGGGTACAATCTGCCTGCAAAGTACGTTATCCATACAGTTGGGCCAATTTGGCATGATGGAAAAAGCGATGAGGAAAAGCTGTTGGCAGATAGCTATAGAAACTCACTCGCATTAGCAAAAGACTATAAACTGGAGAGCATTGCCTTTCCATTAATATCTTCAGGTGCCTTTGGGTATCCCAAGGATAAAGCACTAAAGATAGCGATTTCGGTTATTGGAGACTTTTTGTTAAGCAATGAAATGACGGTCTTTCTGGTTGTGTATGATAAGGCGGCATTTGCATTGTCTGAGAAGCTGTTTACATCCATTGCACAATATATTGATGACAAGTACATAGAAGAACGGCCAGTAGACCGCAGCAATAGATTTGAAGAAAGACATCTGCTGAAAAAATATTATATTGAAGAACCGTTGCTTTCTCCTATGGAAGCACCATTGAAAAAACGTAAGCGAAGCCTAGACGATGTTGTAAAGCATATGGACGAAACCTTTTCACAGATGCTGCTACGGTTAATTGATGAAAAAGGCATGACAGATGCGGAAACCTATAAGAAAGCAAATATAGACCGAAAGTTGTTTTCTAAAATTCGCAATGATATAAATTACAAACCAAGCAAGCCTACTGCAATTGCTTTTGCCATTGCAATGAGGCTGAATCCTGACGAAACGAAAGACCTGCTGCTTAAAGCTGGGTTTGCTCTTTCCAACAGTAGCAAATTTGATATTATTATTCAGTATTTTATAGACGAAGGCAATTACAATGTTTTTGAGATCAATGAAGCATTGTTTGCTTTCGATCAGAATCTGTTGGGAGGATGAAATCATGGATTACTTTCTAATAATAATATTGACTATAATTATCGTTGCTTTGATTGCTGCCTTGGTAATTAAATCAAGGAGAAAAGCTAATTCCAAAAGCAAAGATGTTTTAGACACTGTAAATTCTTCTCCGATTACTTCTGAGGCTCTTGAGGTAGAAAGTGTTCAAGAGAGCGGAATAACCATACCGATAGAGCGACTGCCGGTGACAACCGAAATTGATGAAAAAAGTCTATATGAAATTACTGATTGTACGGTTATTGCCCGAATTTCAGAGACTATTCCGGCAGCAGTAGAAACTGCAGCAAAAACAATTACAAACAAAGCACTTAAAAATGTTGAGTTATATAAAGCGGTAATTCCAAGTGGTGCAACCCTTGCAGAATCTAAGCAAATGGAAGGCGCTGTCCGTGGGATTTTTCATGGTGCAAATGGTGTTAAAGGGCACGCAAATTTAGTTAAAGTAGACCCGACAAAAATTTCAAAGGCTTCTTCGGTAGCTAACGGTGTTGCAAATGTGATGAATGTCGGTTCTTTGGTTGTCGGGCAATATTATATGTCTGAGATAAATTCCAAGTTAGAAACTATGACAAAGAGCATAGACCAAATAAGCGACTTTCAAGACAGGGAATTTAAGAGCAGGATTTTATCTTTACTTTCTCGCGTTGGGGAGATTTCTGAATTCAGTTCTGAAATTATGGAAAATGACGAACAAAGAAAAATCAAACTTACAACTTTAGAAAATTTAAAAGGTATTGCAATTGAACTACTTGGACAAGTGAATTTAACGATAACCGACATTTCTCAAAAAAGTCCTAATCCCGATTATAAAGAGTATCTGGAAAAAGTTGATGAATTCAATATTCTGGTTGTATATCAGAATGTATTAATTACTGTTCTTGAGGAAATCAGCAAATTGACATACTTATTAGGGAAAGGCGGTATATCAAGTGATATGTGCTATTCCTTGTTTAATAAGTTTTTCGAACAATCTGTACAAACCAGAAATTTACTGGAGCAGTGGCACGATAGACAGGTTAAATCACTATGCATTGATTTGGGTAAAAATCGTATTACAAAGACCGGAGTCGAAGGATTCTTTTCGGCAATACCGGGTTTTGTGGATGATAAGTGGAAATACAAGGATTTAAAACAAGGTTTGGTTCAAAAAATTAACACTCAAATCAAACCTAAACCGAAAGCTTTAAATAAACCAGAAGAAATTTATGATGAAGATGTTCAGATTATTATTAAAGATGGTAAATACTACTTCTTGCATGAAGCATCCGATATAGGATAGTAATGATAGAGCAAGGAATTTAATTAAAAGCTATTTTGTAATATGTCGCTCCTGAAGCGACCTCTAACGAACAAAAAACTGTTATCCTTAAGTCATAATAAAAACTTGAGGAGGACATGACAATGAAAAAAGGTTTAACTGAATTGGTATTTATTCTTGACAGAAGTGGCTCTATGAGCGGCCTTGAAAGCGATACTATAGGCGGATATAATGCTATGCTGGAAAAGCAGAAAAAAGAGCCGGGCGAAGCTGTAATAACTACTGTTCTGTTTGATGATAAATTTGAGCTGCTGCATGACCGCATAAACCTCAAAGGAATTGCACCGATTACGGATAGGGAGTATTTTGTAAGAGGCAGTACTGCACTATTGGATGCAGTGGGAAAAACAATAAATAAAATTGGAAATGTGCAGAAACATACAGCTGAAGATGAGAGAGCTGAACATATTATGTTCGTAATAACAACTGATGGTATGGAAAATGCCAGCAGAGAGTTCAGCTACGAAAAAGTCCGTCAGATGATTGAACGTCAAAAGAGCAAATACGGCTGGGAGTTCATTTTCCTAGGTGCAAACATTGATGCCATTGCAACTGCAGAGCGTTTTGGAATCAGTAAAGACAGGGCAACAAATTATAATGCAGATAGTGAAGGCACTTTACTTAATTATGAAGTAATCAGTGAGACAGTAAGTTGTATGCGCGCCAGTCGCTCTATATCGGAAGACTGGAAAGATCGTATTGAAGAGGACTTCAAAAAGCGTGGGGGTAGGAGATAAATGATTGGTGCTATTATTGGAGATATAGTAGGATCTGTTTACGAGTGGAATAACATAAAGACCAAGGATTTTCCGCTTTTCAGCCCAGGATGCTTTTTTACTGATGATACTGTGATGACACTGGCAATTGCAGAAGGATTGATGAATGGCGGCAGTGCTGGAGATTTCATTGCCGCCATGAAAAAATATGGTTGTCTATACCCTGACTCAGGATATGGCGGACGTTTTGGCAGTTGGCTGTTTTCCGGTGACATCAATCCATATAACAGCTGGGGGAACGGATCGGCTATGCGGGTTTCGCCGGTGGCTTGGGCTTTCGATACTCTTTCAGAGGTTGAGAAATATGCTGAGATCTGCGCTGCTGTAACGCATAATCACCCGGAAGGAATCAAGGGGGCTCAGGCAACAGCTGCAGCCATATTCCTTGCCCGAAATGGCAAAACAAAAGAAGAAATTAAGACTTATATTGGAAACAAATATGGCTATAATTTAAACCGCTCTCTTGATGAAATACGGCCAAATTACAGTTTCAATGAGAGTTGTCAGGAAACAGTACCCGAGGCGATAATTGCTTTCCTTGAAAGCATTGATTTTGAGGATGCTATAAGAAATGCAATTTCACTGGGCGGTGACAGCGACACTCTTGCCGCAATAACCGGCAGCATCGCTGAGGCGGCTTATGGTATTCCGCATGAAATCAAGGAAAATGCTTTGTCGATCTTGGATAAGTCATTACTTGATATATATAATCGATTTAGTGAAAGATAGTTTATGAATTTTATTAAAAGATAATAAGCTTATCGCGTTAATTCAGCATACCCCAAGATATATGATGAAAAAACTGCAGCAAGTTAGCGAGTGAATATTTCATCACGGTAAAATCTTCGATTAAATCTATAGCAAAAAGCAAGATGGGATTTCTCAGATGATTGATTGAAATAATTGTACCGAATAAAGCCTTCAAGAGATGAACACACTTTTAAGGGTTTTATTGCTTACAATTCACTTTGAACTGTAACGCAAAATCAGGCACCAAATCGACGAAAAAATGACCTTGCCCAGGCGACTGATTTCTGCAATATAGCTTGCCTCCAAGGGGGTACCAGCTTCAAGCGGCATCTTTTTTGACCGTTCAAGGCACGTTGAGTGTGCGGTGTTGATAGAACGAAAATAGCCTGATATCAAGCGGTTACGGCGATTTAAAGAGAATATAGCTGTGTGCTTTAGGTTCCCGTGAACGAGAGTTTCACGGGAATTTTTGCTTAGGGGGGTCTAACTTTTACGCGAAAATAAACAATTTCGCGTAAAGAAAGGGTATTTTGCGTATTTGTTTAAGGAAAATGGGGAAAAAGACCCCCTATGGAAAAAATCATTTATTCCTTTATTATTGGATTTTTACTCCATTGAAAGTTGTACAAGATATGTTTTTTTCTTTATTAAATAAGAGTGCAAAGATGTTACTACCCCTTAAGAATTTTTGTTTTTTTGAAGTATTTTGGAGGAAATAAAGGAAAAGATGTGGAATCTAAGCATTAAGGATTAATTGAATTCGTCACTCAAGATGGGCAACATTAAGAATTTAATAGACATTGATAGTGGATAGTATCATAATTATGGGGATTATTACATAAAATGGCTTAATATAAAGCTTTTTCCTATTAATTACATAGTTCTATTGTTTTGTCCAATTTGTCATATATAATAATATTATGTTGAATAATTCTAAAAACCATGTGAAATAAGTAATCCAATAAAAAATCTAAAAGATATAAAGTGCTCTAAATAAACCAATAAAGTTATTCGTCTTATAAAAAAGAATAATTTATTAAGACATGCAAAGAAGATAAAAGCTGTGTTTTATGAGAATTTGAGTTGTTGATTTTATTGAGATATCGTTGTGGAGAAGGAAAAAAACATATTTTCATGTTAGGATGGTGACTATGATAGATTTCCCCAATGACCTTTTAGATAAATACGAAATCATCGAGCAATTGGGAGAGGGTGGTATGGGTTTTGTTTTTAAAGTAATTCCAATTGGTATAGACAATGAAATTGCTTTAAAATGTTGTAAGTTTTTAGATGAAGATTCTATTAGACGATTTAAGCGTGAAGTTCGAGCTATACGTGGAGTTGATCACAAAAATGTAATGAAAATCCTTGATATGAATTTAGATTGTTCACCTCCGTATTATACGATGCCATTAGCACGTTACTCCACTTTTGATATATTGGAGGAGTTATCTCTAAATCGTGAAAAATCAATACAAATATTCTTGGAAGTTTGTCAAGGAGTCCAGGCCCTACACAATGCTGGAGAATGTCATAGAGATATAAAACCCCAAAACATAATGGTAATGACTGACGGTAGCATAGTTGTTTCGGATTTTGGACTTGCTAAATTTATGGACAGAGATTCCACTATACTTACAAAAACAACGGCTCTATTAGGTACGGAAATTTATATGGCACCAGAACAATTCTTGCCAGAGGGTGCAAGAAATGCTGACGCTAAAACTGATGTATACCAGTTGGGAAAAACGCTTTATCATCTGTACACGGGAAAGACTCCCGCGCTTTTATCAGATGATGGAGTTCCAGCTGGCCTTTGGTATATAATTCAAAAAGCTGTAAAGCAAAACCCCTCTGATCGCTTTAGTAGTGTTGCTGAGCTAATTGATTCAATTAATGATTATAAGGCGTCACTTGACCCTCATCACAACCCTGAAGAATCATTTTCGCTTATTTTACAGGAGATTAATGATAAGTTGGTTAACAATATCTATGAGAAACATAATGTTGAGGCTTTGATAATGCTTCTTATGGAAATCTCCGACGATGATGATTTTTTCTTACAGTTGTTCGATCAAATTCCATCGTCATTGTTACGGTCAGTTGTTTCCGACATGCCAGCGGATGTGGAACCCCTGTTAGCCAAATATGTGGAAATAATAGAACGTTCCATTGGTGGTAGAAGTTTTTCATATGCTGAAACGGTGGCGACAAAAATGTCCAAGGTTTATAAAGCCACCTCCAACATTAGTATCAAACAAGGAGCGCTCACAAGTGTACTATGTGCGGCGGTTGACTTGAATAGATTTAAAGCCATGAATGTTTTTAACTCATTGCTTGCCGATGTCTCGTCACAGGAAGAAGCGTTAATAGTTTCAGATGTTCTAAAACAACAGCTTAGAAGGTATAGGTATGTCTATTCTCAAATATCAAAGGGGCAATTACACCCACTGCTACAAGTTGTATGGGATCTGGCCAGAGGGCAGTAATTGAATGAAAGCCTCCCGCTAGAGGTGGTATGTGTGACAGATAATTTAACACCGTCTGAGCGTAGTGAAATTATGCGTCGGGTGAAAAATAAAAATACAAAACCTGAAGTCGCAATAAGAAAGCTACTATGGAGTATGGGTTATCGATATCGCAAAAACGTTACCAAACTACCTGGTCGACCGGATATAGTTTTTAACAAGAAGAAAAAAGTTATTTATCCACGGTTGTCTTTGGCATAGACACGAGGGGTGTCCAAACACACGGACTCCAAAATCAAAATTGAATTTTGGACAAAAAAATATAAAGATACAAAATTACGAGATCAGTGTACATTTGATACTCTTGAAAAAGACGGATGGAATTATCTTGTAATATGGGAATGCGAGATTAAAGTAAAAAACTATGGCAGTCTCTGCGAAAAACTGAGTAATTTCATAAATAAATAGGAGTGCGATGAATGACTAAACACAAGAATGCAAAAAAAGTTGATAATATAAGTAAAATTCAGATAGGTCCACAGTTTTCCGTAGTCTCATACTTTTGTGGATGTGGGGGTTTGGATTTGGGAATCTTAGGCGGATTTAATTATAAAGGTTACCAATATGAGAAACTTCCTTTTAAAATTTTAGCCGCTTATGACAACGATGAAAAATGTATTGATACCTATCATGAAAATGTTGGAAATCATGCGGAAGTACGTAATTTATCCGATGCCGATCCGGCAAGCATGCCAGCGGCAGATGTCTTGATAGGAGGATTCCCCTGCCAGGATTTTTCTTCATGCGGTCCCCAGGGTGGCTTGGAAACAGAGAGAGGGCAGCTTTACAAAGCTATGATAAAATATATGAATTGCCATAAACCCATGATGGTCATTGGTGAAAATGTTCCCAATTTAGCAAAAATGAATAGTGGAAGTGTCCTTCAAACGATTCTAGATGATTTTACCAATGCGGGATATCACTTTGAAGTTTGGACAATGCAAGCTAAAGAATATGGCGTGCCCCAAGGTAGAGTACGCCTAATTTTTGTTGGTGTAAGAAATGACCTTGATGGGTTCCCCATTGAGCCAACACCAACTAATCAAATACACTCCATAGAGTGGGCGATAGGTGATTTAATAGATATTACTGATGATAGTATACCTAATCAGAACGAATATTTTAAAGCCAACAAGGCGAAAAAAGGCAATGGTCAAGGCGATGAAGCTAATCGGGCCGATGCGCCAGCTTACACGATTAGAGCCAACGCAAAGTCTAGAGTGCATTTTCATTACCAATTGGACAGAAGGTTGACTGTAAGGGAATGCGCAAGAATTCAAACTTTTCCGGATAATTTTGTTTTTAAGCATTCCAAAACCACAAACATAATGCAGATAGGCAACGCCGTCCCCCCGATCTTGGCACACTTTGTGGGAAGAGTTGTTGCTCAATATCTTAAGAATACTGTTGCAGAGGAGGATCAAAATGCGCTCAAACTTTGTTGACATAGCTCCAACACCCAGGGTACTTAGGGTATTGGGTGAGATACCTTTTTTACCTTGGCAGTGTTTCGCCGAGATGGTAGACAATTCCATTGACGCTTTCATCGAAGCTGAAAGATCTGGACTGAATTTTGAGGATAAAAAAATTATTGTTCGGTGGTCTTCCGATGTGGTTGGAGAGTCAGCGCGGATGATAGAAATAATTGATAACGCTTACGGTATGGAAATTGACCAGCTTACAAACGCTGTCAAGGCCGGGTATTCAAGCAATGACCCAACAAAAAACCTTGGGCTGTTTGGAATGGGTTTTAATATTTCCACAGCCCGTTTGGGTGATAAAACAACGATTCTCTCGACGCGCGCTGGAGATAGCGAATGGATAGGTATTGAAATAGATTTTAGCAACTTGATTAATCAGGGTGGATTTGCTGCCCCAGTAATCGTTAAACAAAAAGACTCTATAGAGGAACACGGCACTAAAATTGAAATTTCCAATTTGAAAAACGATACATACTTAAACATAAGACAAAATGAGACACAAATTCGAAAACAATTGGAAAATATCTACACACCCTTGCTCAGTAGAAATGACATTAGCATATTTGTTCAAGGTAAAAGGCTGACGCCAAAGCGCCATTGCGTTTGGGCAGCATCCAGGTTTGTTATGCGTGATGGGAAAAAGATTGAAGCGGTACAGCAGATTGATCGAGTGTTGGGAAGCGCATTGTTTGATTTGGAGAAAAATAGATATTTGTCAGCTAACGAGGAAGATTTTTTAAGATATGATCTTGAACATAGCAAAGCTTTACCCGTAAATATCATCGAGAGACAGAAAAGATTAAAAGGCTGGGTGGGAATACAAAGATACTTTGACACCAATGATTTTGGAATCGACTTTATAAGGAATGGGAGAAAAATTCTGATTTCAAATAAGCTTTTTTTCACATATGAAAACCCATTAACCGGAACGTCTACTTTAGAATATCCAGTTGAATTGGGAACCACGGTTGGTGGAAGAATTGTTGGTGAAGTTCATGTGGATTACCTTATTCCCTCTTATCAGAAAAACGATTTTGACAGAACGGACACTACCTGGCAGCAAACAGTAGATGCGTTGCGAGGAATTGGTCCCATTCTTCCAAAACAAAGAAAAAGCATGGGGTTTGATGGACCAAACACGTCCCCGATTGGTTTGCTTGCCAACGCTTACAGACGAACAGAAAAAGGTACAAAGAATTTGGCTCTTGAACGTAATGTCGCGAGAGATTTTTTAAATAGATTTCTCAGAAACGATCCTGAGTATCAAGATGACGAGAAGTGGTGGCAAGCTGTTATCGAGGCTGACCGTGCGAACGCGACCATGGGCGGTGAAGATGCCGCTGATGTCGACACAGGAGACGAGCCTTCTGATGATCCATCACAATATCTGCCGACAAATCAAGTTGCTACTACAGCACCAGTGGTGCCGCCCGCCGCACCATCCACTTTTTCCACTATGAGAGGTGCGGAGCACTCAGACAACTCCACTTGTGATAATTTGTTGTTACGCTCAAAAGAAATAGTGTCTCTATCGGGCCAATATACTTACGCCTCAAAGCCTCCCTTTACAATTAGAGCGAGAGAAATAATCACGGGTGAAATTTATATTAATGGTATTACGTCTCCTTGCGCGTTCTTCTCTGAGGGCGTGGAGTGTGATTATTTTTATAATATGAAACATCAGCTTCTATCTCAGTATCCTAATTCCCCCAAAAGCTTGTTACTAATATATTTGGCGCAAAAGTTCATGGTTAGAGACGGTGGCGGGGATCTCTTGTCAGTGTTTTCTCAATTGTCAATGGAGAAAATGAGAGAAGCGAAAATAGACAAGGTTACTCTGAAAGAGCGAGCGGAAGAATTTTTCCAATTGTTAAGAGAAAAGCTTAAAGTAAATTTGTCCAATAGATACACCGAGGTTTTATCTTGTGTTCAAGAATCAGCTGGCGAAACAGAAGATACTGTGCAAGCAATGCTTTCCAATGGAGATCTTATTCATGCGTTCAATATGAAAACATCTGATGGAATCGACGCTTTGGAATTTGTTCCGGTAAAAACATTAATAAGGATAATAAACAAATTTCCAGAGGAAGTTTTTGATGGTAAAGTTTTCAAGGCCCTTTATGCCAACCTGGTTGGACCAAACCTTGAGTCTAAAGCCCGTGAAAGATTGATGGACGAGGCACGTGAACGAATTATATCCTTTTTAAAAGACGCCGCCGTTATACTTGGGGAAAGAAGTGTAAAACTCAGTAAAAACGAGCTTTACAGATATTCGTTAAGCATTGACTTCCTATTGGAGGAAATAAATGTATGACATTTCTCACTGATGCTATAATGACAGGAACAGATTGGCATGCGCTGGAGCGAGTTGTGGCTCGCTTAATGATACTTGCTGGTTGGAGTAATGTTTCTGTTATTGGCGGTAGTGGGGACAAGGGCGCGGATATAATTGGCGTTCGTGACGTTGATGGTCACCCAAAAACTTGGGTTGTTCAAGTAAAAGCGGTTATTAGAGGAAATTATGTTGGAGTATCCGCTGTTAATGAAGTGATTCACGCAATGTCGTTGTATAACTCCAATATCGCTGTGGTTGCTACCAATGGAGAATTTCGCAAATCAACGAAAAAAAGACAATCAGCGTTAAAAACAGAAGGATTTGATGTTAGACTTTGGAATGGACAGTTCCTACAATCACTAATAAATCAGCTTCCCGACTATCCAGCATCTGTAAAAGAATTGCGTGGATATCAAAGTGAGATAGTGGATAAAGCCATTCAAGTTTATAACAATGGAGAGAAAAGAGCTTATTATATCGTAGCGACCGGATTGGGGAAAACCGTTATAGCGGCTAGAATTGCTAGATACCTTTGGGAAAACGGTTCGCGCAGATTTTTAGTGTTGTGTCACGCGCAAGACTTGGCGTTGCAACTGGAACAAAGCTTTTGGGCGGAATTATCAAAGGAAGTTCCCACACACGTTTTTATTGAGGGAGCGCCCCCTTTAATTACTGATGGAATTAATTTTGGATTATATCAGAGCTTTTATGGTTACCTTGGAGGAGTTGATCCAAGCTCGTTTGATGTTGTTATTGTGGATGAAGCACATCATGCCATGGCGGCGGGTTTCAGAACGTGCATAAATCACCTTAATTCTCGTTTTTTAATTGGTATGACGGCCACCCCTTGGAGAGGGGATGGTAAATCTCTCAATGAAGTCTTTGGAAACCCAATCGCCCAAGTGTCTTTGATTGATGGCATGGCCATGGGTTATTTATCGCAGGTAGACTATCGATTATTTTGTGACAATATTAATTGGGACTTAGTGCCTTCCTTATCAAAAAAACGATTGTCTATTCGGGATCTGAATAAAAAACTTTTTATTCCACAACGAGACGAAGCGATTATTAGTGAGATAAAAAAAGCGTGCTTAAATCTCTCCAAACCAAAAATAGCGATTTTTTCACCTTCGATAAATCACGCCAGACGTTTTGCATCAATGTTGGGGGTAAGCGGTATTTCATGTGTTGCATTGTCAGGACAAACAAAGGTTGAAAGACGAAAAATGCTCCTTGCGTTTACAACCGGGAGATATAACGCTGTAACCGCTGTCGATCTCCTTAACGAAGGCATTGACATACCTGATGTTAACATACTTGTTTTTTTAAGAGCAACTCATTCAAGACGAATTTTTGTACAGCAATTGGGTAGAGGTTTAAGATTATCTCCAGGCAAAGACAAAGTTATTGTGCTTGACTTTGTATCTGATATCAGACGCATGGCTGATATCATACAAATGAATAACGATGGGAAGAGAAAAGGTGAAGATTATGAGGTCCTCTATTTAAAAAATGGCATGGTTTCTTTTAATGATCTTCACGCTCAAGAATTTGTTAGTGAGTGGCTAATAGATGTGGCGGATATTGGCGAATACGACGATAACGAAAAGCTAACATTTCCGGAGGGACTGTAATGGCTGATAAAATTAAATTGCCTCGAAACGTGGTGGACGATATACGTTATATCGTTTATGAAAAGGCCGACGCATATGATTATTTGAATAAAGGTAGAAATGAAAATGGTAATTTTATTAGTAACCTTGCACTTGATCCTGAAGTCGGTGGTGTGTTGAAGGAATATATGAATCAACAACGTATACGCACTTACGTAAAAGATAGCATATTAAATAGATATGCTAAGGATAAAATTCACACACTTCTTTCTGGAGACATTAAGACTGAGTTAATTAAACAAGAATCAAAGGAAGTATATTTAATAGAGCGAAAAACTGTAAAATCTTCATCTATTCATCTATATAGAACAGAAATTAACACTTACATTGTTGTTGGCGAGGGAACCGTTCTAAAATGGGAAACAGCTCTCCGAAGAGCGTTAGAATATATTGAGGTTTGCCCTGGAAAGGGAATAGAACCAAACAAATGGAAAATCTACGTTTGCTTAGCTATCACTGGTAACTCTATAACAAAGAGTGATAAAGAACATATAGTTAATTCACTCGATTATCTAAACGTGGGAGTCATTTTTTTGGAAAAGACAGTATAATTAAGACTCGTTTTATAGTTTGGTTGTGGTGTCAATGTAAAAGAATTATATTGTTAAAGGACTAAAACGAGTAACCTTTATAGATTATTTCGGTATATTTGGAGTCAGAACAGGTATTTCCTACTCTGGAGGTACATACCAAGCAGAGATGAGTCCCGTTTATGCAAAAAATCAATAATATAGATTATCCGTAAGGTTTTAAAGTTCAAATAGAATTGTTCAATGTTTCAGTTCAAGTGGACAAATATCTGAACAATTTAGTTTTTCTGATAAAATTACCTTGTAAAACGAGAATTGAATAATTGCAGGAATTCTAACGACCTAATAATGAAAATCCTGCATTGCTGGAGGCGTGTCCGGATGTTTTTCTTTTTTTATTTTTTCAATAATGAGGCTATCATAGCGGAATGCGATCGGCTGCTTGAAAAAGGCGTGATAAAGCCGGTATCCCAGATCAATCAGGAGTATATGATGTTTCGCAAACGTTTTGGACCTGATGTTTTAAAAAGTATTGATGGCGAAGAATTGATTGAAACAATCTTCAATGTGATGAATCATGACGGGCTTGCATACTGGCTTGAATTTAAAAATGATGAAATGATGGATACAAGGCATTATGGCAGTATCGCAGGAGGAAGTTCCTTGAAGTACATTATGTATAAACGGAAAAGCGATAATAATTGGATGACCGGAAGCCCTCAGAAACAAGTTATCCTATCACTTGATCAAGCAATTGAAAAAGGCAGAAAGATTCGTGATGCTATAGTTCGAGGCGCTGAAGTCATTTCTAAGTTCGAAAATCCTGATCTCGTAGATTACATGGCTTTACAACAGAGTCTCGATTCGGATGAGGATATTAAAATCGGTGGCTATGGATGGATACATAAATATTATCATATGCTGTTTCCAAATCTTATTGATGCTTTCCACACAACCGGATGGCAAAAGCATTCCCTTTTATGCTATGGACAAAAACCAGAATCTGAGCAGCTTTATGTTTTAACGGGGCAGCTTATGAAGATTATCGGCGAAATTAATAAACCTACTTCCCATGTTATGAGAGCAATGGTTCGTATGTATGGATCGCCAGTTAGTTATTACCGGATCGGTACGAGAGGGAAAACAAGTATGTGGCCTCTCATGCTGGATAATAGTTATATTTCCATTGGATGGCCGGAACTTGGCAATTTAACTCAGTATGGGACAGAAGATAACGAATTGCGGAATTTTTTAAAAAATGCAATTGAACATTACCATCCAAATCCACCTCAGACTGTCTCTCGTGAGGCAAATGAGATCATTAGGTTTTTGAAGACGATTAAAGAAAATGACATCGTCGTGGCTGGAGATGGTAAGAAGACGCTAGGGATTGGGCGGGTCGCAGGCGGATACGAATATCATGAAGGACTGGAATTTCCACATGTAAGAGCAGTGGAATGGATATATATTGGAGATACCCATTTGCCGGAGGATAAAGAAGGTCTTCAGACAACAGTATACCCATTTAAAAATACAGATAACATACTGAAAATACGGGAATTGTTATCAAAAGGAGTTACTGAGCCAAAGAAAGAGGCAATATCAACTTCAGTGGAAAAACTGCTCCTGCCACTGGAAGGCGTCATGAAGAAAATCGAAAGTATCTTAGAACGTAAAAAGCAAATCATTTTGTATGGCCCTCCTGGCACAGGTAAAACATATCATGCCGAGAAAACAGCGCAGGAATTGGCAGCGCGAAGTGTATTTAAAAAATCGTGGAAGGCTCTTACTCCAGAAGAAAAAAGTGTTATTTTAGGCGATAGCCAAATGAGCGGATACGTTCGAATTTGTTGTTTCCATGCTTCATACGGGTATGAGGACTTTATCGAAGGGATAAAACCCCGGGCCGAAAGTGGACAGACCCTGTTTGAACTCCGAGACGGTATATTCAAAAAGCTATGCTCCGACGCTATTTTAGCACCTGAGAAATCTTTTTTCTTGATCATCGATGAAATCAATCGTGGAGACATTTCACGCATATTTGGTGAACTTATCATGCTGATAGAATCCGGAAAACGAGGCAAAGAGCTATACCTTCCCGTGTCTGGTCTATCCTTTTCTGTGCCTGGCAATGTTTATATCGTCGGTACCATGAATACAGCCGACAGATCGATAGCCCTGTTAGATACTGCGCTCCGTAGGCGTTTCGGGTTTTATGAACTGATGCCGGATTATAGCCTGCTTGAAGGAGTAAATTTTGACGCCTTACCGATTGCTGAATGGCTCAAACGTCTTAACCAAAGAATCTGCCAACATATTGGCAAAGACGCCCGTAATTTACAGATCGGTCATTCTTACTTTTTGGAGAATGAAAAACCGATTACTTCCCAAATCCGTTTCCGTCAAATTATTGCGGAGGATATTCTTCCTTTAGTCGAAGAGTATTGTTATGGCGACTATGAGCGTATGCTGACAATTTTGGATTCGGACTTTGTAGACATAAAGAATCAATCTTTACAATACTCCCTGTGTGAAGGTGAATTTAATGAGCTTGTTAACGCACTATTGAAACCCTGCCCAGAAATTCGTTTAAGTGAAGAGCAGGATGATAAAAATGATGTTGAGATCAATGACATCAATCAGTCAGAGGAAGAAGAGCAATGAACTCTACAAACCTCATAAAATTAACGGAATGGTCGGAGCAGTTATTAGATGGTGTGTTCTTTAAAGATGATATTGATCGTAAAGTTGCGCAAAAGCTAGCGGAAAGCGGCATTCTGGAAATCCTTGAAATGAGAAGTGGTATCCTAATAAAAAGCAATTCTTATGTAGGGCGTGTATCATTAGGAAATCTTCATATTCAGATTATCCCTAAATTGCACGGGATGCCGTTAATTACTCTATTACAGTATACTTATGGCATTCGAAACCTAAAATTGCTTCACTATGCTGGCTTCAAAATAGATCATCTGAATTTTTTTGATCTTTTAATTTACACGCTATATTCTTATGCGGAAGATCTATTTAACCGCGGATTGATAAAAGGTTATACAGGGTTCGAAAAAGAATTAGCCTGTGTAAAAGGACGAATTGATATAAGCCATATTGCTAATCGTGGTGGGATAATAACAGCTACCTTGCCTTGTAAGTATTATGAAAGAAATGAAAATACACAGTTGAATCAAGTCCTTCTTGCAGGTTTAAGGCTTGCTGGCAATCTCGCATCAGATAATAATCTGCGTCATAATGTTATGCGTCTATGTGATCAGCTATCTGCGTTTACAGAATATATTAAACTAAATAAGTCAGTGTTAATAATGGCACAAAGGTCCATATCACGTTTGACTGATATGTATGAACCGTCTTTGGAATTGATCAACATCTTATATGAATCGCAGTGTGCTCAGATTGAGGATTGGGCAGAGCAAATTTCTTTGCCGGGTTATTTTTTTGATATGAATTTATTCTTTGAAGCGCTGGTATCAAAGCTGTTAAAAAACCTGGGAGATGAGTATTCAGTAGTTGACCAATACCGCCTTGGAATGTTTTTTGCTTATGAACCTAAACGTAATCCAAAAGGAAAGCGCTCACCGACGCCCCGCCCAGATTTTGCTTTACTTAAAAACGGTTTGGTAGAGCAACTCCTTGATTCAAAATACCGTGATTTGTGGGATAGAAATCTTCCGCGTGATATGCTTTATCAACTTGCGGTGTATGCCGTTAGCGGAGTTGGAAATCAATCTGCGACTATACTATATCCGGCAATGAACGGGCTTCCGGTCCCGCAGCAAATAAATGTGTATAATCCATTATCGAATGGGATTATGGCTAAAGTGTTCATAAAACCCATTGACCTGATTAAAGTAGCAGGTTTTATTGAGCGTGGTGAAAACAATGGGCTATCGGGTTATTTTACGGAGGTAATATGTTATAAGTAATAATTAGACATGAACTTATGGGATAATCTGCGTATTTCTACGTATCTGGACAGGCATTCCAGAGGCATCCGGACGTCATAACGCGATTATCCACACAGCATTTAAACGGCATCTGGACACCTTATCGAGTTTGTAAATAACTGAAAAAATAATATTATTGCCTCGAATATTATTATGGCACTTTCTGAGTCGGAACAGGTATTTCCCATTCTGGGGGCAGAACATTCCAAGCTGCCATAAGACCCATAAGTGCAAAAATAATAGCAAAAACAACTATTATCCGTAGAGTCCTTTTTGCCCGCTTTGAATCAGCTAACGTAAGCGTCCGAAGCCTTTCGAGGAGTCACTTTTCCTCATCTTTGCAAGTTTCATTCTGGCAATGGATATCGACGTGTCAAAAGATTCTTCACTATTTTCCGGCACAATAGCGTGAATATGACCGTCTTCATGACATGTGTCCAAGGTTGGATGAATTAGAGAACTAAAAATAGAAGTATTACCAGGAGAAAAGATAATGGAAAGAAGTGAAACTATAAACCCTTCAAAGTACGAAAACCAAGCAATAAAAGAAATTCATGCTTGGAAGAATCCTAAAAGAACATGGTCTGATAAGGTAATGGAAGTTATTAATTGGCCTATTGAAAAGGTCGGTCAACAAGTTAACAATATTCCGGGGATTGAGACAGTAATTAATAAGTCTGTCGGAGGAACAATTTCACTTTTAAATGATTTTGCCCAATGGAGTGTAAGATCAGAAGCAATTTTTGAAGAATATCGTAAGAATGGATGTAATAATATACAATGCCATAAAGATATTTTTAATGAAGATTTAAGTAAAGTAGATAATACTATCGGATTTTTGGCAGCCAAGTACAAAGCCCTTGCCGTATTAGAAGGAACAGTAGCTGGGGCTGCAGTATCAGCTAGTGAAGTTATAGGAGGTCCTGGAGGTTCAGCTACTGCGATCTTAGCTATTCCTGGAGATGTAATCGCATTACTTACTTTAAGTCTACGAGCAATTGGGGAATATGCAACCTATTATGGCTTTAATGCTTCTTCTCAACAAGAGAGATTATTTATTCTTAATATTCTAGCATATTCATCAAGCCCAAGTGATGTAAGTAAGGAAGTAGCTATGGCACAGCTAGTGAAGTTGGCACAGGATGTTGCAAAAAAGAAGGCTTGGAGAGAATTGGATAAAAGTATTTTTACCCAAATTATTAAACAAGTATCGCAGTCTTTAGGGAAAAGATTAACTAAAGCAAAATTGGCTGAAATAATCCCAGTAGCTGGCGTAATAGTCGGGGGTGGTTTTAATGCATACTTTATGAATAAAATTTGTGAAGCTGCTTATTACCTTTATCGAGAAAGATTTCTTGCTGAAAAGTACGGTGTAAATGTAATCGAGGTTACTGTAAAACCTGCGGAGAGTTATAATCTAAATTACCTTGAATAATTCAAAATATTCATGCGGTTATCATAGATGTTGAATAATGTCGCAATTGCCATTATTGGAAATCATGTAAGACTAATAATGGCGTAGATACGGATAATAATCGTAAATTATGGTTTTGTAATAGCAGACAAGACAAAATATAATCTTAATGCAAATGAAGAACTAATTCCCTGGATGAGGATTTATTTATTGCTTTTGCGAATAACTATTTTGGGACATTGGGAGTCGGAACAGGTATTGTCCATTCTGGGGGCAGAACATTCCATGCTGCCATGAGTCCCATAAGTACAAAAATGATAGCAATAATCGGAGAACGCTGGATCATCTCGAACGATTAAATCTGTCCTGATGATAAATGCTCCATCAACAACTGAAAAACCCGTTTGTTAGAGTTTTCATCCAGGTGAGTCAAACAGAGCAATAGGTCATTGGTAAAGCCTTGAATGTATGCCAAAAGAGCAGGCACAAGAAAAAACCTTTCTTTGATTGCTTTATTTAACTCATCAATGGGGTCTTCTCCGATTAGATGAGCAATATTATCGTAAAGATTATTAATAGCAGACAGACTACAGGCTTCCATAAGTTTTAGTTCCTGTTGATGCCAATAATCCAGTTTATGCAAAGGACTTAGATCCTAGTAACTTAACAACAGCACAAATAGAAAAAGAAAGAGATACTCATCCTAGTGACATGAGTTTAATGCAAAAAGATGTCTTACGCGCTTGTGGAGTTACAGAAGATGAACTTAACACTATTACAAAACGTGAAATTGGCGATATACTTCTATTTGGTAATGTTGTTAAGCCAGAGTACTTAGTACCTTATGTAGCCACTAAAGAAGAAGTAAAGGAAAGTATCGATAAAACGGAAAAAGCACGTCAAGAACAAAAATTGCGTTTTGAACAAAATGGTTTAACATTGGATGATTTAGATTTAATGTCAGAAGATTACTTATTTGAAGAAATAGCAAAAATGCCAATACCTAAGATTCAAAAAATTATAAAAGATGCACGATCATCTTTAAAGACAAATGATGGTGATTTTACTTTACAATATATAACACCTAATCTTTATACAAAATTCAATAAAAATGATATTGGTGCATATGAGTCAACCACTTATCTTTATTTTCAACGATATTCTATGAATACATCATACGCATCAGTTGCAACATCCGCCCATATTTCTGAGGTATCTGATTACGTTAGTGTTGCATATGGTATAGGCAAACGCCTTTTTGGGGTAACATCATTGACAAGTCAGCAATATGCAGGGAATCTTTTTGGAGAACTTACTGAAGGATCAAGTAGTAGCACTAATAAAGTTCATGAAGGCATAGATTTGATACGCTATGAAGGGGCGCCTGTTTATAACCTTATTGATGGTGATGTAATAAATGTTGCGTCTGAATTAGGTGGTACTACAGTTTCAGTTTATCAACCATTTTATGGATCATCCGGTGTTTCGCTTATATATATGCATTTAAAAAATGTTAATGTTGTAGAAGGTCAATATATCTACAATTTCACTTCAAGTTTTGCCCAAGAGGGTAGATATATAAGTGGGAGTGAGAATAACACACATGTTCATGTAGAAGTAAGGAACGGCCAAGCGGAATATGGAAATTCTGGAACGGGTGAAACATTATCATCGGCAAGTCCATATTTGACTTTATTATATTTATCAGCTCAATAAATTAAGTTTGAAGATGGGTACAAATATTTATTACAGTACCCATCTTCAAATACATACTGAGGAGGTATTAATTCGATGAAGAAACGGATATCAATAATATTTCCAATGATATTTGTCATTTTAATAATAATTTTTTCTCTCAGTATAGAAACAAAGAATAATATTTATATAGAAAAACCTATTAACCTAAGTTCAGAATTGTCCGAAAAAGAAATAAATAGGTTTATGATCAACGATATTTTGTGGAATGATAATATAATAATATTTCAATATGAAAACTCAAATTCTGAAAGCAAATATGGAAGTATTAACATATATAATTATCTTAATGATTCTCAATCAGAATTATATAGCTTTAAGGCAAATATTAATACAAATGTACATTATATAAACAAGTTAAATGACGAAAAATTTTATATTCTATCTGACTCAGACATTATAATAATTGATTCAAATACTAAAAGGACTACAAAAATAAATATAAATGATTTTTTAGAAAATACTCAATGGTCCTACGTTGATGAAAATAAAATTGCAGGAATATCTAGTAATGCCAGATATATTGTTACAAATGTAATTGATAATAAGAATAAAAGTTCAAATATAATAATCATTGATTCTACAAAGAATAGTATTGATACAGCTATAAATAAAGCAGAACTGTTATCTGTTAAAGAAGATAAAGTGAACAACTTATTTATGTTGATAAAAAGTGAAAATAACTTTTCCCTTTTAAAATACAATTATGCTACTGGTGAATATATTAATATTCCTAATGTTTACTATTATTATATCTCTCATGACAATAAATATATTATTACAATTGAGGGAGGTACTTATGTTATTAGGGAAATAAATGATCCTCAAAAGGTGATCAAACGATTTGGTTATAATACAGAGCTTTTTGGGAAGGGAGCAGTATTTGTAAGTAATAATTATTATATTGATTCTTTCCCAGATGGGATTAAAGCTTATAAACTGGGTACTCATGAGCCAATCGAAATAGCAAAAATTAGCGGTAATATATATTTTTCAGTTTCTCCAGATAAATCATCTATAATCATATACAATTTTGATCAAGATGATCCATTATCCGGAACATTACGCAGTATTGATATTTCTAACTTGTTAGATAGATAATATAGAAGATTATGCCGTTGGAGAGAATTAGCATAAAAGAATGGAGATTTTTATGAAAAAAACATATTTTATCATTTTATGCCTTATAATATTTATTTCCGGTTGTACAAAGTCACCTGAATTACCTAAAAACTATGAAGCAAACTCAGTAGAATGGCATGATAACGACTTTTTGGTATATCACGCTAAGGATGGTCTTTATGCTTATCAGACTTCAAATGGAACAACAAAAAAACTCTTATCGGAAGAATTGTCGGGGTTCAACTGGAACATAATTGATTTCAATAGCAAGTATTATGGTTCTTCCCTGGACGGATCAAAATATATTCTTTCGACTGGGAAGAGACATATACTTCAAATTTATGAAGCAAATACAGATAAAATAATAAAAACAATTACGCTCAATGACCCAAATGACGAAATTTACGAAGCCGGTTGGTTTGATAATGAAAATATTTTTTTAGCAACAAGATTTACACTTTATTTGGCCAATGTCATAAGTGGAGAGCAAGTCCGAATAACAGAAGATAGTTTTGATTTAATATCTCAATTAGATAAAAGCATTGGAGATTATATTTGGTGGGTAAAAGATGTATATAAAATAGGTGACCAGCTTTACTATAATGGTGTTCGTTCATTCACTGATCAAATATCTAGCACCATATATTATAATGACAAATTGAATGAGCAGAAATTGCTTGAGAAGGCAATTCTGCTGAAAGTGGTAGACGATCAACGTTTTATATATTTGAAGCAAAGTGATAATGGGTATGAAGGTACTTTTTTATACAATATTCAAACAGGAGAATCTTTTCTTATTGCTAAAGAAGATTTGCGCAATACAGGAGGTATTTTCTTAACAAATGATAGTAAACTAGCTTTTGTAACCATGAGTACAGATAGTACCCCTTATTTTGGAGTGATATTTGATCCGGTAACCCTGCAAGCTGAAATATTTGAGATGTTTAAGAATTCATCAAATATAGTTAAAACTAATTTATTCGGACAATTTATGGGGGCCTTTGAAAATAATGGTGGATATGTCTTTTTAATTGGAGGATATCAATATAATTCAAAGACAAATAAGCTAACTCAAGTTGAAGGGTATGAAAGTAAAAAGGGTATTAATATGCAAATTAGTCCGTCAGGTAAGTATATCGTTATTGATGATAACAATTTATTTGATGTAATAAGGTCTGATAACCTGTAAAAGCCAATATAGAGAAAATATAAGATAGATGAAGAAGTTAGTAGTTGTAATTTAATAATATGTTGGGATTTTGCTACAATAGGGGTACTGTTATGAAAAGGCCTTTAATAATTATACTAGTGTTTTGTTAAATCTAAAAGTTGCATAAAATATTTTCTGAGGTATACTGTTATTGAGGGAGGTGGCAGTATGCCTAAGAAAAGATACAGTATCGTTTTGACTGATCAAGAACGGCAGCAATTAATGAAAACCATTAAATGTGGCGCTTCTCCTGCTAAGGCTATTCTTCGCGCTAATATCATTTTGCTTCTGGATGAATCCACCGATAAACATATGAGTGTCCACGAGATTGCCGATGTATTGAATACTTCTCCTACTACAGTAATAAAAGTCAAAAAAGCTTTCTGTGAAAAAGGGGCCGGCGACACTATCAGTCGTAAAAAGAGGTCTAAACCACCGGTAGAAGCCAAAATTACAGGTGATGTAGAAGCGAAGATTATCGCCCTCAGCTGCGGTGAACCACCAGCCGGTTTTTCCCGCTGGACTTTGAGGTTACTGGCTGATAAGAGTGTTGAACTTGATATTATTGATCAGATTAGTTATGTCAGCGTGGGCAGTATTTTAAAAAAACGAATTGAAACCACATCTCCGTAAATGTTGGTGTATCCCTAAAAATGGCAGTGCGGCGTTTGTCGCTAATATGGAAGATGTACTCGATGTTTATCAGCGTGGCTATGATCCAGCTATTCCTGTGGTTTGCATGGATGAAAAACCGTATCAGTTACTTGGAGAAATAAGAGATCCTATACCGGCTAGCCCTGGTTCCGTTGAAAAGTTTGATTCTGAATACCAAAGGAATGGAACATGCAGCATCTTTCTGTTTACTGAGCCATTGGGCGGGTGGAGACATGTCTTCGCCAGAGAACACCGGAAGAAAAATGATTGGGCGACTGAAATCAAAAAAATGCTGACTGTTTATTATCCAGATGCTGAAAAGGTCTGTCTGGTGGCAGACAACTTGAACACTCACAGAATATCTTCGCTTTATGAAGCATTTCCGGCAGAGGAGGCTCATACTTTAGCTAAAAGATTGGAGATCCATTACACTCCTAAGCATGGCAGCTGGCTCAATATTGCAGAAATAGAATTATCCGCGTTGACTAAACAGTGTCTTAACAGGAGAATCAATGCTTTGGATATACTGAATGATCAATTGTTATTCTGGGAGATCGATCGTAACGATAAACAAAAAGGTGTTGACTGGCAGTTTACTACTGAAGATGCACGAGTGAAACTGCGGCACCTGTACCCGAAGATATTATAGTTTTAGATTTAACACTGTACTAGTCATATTTATTTTGATAATATTTGATGTACGTGTTGTTTCTGCATCTATAACAAAAAGTAATTTACTTCAAAGAGAATGGGGATTGTTTGCTGTAGAAGCCCCTGAGGTCTGGTCTATGGGTATTACTGGTAAAGGTGTAATTGTGGCGGTTATTGATACTGGTATTGATACTGATTTAACTGATCTAAATGGTAATATACTTACAGGCTATAATGCCATTACTGAAAGTACGAGTATTGATGATATAGATGATAATAACGGGCATGGAACAAGAGTATCAACTTTGATCGCAGGTAATGGACAAGGACTTGGTCTTTTAGGGGTAGCACCTGAAGCAAAGATTTTGCCTGTTAAAGTAATTGATAATTTTAGCGATGGGAAGGCAGAAAATATTCAGAGAGGGATAATATGGGCAGTAGATAATGGAGCAAAAATAATTAATATGAGTATAGGCAGTTCTAAATTTAACAGTTCTATAAACGAGGCTGTCAAGTATGCCCAAATGAAAGGTTGTATAGTTGTTGCTGCAGCAGGTAACCATATTACCGAGAATCGTTCTAATATTTTGTTTCCAGGTTCTTTACCAGGAGTTGTAACTGTTGGTGCAATTACTAAAGAATACGAAATTGCAACTTTTTCTAATATCGGAAATAGCATGGATGTTTTAGGGCCAGGAACAGAAATATTAACGTATGATATTCGTGAAGAAAAACTCACTGAAGACTATGGCACATCAATGTCAACCCCTTTTGTATCAGGGGTTGCAGCGTTAATCTGGAGTGCTCATCCTGACTGGTCATCCCAACAAGTTATATCTGCCCTGCAAAGCTCAGCGAAGTCATTGGATTCTGCTGGCCGTTCTCCTGAATATGGATTTGGAATGCCAAGTGCTTTAAAGGCAATAAAAATTAGTGACTCAAAAACTTTTCTTGCTCCTGCTAATGTTGATTATTCAGGTGCAATTTTTAAAGAAGGCTTGAGTGATACAATTTTAACAATTTCACCTTTAACATGGCATTGCAATAATGTTATTAATTTAGAAAAAATTGATGCACCTGCTCCGCTTCAATCAAACATTATACCTGCATCTGATACAATCAAAGTATCGTGGGATAGTACTGAAAAACCACATAAAATACTAAAACTGACAGTTCCTATATTTGGTAATTTAAATTTGACAAACTATCTATTCCGCTGGGATGGTTCCCGTTGGGTTAGAGTAGGAGGCGGAAAAGAAGGTGATATGCTCTCTGTTGGAATATATGAACAGGGAATTTATCGGGTTGGACAAATGACGCTCCCTGTACATTTAGATTTATCTGGTGAGGATCCTATTAAAACTGCAATTAACGTAGCAGGCATAGCTTTCCCTACGGGAGCCAGCGCCATAATTTTAGTTAGTTCAGATAATTATTTAAATTCATTGGCAGCAGTTCCTCTGGCTTATAGAATAAATGCTCCAATCTTACTTATAAATGCTGATTTTTTAGATATAAGAGTTAAAGAAGAAATTAAGCTTCTAGCTCCTAAATCAATTTATTTAATTGGTGGAACAGAGGATATTACGACTAAAGTTGAATTAGAATTAGCTGAAATTACTAATGTTCATAGAATAGCTGGAAGTAATCAATATGATACTGCTGCCCAAATAGCAAAATATTTAGGAACAACAGGTAAAGCAATTATAGCTAGTGGCGAAAATTTCCCGGACGCTCTTTCAGTTGCCGCTATTGCGGCACAAGAAGGAATCCCAATATTATTGACAAATAATTCAGGCTCTCTTCCTATTGAAACTTTTGATGCATTAAACTTTTTACGAGTTACAGATACAGTTGTAATTGGAGGCAATAAAGTTGTTTCAGATGATATATTTGAACAATTACCTGGTCCCATTCGTTTAGGGGGATTAAATCGTTATTCTACAAACCATGTTGTTAATGATACGTTACCATTAGACAGGGAGTTTTTTGTTTGCGTTAGTGTAGAAGATTTCCATGATGCCCTCATTGGAAATGTGTTAGCATCAGTTAATAGTTCAAATGTCTATTTTAAGTCTAAAACACCATTATATTTAGACAATTTATGACCTGTAGCCATCAAAAATGTCATCTGGAGTAAAATTGATGAAAAAATGGGATCAAAATTTTATTTGCGTGAATTGGAAAATTAAATTCCAGTCCAGCCACGAGTGGTGTCTGGTTTTTTAAAAAAGCGGATCTCAGTAAATCCGTTTTCGAGGAAAATAACCTTCCGCCAAGGAACCAGTGGGTCTTCACGACAACATTTTTGTCTACTCAAGGCATACGGAATGTTGCTGCCTGTTGGAGAGGGAGTAATGCCTTGATAATAAAGGATTTGAGATAATTCTGCTGAATTTGATAACAGGCTACCCTTGAGGATATAAAACAGATTACATAGCCTCCAAATGTAGTAATTGCAAGTATAGGGGGCTATTTTAACCTTCGAATGTCTTGTGTATTTGCTCTTTATCATCTTTCAATACCCAGTCTCCGAATTTATAGTAAAGATGTGCAATTGTATCTCGATATTCAGCGACAACATCAAGGCCCCGGTCATCATACAAATGGAATAATATATTCAGATTCGTATCAAGCAGGAATATTGATGAAACAAGTTCGCAAAAACCACCGATATCCGCCTTTATTATCTCCTCAAGAAGTTTTTTTGCTTTTATATCATGCTTTTTTAAATCCCAATAGCATCGTAACTCTTCCTCGGGTTCATCTCGTGAGTCATCCTGTGGCAGCGTTGTGGAGAAGCGTTCCTGCGGTAACGGCAGACCGGTTATCCTGCCAAAATAGTGAAGCAGCTTTTTCTCGGATTTCTCTCTGTCGGGGTATAAAATCCAAAGCAACGTATCAAAGCTGCTGGGTGTATTTTGATAAATGGTATAGGCTCTCTGCAACGCTGTCCGCACATACTTTTTACTGGGCATTGTCAAGAAGAGATATGGGGAACCTACACCAATTTCAAAACGTATTCCCACAGGACAGTTGTAAAATATCGGGGGTTCAATTTTATCAAGCCCAAGTTTGGTTGCGGTTACATCTACTTTTTCTTTCAGCATTTCATAAGCCTCCGGCACATCTTTATTTAGTATGCCAACTTGTACATAAGCTATAATCAATCCATTCCTATCGTCGAAAATTAAGCATTGCGCCAAGAACATATGTTTGGTACAATCTAATTACGGAGAATTTGCCATAATTAGAAGGGCGGTGAGGGGAATAGTGGATGAAAATAATAAGATTCAATTATTTGAGGATAAGCGAATTCGTACAGCTTGGGATGAAGAGAAACAAGAGTGGTACTTTTCTGTGGTGGATGTAGTAGAAACACTGACTGGAAGCGCCAATCCTAATAATTATTGGAAAGTGCTTAAATCCAGATTGATACAAGAAGGTAATCAGTCGGTTACAAATTGTAACCAACTGAAAATGAAATCACATAAAGACGGGAAAAATTATAAAACAGACGTTGCAAATACTGAACAGCTTTTGCGCATCATACAGTCCATTCCGTCACCCAAAGCCGAGCCATTCAAAATGTGGCTTGCTCAGGTTGGACGAGAGCGAATAGAAGAGACGATTGATCCAGAACTCACCATTGATCGAGCTCTTATTACATATTTAAAAAAGGGTTATACCCGCGAGTAGATTAACCAACGTCTCCAGGCAATTCAGGTTCGTAAAGAACTTACAGACGAATGGGATGATCGTGGAATAAAGCGAGGACAAGAATACGCTATTCTGACCGACGAAATTACAAGGGCATGGTCCGATATGACGACTCGACAGTACAAACAGCTTAAAGGTGTAAAAAAGGAAAATCTCCGCGACAATATGTCAACATTGGAACTGGTTCTGAATATGCTTGCAGAAGCCACAACAACCGAGATTTCCAAGGCAACGGAACCACAAACCTTTGAAGAAAACAGACAAGTGGCTTTAGCGCGGTGGTCGCATTGCTGGAAATACTCGCAAAGAAATAGAAGCGGATACAGGAAAACCTGTCATTACAAAGAAGAATGCGGTTGACTTTTCTCAACTAATCACTGATGTTATCGAGGAAACTAATCAAGATGACATGTAAAGCTGATTTGAATAGGAAAGGACTAATTGGATGACCTTATTTATGAAAAGCTGTTATCATAAAGCAATCGCCGCCAAGGCCCCACCAGGCACAAGCGGCATCTTTTTTATATTCTCAAGGCACGTTGAAGCCGTAGTCCTGTTGCAACGCGTGGAAAGCTGACGTTGCAAGGCTTAACGGGATTGTGGCAAGAAATATGCTTTGACGTGAGTGAATTCCCTCACGTCTTTTATTTTTGGTAGAATATTAATGGGTGTCTCATTTTATATAGATGTGAAGGAAAATGAAGAATGTAAGGATTATACCCGCTAAACCGAAAGAAAATAAAAAGCTCAGGGTTGCCGCTTACTGCAGGGTCAGTACCTCCGGGCCGGAGCAGATACGTAGCATTGAGATTCAGATAAGCGCATACACGAAGATGATAAAAAGTCATCCCAACTGGATTTTTGCCGGTGTTTATTGTGATATTGAAAGCGGGCTGCGGCGAAGCGGCAGAAAAAGTCTAGATAAACTGCTTGAGAAAGCAGCGAAAGGCCAAATCGATTACATCATAACCAAGTCAATCAGCAGGGTATCGAGAGATACGCTGGAGGTTTTAAAGATTATAAGATTTTTAAGGGAGAGAGGAATCAATATGCATTTTGAAAATGAGAAGCTGGACTCAATCGAGGCGGATAAAGAATTTGAGATTACGCTAAGGGGTAAGCTTATGATGAAGGCATGTTGAGAAATGAAGTTGATAAAATCCAGGTTTTTGATGCCTATATTCAAATTTTCCGTAAAGATGGGTCACAGGATAAGAGGTCATTCTGGAATGACTGAACTTGTGATATACTAATAAATGTCAATAAGAATGGAAGGTAGAGCCTCCGGCACAGATTATCGGGGTAAAGCCCAACGCAGAAGAAACAAGCTAATGCCAGAAAACACAATAATAGTGTATTTATTGATGAGAATTTTCAGCCATACGCTGACCAGTGGAGCTTTTTAAGTAATATCCGAATTTTGAGTGATGAAGATATCGATACGTATATCTCACAGCTTTGCGGCAGTAATGAACTGGGAGATTTGAGGCAAAGCGATGATGAAGATATACATCCTTGGGAAAGAAAAAGGCCGGATAGTAAGCTAAATAAAGCAGATATCCCTGATGCGGTTTATATAACAAAAGCAAATATGCTCTACATTAGTAAAAAAGGATTTTCAAATAAAGCATTGAACAGCTTAAAACACATAGCAGCTTTCAAAAATTCTGATTTTTACAAGGCGCAGGCGATGAGATTACCGACGTATGATAAGCCAAGAGTCATCTCTTTATCAGATGAAACACCGGATTATTTGTGTATTCCAAGAGGCTGTGAGTCTGATTTGGTAAATTTGTTTGGCACCTTTAAAGCCGATATAAAATGGGCTGATGAAACTTCATTAGGTAGAAATGTTAATGTTGAATTTAACGGAGAGCTTCGTGATGAACAGGCTGATGCAGCAAACTCAATGCTGCTGCACGATAATGGAGTTTTATCCGCAACTACTGCTTTTGGGAAAACAGTGATAGGAGCAAAACTTATATCCGAAAGAAAAGTGAATACTCTTGTGCTTGTCCACACCCAGCAATTGTTGGAACAGTGGAAGGAACGGCTTATCCAATTCCTGACGATAAATGAAGAATTGCCTGACGAATCGGTAAATAAAAGAGGAAGAAAAAAAGTAAGGAGTATTATTGGGCAACTTGGCGGCGGCAAGAAAAACCTTAGCGGTATTATTGATATTGCTGTTATGCAGTCATTGGTAAAAGGTGACGAGGTAAACGACGTTGTCCGGGATTATGGCATGGTTATTGTTGACGAATGCCATCATGTACCTGCGTTTAGCTTCGAACAGATTCTTAAAAATGTCCCCGCAAAATATGTCTATGGACTTACAGCAACTCCTGTGAGACAAGACGGGCACCATCCAATTATATTTATGCATTGCGGACCTGTGAGATATAAGGTGGATGCGATAGAGCAAGCTGAAAAAAGACCTTTTGATCACTATATTATTCCACGTTTCACTCCTTTCAGAAAACCTGTCAGTCAGGACGAAAAGGAGTGGTCCATAGGTGAAATATATTCTGAAATCAGCACTAGTCAAATCAGGAATCAGTTAATCATAAAAGATGTAATCGGCTGCGTAAAAGAAGGCCGCAACCCTATTATTCTGACTGAGAGGACGGCCCATGTCGAATTAATCGCAAATCAGTTATCGGAGGCGCTTCCGAATGTTGTTGAGTTAATCGGCGGAATGTCAACGAAGGAGAGAAGATCCGCGCTTGAAAAGCTAGCAAGCATTCCGGCAAATGAGAATATTGTTATTGTTGCCACAGGCAGATTTGTTGGAGAAGGCTTTGATGAACCAAGATTAGATACTTTGTTTCTGGCAATGTCTGTTGCGTGGAAAGGAACAGTACAGCAATATGCCGGACGGTTGCACAGGTTGTATCAAAGTAAGAATGAGGTTCAGATTTATGATTATGTGGATGTCCATGTTGGTGTACTTGAACGGATGTATCACAAGAGGCTTAAGGGGTATGTTTCCATAGGATATTCTGCCAAAAGCGACAGCAAGCAGTTTGAGGCGACAAACGCTATTTTTGATAACCATAACTTTATGACTGTGTTCAGCAATGATATTTCATCCTCAAAAGTTGATATTGTTATAGTAAGCCCATATATGACAAAGAAGCGGCTGTATCAGATGCTGGGTGTCCTATCTTCCGGCATTAATAATGGAGCTAAGCTTACAATAATAACCAGGCCTGAGTCGGACTATAAGGAGAAAGACAAGCTGGCATTTGCTGAAATGGTTAATTCCATAAGAGGCACAGGAGCAAGCATTATTTTCAAGTCAAATATTCATCAGAAGTTTGCGATAATTGACCAGAGAATTGTTTGGTATGGAAGCATAAATCTTCTGAGCTTTGGAAGCGCTGAGGAAAGCGTAATGCGCCTGGATAGCATAAATATAGCGAATGAGTTGATAGGAACAATTGAAGATACGTTATGAGAAGGAGGGGGAATACTTGTAATGAGTAATATAATCAGCGTCAGCGAGGGCAAAATTGCGCTTTATTCAATAGGTGACAGCAGCGTTTATGTGGATGTTGTATTTAAGGATGAGACTTTCTGGATGACACAGAAGGCTATTACACAATTATTTGAAGTCGATTTGTCCGTTATATCACGGCACTTGAAAAATATCTATGCCGAAGAGGAATTATCGCTTGAAGCAACTATTGCAAAAATTGCAATAGTTCAAAACGAAGGTGGACGTAAAGTGAACCGCTCCCCTGAGTTTTACAGTTTAGACGCTATTATCGCTGTTGGTTATCGGGTTAATTCAAAAAAAGCAACGAGATTTCGTCAATGGGCTACACAAACGTTGAAAGAGTATATCCAAAAAGGCTATCTTTTAAATATGGATATGCTGAAAAACGGAAGGCAGTTCGGGCGTGATTACTTCGACGAGTTACTGGAGAAAATTCGTGAAATCCGTGCCAGTGAACGTCGTGCCTACCAAAAGATAGCTGATGTATTCGAGCAGTGCAGCTATGACTACGATAAAGACAGCGAGCTTACCAAAGAATTTTACGCATTTGTGCAGAATAAGCTGCACTATGCTGTCACAGGGAAAACAGCAGCGGAACTCATTTCTGAGCGTGTTACGCTTGAACACCCTACAATGGGTCTTACCACATGGAAAGACGCTCCAAAAGGGAAAATACTGAAAAGAGATATTGGTGTGGCAAAGAATTATCTGAATGAAAAGGAGATTTCACGTCTCAACAGACTTGTCACTATGTTCATCGACTATGCCGAACTCATGGCAGAGGATGGCATAGCGATGAGTATGCAGGACTGGTTGCAAGAAACAGACAATTTTCTTAAAAATAACCGGCGACGTGTACTTGAGGGCAAGGGGCATATTTCACATGAGGATGCAATGAAAAAAGCTGCGGAAGTTTACGAACAGTTTCGTATTCAACAGGATAAGGATTATATCTCTAACTTCGATGAGGCAATGTCGGAGTATTTAAAAGGGAAAGACAACACGCCGGATTAACTATGAATATTGGCTTATAAGAGAGATTGTTTCTGAAATCCATCTTGCCGCACAGCGACACAAGTATTATGTGAAAGACAGCCATCCCGCCATTGTCTCCGCCGAAGTGTTTGATAAGGTGCAGGAGGAAATGGCCAAGCGTGCAAGGCTAGTCAGTAATGAGGATGGCACAGCAGAAATAAGCAGAAGCAAATATAGCGGTAAATATCTTCTGGGGAATTTGCTTGTGTGCGGCGATTGCGGAGCGTCTTATCGTAGAAGGACTGAGCAGGGCAAGGTTGCCTGGCGCTGCGCAACAAGGATTGAAAAAGGCAAAGAGGCATGCTCCCACTCCCCTACTCTGGATGAAGGGTGGGTACAGGATGCGCTGGGCGCTGCTCTCTGCCAGAACGGAGCTTATGATGAAGGTATGGTGAGAAATGAAGTTGATAAAATCCTGGTTTTTGATGCCTATATTCTAATATTCCGCGCAGATGGCTCGAAAGATAAAAGGTCATTCCGGAATGACTGAACCTGTGATATACTAATAATTGTCAATAAGAATGGAGGCTAAAGCCTCCGGCAAAGATTGATCGGGGTAAAACCCAATGCAGAAGAAACAAGCTGAGAGGCTTGTTTTATGCTATGGAATGTCTTTTTGGTTAGTATAATTTTTCGGAATTACAAACATAAAAGACATTAGATGATCACTTTCAGAAAGAGGTTGCAATGTTTCGAAATCTCATAAAGAAATCTGAGCCAGAAATAATTATAATAAAGCCACCGCTATCTCACCAAAACGAGTGGGGTGGCGATGGGTTGGTTTTCTATGTGAAAAACGGGAAAGGTCTGCTATCCGCTAAGTATGGTTATTTAGAAAAAGAGGCATTAGCGACTTTAGTCTATGGAAATACCCCACTCATAAAGTTCCAAGCGGATGAAGCCTATTTCTGCCCAACATGTGAAAAGCTTGTTGCCGCCGGATATGGTCTTGAAATGAGCGATCAAAAGGTAATATCTGAGTTGCGGGAAGTTTTGAATCATAAATTTATATCATTAGAGAAGTCCCTTAAAAACCTTCAGTTTTTATTGGGATTATTGCCATCAGGCTACTATGCGCTCGTTGACACAGAATTGTGTCCTACAGATGGCAATGGGGAGTTCTTCTGGAAACTAAATAATAAGCCAACTTATAATAAAGCTTCATGCCCGATATATGGCGGAGATGGTTTATGGAGCCATGGAATACCATATTATATTTTACCGACACAGCCGCCGTCCCACTATAACCCTAAGCAAGCGGAGTTTTATAGAAATAATGATGACTATAGGGCGATAGCTTATCATATGGATGGATATCTGTGCGCGTTGATCGATGGGCATCATAAGGCTGTAGCTGCGGCAATTGACAAGAAAAAACTTAACGCGCTTGTCATAATCCCTACAAGTTCTGTATCCATACCGAATGACAACCAAAATTATAAAGGTGGAATATCAATAAATGGCGTACTTTTAGATCCGGATGAGTTGATTACGCCTATGGAACAAATAATGAAATCATTTAAATCTGGGCAGTTAAGCAAAGAGGAAACAGAAAAATATTTATCAATGCGGAATATTGATTTTGATAAAAAATATGAATGGCCACTGGAAATATTAGAAGTTGAAAAGGTCTTCCCGGATGCTTTAACTGTCGCAAGGCAGCAATGGGCAGGGTATACATCAGATGAAAGGTTAGATCGTATATTAAGGAATCAGGAAGTTATATCAGACCGAGACGCCCTAAATATTGCGGTAGCGTTATTTTTTCTAAGGAATCCACGTTTCAAGGAAATGGCATTTTATTTCTGCAGAAAATATTCTTATGCGCCGGTTTGGTATAGGATTTTTGGTTTGCTTGCAAAAATAAAAGATGAAGAAGTTGAGAATTTCTTTGTAGACTATCTTATTGGGGACGATAAGGAGCACCCGGAGATAAAGAAAATTATAGATAAATACTTTTCGGCTTGACAGTTATGAAAGCTCTGCAGATAGCAGCAGCACTGATAACAAGGGAATCGGAGGGCAGATGTGATGCCTGAGATACTTCGCAAAATGCGAAAAGGCAGAGTAGGTGCAACATGAAAAATCAGTACATTGGCGACATCGGAGATTATGGAAAATATGGCATGCTCAGATACCTTGAGAAAAGTGGTATAAAAATAGGTGTAAATTGGTATCTGACTGAGAATGACGATTCAAATGATGGAAAATTCACAACGTATCTTGATAATGACAAAGAACGATATCTTGATCCTGAACTGTTTGACTTATTGAAGAAGGTAGTTGTGTGCGAAGATAAGTCGGTATCGATGATTGAGCATGCAGAGATATTTTTCTCAACATGCTTTTATCATAAGCTTATTTCAAGAGAAAACCGTGATGAGTGGCATGATAATGCGTTAGAAGCTTTGAGGGATGCAGAGCTTGTTTTTTGTGATCCTGATAATGGGTCGATTGGCACGAAGTCTAAAGGCAGTAAAAATTCAGAGAAATATATTTGCCCTTTGGAAATTGTTGATTATTACAATAGAGGTCAGAATGTTGCTTATTATTGCCATAAGGCTCGTCGAACTTGGGAGCAGTGGGATAAAACTAAGAATGAAATGATTGAATATCTTCCAGATGCCAGGATATATATCCTTACATATCATAAGGGAACACAACGCTCTTATATTTTTGTTATGCATCCGGAAGATGGGCGCAGATATACAGCCATTCTTCAAAAATTTCTTTATACAAATTGGAGCAGGGTTTTTACAGAAGAATCTCCTGAGAAAAACAGCCCATCCAGCAAGAGTGTAGGCGGAAAACTTGAACTGGAAATGGATTCCGGTGTCATTGCAACAATAACTGCTCAAGAGGATGGATGGGTAACAATTCAGTTTTCAGACCAACCAGGGAGGAGTACAAGGACACGCATCGATCATTTTCTTAGCAATTACAGACGTTAAATCTTTCGTATGATGCCATGCTACCTCATAGCCTCATTGCTTTCTTACGAAGAGCTTTCTAACGATAGATACTCGTTTTTATCATGTGCAAGAGAACAAATGTTTGGTATAATTGAATTGACTGCTAAATGTAGTCAACTGCCCACAGATTGTAGGCAGTTGAAAATTAAAGCAGTGGATTATCAATAAGTCAAGGTGGGGATATAATCTTATGGCGATGAAAATAAAGAATGAAATAACAATCCGTTCCAGTGCGGCGGAATACTTGACTTTTATTGCTGCAACGGGTGATGATCCTCAAAGTTTTGAAATGCGTTATGAAGACGAAAACATCTGGCTTACGCAAAAGATGCTGGCAACGCTTTATGATGTTGATGTACGAACAATAAACGAACATATGCAAAAGATATATTCCGATAATGAACTTGAACAAGAATCAACTATCCGGAATTTCCGGATAGTTCAAAATGAAGGTTCACGTCAAGTTGCACGCGATATTAAACATTATAATCTGCAAATGATTATTGCTGTGGGTTTTAAAGTAAACAATGAACGAGCTGTTCAATTTCGTAAATGGGTGAATCAGATTGTTAAGGCCAAAGCAGCCATGCAGATATCCGGGTTGCCCGGAACTGACGGAAGGCCGGTATTGCCTAAAACACAGCCAATTGACAGAAGGAAAAAACAGGACGAAACCAACTGGCAGCCGCTGTGTATTAAGTGCCACAACCGGAAAACGAAGACGAAGGATCAGTATCGGGAGTAGAAGTATTAAGCGTTAAAACGTTTAATGTATAATGTGTTTACTTTCAGAGGCTGAATCAGTTTCAATAAACAGTCCCCAGTCGGTATGAGCGTTCAGCCAGTTAAATAAGAAGGTTTACGGTCACATTGAAATCTGGCGGAATCGCCCATTGAAAGGTAAATATCCCTATGTCTATGTCGACGGGATCTATCTCAAACGCAACTGGGGCGGCGAATATGAAAATGTCGCTATTCTCATTGCTCTGGCCGTCAATGAGGATGGTTACAGAGAAGTTATTGGCGCTGCCGAAGGGATGAAGGAAGACAAAGCCAGCTGGCAGGATTTTCTCAAAAGGCTAAAAGAACGCGGACTTACAGGGACACAATTATTCATCGGTGACAAATGTCTAGGACTACTGGAAGCAGACAATGAAACCTTTCCTGAAGCTAAATTTCAACGCTGTCATGTTCATTTTTACCGGAATGTATTCTCTGTGACGCCGCGATCAAAAATGAAAGAAGTCGCTGCGATGCTTAAGGCAATTCATGCTCAGGAAGATAAAGTCGCTGCCAAAGAGAAGGCGGCTGCAGTCGTAAACAAGCTCAAAGACATGAAGTTAAAAGAAGTAGCTAAGAAAGTCGAGGATAGTATCTCAGAGACCTTGACCTACATGGATTTCCCTCGAGCCCATTGGACAAAACTGCGTAGCAACAATGTCATTGAACGGCTAAATCGGGAAATCCGGCGGAGAACCCATGTTGTGGGAACCTTCCCGGATGGCAACTCAGCACTGATGCTGGTCTGCGCACGACTCCGACATGTTGCCAGCAAAGCTTGGGGAACTAAACTCTATATGAGCAGGAGGCATCTTGAAGAAATGAACAAGGAAAACAGCTTGGCCGGTTAAATACCGGTATTTAACCAGAAATACTCTGGGGTAGTCTTGACATGGGACCCTGCGGCGGATGCTTCAATGGGTCGCGGGATGTGGCTCAACTGATGGATTCCTTTGAGGTAAGCCCCATCCCTTGATTTAGGGTAGCATGCGCCGCCCCCATGTCAAGTCTTGCTCTGGGGTCAACATAAAACTAAAGCCTTCTGCCAAGCAGAATTAAATTTGCGAAAAATTATTGACAGTACCTACAAAGCTAAATCCCCTTTATATGCTGGCAAAAAAAAGTGGTAAAAATTTTTTTATCACCCTTACACATATTCATGCCTCAAGATCTTTATCTCATACAGAGTTATTATTGTGAGCATAAACCACCAACTAGAATATTAAGAACTGAAGACAAACCCGGTGCTTTTATTATAAACACGGTTGTGGGTGCGGATGCGGTTTTTTGTGATCACAACACTTCTTAAGCTCATGCAAAATGCACAATAATAACCAAATTATGATGGCCAATTCTATGGCGACAATTGATATGAATATTGGAACAACAATAACCATTATTACCCCTCCTTCGCTAAATTATTTCCATTATCTAGAATATATTATGCGTACTGTCCTAACTTTGTGAATTTGTAAAAGAGACAAAACCGGCAGCGCTTTATAACCGAACAACATGCTCTTCTTGAAATCGATAAACTGGATGAAAAACGGGCAAGAAAACGACAGAAAGTCCGGCAGTTCAAGGAGGGTTTTACTTATATTCGTCATCCTGACCTTTCGGACTTTCTGTGCTAGTTTGTAATTAGCTGGATAAGAAAAATAACTCCTGGATTTCTCCAGGAGAATTTATTACAACCCAATTAACTTAAAACAAATTCGATTTATATAAAATGATGGGCACCGTCTGATCAGTCACATAATCCTTGTGCAATCGCATTGATTGCAGTGCTATTTGTCTCAAGTTCTTCTAGTTTATCTCCACCTTCAACATCAATTTTTATGATTTCTACGGTGTAAATACAACATCCTTCTTTACAATGAAAGTCATCATCACAGAAAGTAAAGCTAAATGGCAATACTTCAACATCATTAAATTCAAGTTCATATTTTTCTAATATCATGCAATTTCCATTGCAAGTTCTTTTTAGTGCAATCACTAATTCGGCTTCGTCACCATTTGGATCTGCTTCAATAATTGTTGAGAAATCAATCTTTACAAGTGGTTTGCACAAACAAGATGTGTCAACAGCAACTCTTGCAAGAAGGATTGGAGGATCTAATACTCCTTCGTAAACATTATTTAAATCGACGTTTTTTCCCTTCCCACAGACTAATAGCACTTCTTTGGGTTTAGGATGTTTTGGGAAGATACAGCAATCTTTCTCGTCTTTTTTTGCTTCATGCAAGTCCCATAGTTTTTCACACAAATCCATTAGCATTATCGGTTTACGCATAATATGCTCTCTCCTTATATTTTTTAATCAAACAAGATTTCTCAAATATATTTGTAAAATTCTCTTGTCCTAGTCCATGCTATGTTTTACCATAAAATAATGTTACAAAAATGATTCCGATTTCTAGAAAGATATGGAATAAATAACATTTACTGTGATGTGGTTGAAATACATTACGGATATAAAATAGGGAACAGAATACAGGCCAATATCGCTGATAAAAATTTAAGTTTTTCCCATAACATATCAGGATATGGAGTTTTTTATTTTAAAGATTCGTGTGTAATAACACGATTGATGGTAAGCGTCCAATAACAAAGTGTATACAAAAAAAAGCAAAAAACTAGTGTAAACTAAGTTTTTGCTCTATTTGCGAGCTTGTTGAACGTCGGAACTCCAGGGCAGATAATCTTCAAGAAATTCCGGATGTTGTCCAAATATTACTCCCGGCAATTCACTGAAGATGTAACAGAGATATTTATAAGGACTTATTCCATTCGCCCTGGCACTTTCAACCATGCTCTAAACAGCAGCACTTGCGGCAGCTCCTTTTGGACTTCCGCTGATTAGCCAATTTTTGCGATTATGTTCTTAAGCACATAATCGGAAGAACTGGATCTTTAATAACACACCAAATGGCGCCAGGGCCAGTGCCATTTATTACAGCCTGATTGTGAGTGCAAGAGAAAATGGTTTGAATCCATTTGAATATTTAACATGGATTTTTACCAATGCCCTAACTTAGGAAAAGCAGGTAACCTATCTGAAATTAAAGACTTTTTACCTGGTAGTACGGCCTTGCCGGAGAAAGTATTCACCCCGCAGCTAGGTAATACCAGTCCGGAAAAATATGCGTGGGAGGAAGACTGATGAAGGTTGGAAAACATACGGCGTTTATGATTGATTTTGTTTCTGATTTTGCTGATGGAAAGATATCACGATATCTCTTCGAATTAGATTATTCAGGCTATGTTATTGAGCATTTTCCAAAGATGAAAAAGGAGGATGCTCGTTAGCGCGAAAATTCGTCAGCACTGTCGATAATCTATTCGAATATGCTCAAGCTAACACCATATCGGATGATGATTTTAGGATAATGACTAACAATGCTCTTTGCGATCTTCTTGGCGTGGATGAGCCTGACTTCATATAGATCACGTCTGAATGGGTTTGACGCTTACGCTTATTCAGAAAATATACCAAAATTTACTTCTAATCCAATAACGTTTTGTATTAAGAGATCATAGAATAGGAGTATATTTCTCTGCTTGAAGGAGGACTCTCTATGGAAAATAAGGTACATAGCACAATTAAGCTAAGACAAAATGAAAAAAGATTATTGATCTCTATTATCCTCGTTGCCACGATTTTAGCTGGAAAACTAACAGCGGCGTTGTTAACAAAAAGTCTTGCTCTTTTTAGTGACTCTTGGCATCTCATAACCGATCTGGCGGCTTTAGTCATCAGTTGGTGGGGGTTACATGCAACCAATAAGCCGGCCAACGACAAAAATACATATGGCTTTTATCGGCATAGTATTCTCACAGCTTTGATTAACAATATTTCCTTAATTTTAATTTCCCTGTTTATTTTTTATAAGGCGGTTGAACGCTATTTTAACCCTGTAAATGTCCAAGCGGAAGGAATGATTCTGATTGCCATCCTGGGACTAGCTGTGAATACTTTGATTGTTCTCAATCTAAGGGCCAATATTGAAAATATAAATACCAAGAGTGCTTACGTTCATTTTATGGGTGATGCGCTGGCCGATGTGGGTGTTCTCATCGGGGGTATCGTTATTTACTTTACAGGATTCAGTGGCGTTGATACCATACTCAGTGCCATACTGGCCTGCCTGATCCTAAAAAGTGCATGTCAAATGACAATTGAATGTATCCGAATCTTTCTGGAAATTCCACCACCCCATATCTGTATTGAAAATGTCAAAAAAAGCCTCAAACAAATAGAAGGGGTACATGAAGTAACGGATATCCATATCTGGAGTTTGTCTGCTGAGGTTCACGCTATGACGGCTCATGTCTGCGTTAGGGAAAGAGACCTGAAACAAAATCAAGAACTTCTACACAAACTGCAGCATTTGCTTTTTGAGGATTTTGGGATAGTTCATTCCACTATTCAATTTGAACATACACCTTGCGGCAGTTGCTTTCATCAAGCGGAAGGTCATCA
This sequence comes from Dehalobacter sp. DCM, assembly GCF_024972775.1. NCBI lineage: Bacteria > Bacillati > Bacillota > Clostridia > Eubacteriales > Desulfitobacteriaceae > Dehalobacter > Dehalobacter sp. DCM. The sequence goes on along the minus strand of NZ_CP092282.1, from coordinate 2,942,993 downwards.
ATACCAGTGCTCTTTATGCATTGATGCCGAATTTAAACATGTGAATAGATCGGCCAATAAAAATCTTTCAAATTGTATATGAACGCTATAACATTTATTACCAAAAATTTTAGGATAAATCCTGTGTCAAAACTTCCCTACTGCCCGTAATATATCCCAGAAGATTTTAAAGTTAGCTTAGGCTAACCCTATTATTTTAAACCGATGTTAACCTGGGGCAACAATAACAACAAAAAACTGGAGGAATCAAGATGCAGGATGTAAATATGAGTTCAGTTCATAACCAGACAACTTTATCCCAAGTACAAATAGGTTCTGCTTGTACTGTAGCAGCTCTTCATCTCGAAGGGCTCTTGCGGAGAAGAATAATGGATTTGGGAATTATTCCCGGAACAGCTATTGAGTGTATCAGGAAAGGGCCATCAGGTGATCCCACTGCTTACACCGTAAGAGGGACCACCATAGCCTTGCGCAGAGAAGATGCTGCCAAAATCAATGTCTATCTCATTTAAAAAATAAGTAAATACAAACATAGGAGTTGAAATTCAAATGGGATTCAATGTTGCAGACAGCAGGGTACTTAGAGAACACTTCGGCATTACAGCCAAGAATGATCAGATGGTCATCGCCTTAGCCGGAAATCCAAACGTCGGTAAAAGCACCGTGTTCAACGCTTTAACAGGGCTAAGACAACATACGGGAAATTGGCCGGGGAAAACGGTGGATAATGCTCAAGGTACATTTACTTACAGGAATAAATCCTTTTTATTGGTTGATCTTCCCGGCACTTACTCGATTCTGGCCCATACGGTGGAGGAAGAAATAGCACGGGATTTTATCTGTTTCGGCAAACCCGACGTAACTGTTGTCGTTCTGGATGCCACCTCCCTGGAGAGAAACCTGAATCTTGCCCTGCAGGTGATAGAGATCACATCCCAAGTTATCATCTGCGTGAACTTGATTGATGAAGCCAAAAAGAAAAAAATCTCCATTGACTTTGCTGGTTTGGAAAAAGACCTGGGCGTTCCGGTCGTAGCTACTGCAGCCCGCCAGGGAGAAGGATTAAACGATTTAAAAGAAGCAGTCTATCAGGTTACCCTTGGCCCAAAATCCGGCCAACCAAAGCAGATCCAGTACTGTAGAGAAATCGAAGACACCGTGGAGATGCTTTTACCCAAAATTGAACAACTTAAGGTTGGACAATTTTTAAATTCAAGATGGATTGCACTGCGTTTTCTGGATGGCGATGAAAAATTGATTGACAACATTTCGCGACATCTGGACCTGCTAAGTGGGCAATCGGAAATGAAGGAGGTTGAAGCAGCGCTATGAATAGTATTACCAGTAATGCTGCCTTAAGAGAGCTGAAGCGGGAGGCGGATAAGGCCCGCCTCTCTGCGGGAAACATATTCGGAGATAAAATAGTCAGTGATATCTTTGCCAACGCCGAACATATTGCCCGAAAAAATGTCGTTAAACAGGATAAGACAATGAACTGGTCCCAACATGTGGACAATATCCTTACTTCCAAAATTTTTGGTTATCCCATTATGTTAATGGTTCTTGGGGTTATCCTTTGGATCACTATTGCCGGGGCTAATATACCTTCCGGGATAATCGCTGATGCGCTCTTTGGTTTTCAGGATGTTCTGACCGGAATTTTCATTTCTTTGGGATCGCCCGACTGGCTGCATGGTGTTCTGGTTCTGGGTTTATACAGAGCCTTGGCCTGGGTTGTATCCGTTATGCTACCCCCGATGGCAATCTTTTTCCCCTTGTTTACTTTGTTGGAAGACCTGGGGTACCTGCCTAGAGTTTCTTTCAATCTTGACCACTTTTTTAAGAGAGCTAAAGCCTGCGGGAAACAATGCCTGACCATGTGTATGGGTTTCGGCTGCAATGCGGCCGGAGTCGTATCCTGCAGAATCATTGATTCTCCCCGGGAACGGCTTATCGCCATCCTTACCAACAATTTTGTCCCTTGCAACGGAAGATTCCCGACCTTGATCGCGATCGGAACGATTTTTGGCGCCGGAGCGCTCACCCAACACTTGCAGGCTCCGGCAACTGCCGGAATTATCACCGGGCTAATCCTGATTGGCATTGCGGTAACATTCGTTGTTTCCTGGATGCTTTCCCACACCCTGCTGAAAGGAGAAGCATCTTCCATGGTTTTGGAACTCCCGCCCTACCGAAGGCCCAAAATTGGCGCGGTCCTTTACCGGTCAATTATCGACAGAACCATCTTTGTTCTTAGGCGTGCCGTTCTGGTGGCAGCCCCCGCAGGTGCCCTGACTTGGATAGTTGGAAATATATACGTCGGAGATATGAGTATCCTGGCTCATGCCGCTAACTTTTTACAGCCGGTTGCACAACTGATCGGATTGGACGGCTATATTCTTCTGGCCTTCATCCTAGGGATCCCTGCCAATGAGATCGTCTTTCCAATACTCATTATGAGCTATATGTCTTCAGGCTATATGATTGAGCTGGATAGCCTTACTGAACTGCAGACACTCTTGGTTAACCATGGCTGGACCTGGCTGACCGCGCTCTGCACCATGCTTTTTGCTCTTCTTCATTGGCCTTGTGCTACAACCTTGTTAACTGCGCTTAAAGAAACCGGCAGCAAAAAATGGACTTTCCTATCTTTTCTCATACCTACAGCTATTGCCTTCATGGTTTGCTTTATGGTTGCTCAGTCCATACGGTTGTTAGGATTGGTATAACGGAATAAAGTAAGAATTTGCTTTCAGTTTAGCGGTTTGCCTAAAAAAGGGCCTTCTAACAGAATCAAAATAAAGTTAGAAGACTCTTTTCTTATAATTCCAGCAAATGTTCATCTGTTAGTTGCTGGATATATTCAAGATATTCGTTATAAGGTTCAGGATAGTTTTTGAGAAACTTGACCAGTTTTTGAATTGCTTTGATGGTTTCGCCGGACAGATAATGCTCCATAGCCTCTGCTTCTGCAGCGGTATCACAGTTGGCACATATCAGCATGAGAAATTCTTGCAGGAGTTGATTTCTCTCAACCAGAAAAGATCCTAATCTTGTTCCTTGTTCTGTAAGGGTTATTTCCCCGTACGGTTCATAATTGATATATTTCTTTTCCCTCAGCCTGCCTAAAGCTTTGGTTACCGATGGCAAAGATACCTTTAGTTTTTTGCTGATATCCGTTACCCTGACCGGTCCGGGCAATTGAGAGAAACGATAAGTTTCTTCAAGATAATCTTCCAGGCTTGGTGAAAGCATACAGTCCCCTCCCTCCATTGAAAACATCTCGTTATGCATAACGAATTTAAATCATTCTTCCGCTTGTCTATTAATCTTATTGATAGTATATTATTGTTTTGCAGCAGCATATTCTATGAACAAAATTCTTGTGAAAATAAAATTCTCCGAATAAACGTTGCTATCATTAATGTTACGTTTATAATCTATTTGGGAAAACTAATATGAGGACATCTCTCCTCGACAATTAATATTTTTTAAGTCATGAATGTATGTCAAGAAGGGATATCAAAATGACAAATGAACAAAGGCAAAAATTTTCAAATCAAATATACATCAGAAATTTGCGGTGATTGACCAGAGAATTGTTTGGTATGGAAGCATAAATCTGTAAATCAGCATATTAAACGTATTTTTGACGATGGCGAGCTTGCCCCCGATGCAGTTATTAAGGAATACTTAATAACTGCTGTCGACGGCAAAAATTTTAAAACAAAGCACTACAACCTGCAAATGACTATTGCCGTTGGCTTCAAGGTTAACAACAATCGCGCCGTGCAGTTCCGCAAATGGGCGGGACAGATTGTAAAAGATTACACGATTCAGGGTTGGACAATGGATAAAGAACGCCTAAAAAAAGGGCATATGTTACGGATGAATATTGGTGACCGCCAGCTGCAATATATTCGCGAGATACGTCTCTCAGAGCGCAAGTTTTATCAGAAAGTCACTGACCTTTATGCTATGGCATTTGATTATGACAAAGACGCAAAAACCACAAAAGAGTTTTTCAAAATGGTACAGAACAAAATGCACTGGGCTGTTCACAGACACACGCCGGCAGAATTAATTGTTGAGCGTGCCGATGCTGAAAAGGAGCATATGGGTCTGACCTCTTGGGAAGCCGCTCCGGAGGGGAAAATCGTCAAGTCTGATGTTTCTATTGCAAAAATTATTTGGACGACAAGGAAATATCATATTTGGAGCGCATAGTTTCGCTGTATCTGGATTACGCCGAGTTGCAGGCGGAGCGAAAAATACCGATGAGTATGCAGGATTGGGCGAAAAGGCTTGACGGTTTTTTGGAGTTCAATGGAAATGAAATCCTTATGGGTGCGGGGAAAATCACGCACGAGCAGGCAAAACTTCATGCCGAAACAGAATTTGAGAAATATCGCATTGTGCAGGATCGGCTTTTTGAAAGTGACTACGATCGGTTCATGCGTGAGATTGAACCGTTGGAACGCAAACCAGAGAATTGAAGGTGTATTCTCGTATTTGTCTTTTTTTAATTACAAATTTACTCTATGACAAATCAAGAAATACATGTTTGACAAATTAGGAACTGAGGCAAATTTCGAATTAAGCAGAAGGTAAAATCCAATTTCTTCGAGTAACCGGTTTTACCAAACATAAACGTCCGCCAAGGGGGTACCATATTGATACGGTATCTTTTTTGTATCCTCAAGGCATGTTGAGTGTTGATAGAAAGGATATAGCCTGATATCAAGCGGTTCGGGCGTTATTAACTTAATATTTAAGTGTGTTGTATGTTTCCGTGGACGTGAGTTTCACGGGAATTTTTTGTTGGGTAGTAGTCCTAACCAAAAAATTGACCACCCCGAGAGCCTATTCCTGTAAGATAGAAGTTGCTAAGACAACATCGTACAGGAGGAAAGGGCATTGTTAAGGATAGTCGATAAAGAGTATATCAGAAAGAAGCATTTCATGTTGCCTGTGTCATTCTCAGCGATAAATTCATCCCGTTCCTCTTCCGGGAGCCCAAGAAGGATGAGTGCCTGGGTGTAGGTTAAATTCGCCATTGATTGGCGAATTTGAGCTGTTGTCATCTTCGGATGAGACGAGCAGTTTAGCCCCATATTCATCAAAGACTTGCATCAGTTTTTCTGCCGTTCTTTGAGAATAACTCACCGATTCCTCCAGCCACTTGCCCCACTCTCCATGCGGCAGCAACGCTTTGGCTTCCTTGAGACGTTTTCCTATTTCGACGGAGCAGGTTAGGAGAATTTTACTGGTTTGGCGTTTAATTGTATTGATTTCAGCCGCTATAACAGGCGGCGTGCGTTTTGTCAGCAAATCACTCATCGTTATCCCGCGCTTTCCTGTACTTTAGTGACATCATATGGGATAAGCCACATTGATATAGGATATATTGTAAAGGACATTTTGGTCTTTATAATTCTTAATATTTATACCATTTTTATTTTATCTTTTACCGATATAGTTTTTATATCGGTTTTTTTATTTACGGCAACAAAAGACTTTAATACAGGAAGGCAGACTTATGCACCTTACGGAAATATCAGTCAAAAGACCCGCAGCTTTGATTATGGCGGTTGTATTGATCTTTGCTTTAGGAATTATAGGCTATCAGAATCTGGGCTCCGACTTAATGCCCTCAACCGATACGCCGGTTATCACCGTTATGACGACGTACAAGGGAGCCGGTGTTGAGGAGATTGAACAAGATATCATTAAACCGGTGGAAAATGAAATTGCCGGTTTAAGCGGGATTGATACCATCCGATCAACGGCGGTCACCGGTCTCGGCTATACAACCATCATGTTCACCATGGAGACAGACATTAATCAAGCTTTTATGGATGTGCAGCAAGCGATTGCCGATGTCTCCACCAAGCTGCCGCAGGACGCTTCCAAGCCAACTATCCGGAAATTCGATAAAAATTCACAGCCGGTAATGATGCTGGCCGTTACAGGTGAAGTACCCTATGAAATACTTTATGCCCAAGCAGATACTTTAAAATCCTCCCTGGAAAAATTGCCGGGGGTCGGGAGCGTCACTCTGGAAGGAGTATACCAAAAAGAGCTTGCCATTCAGGTTGATAAAGAAGCATTGGATTACTATGGCCTCAATATCAATACCATCGTCAGCCGTCTCCAGCAGGAAAACCTAAACGCTCCTGCCGGCGAAATCAAACAGGATGTTCAAAACCAGACGGTCAGGGTCGACGGGGAATTTGACGATATCTCAGAAATAGAGGACTTACGGATTCCGACTCCGGCAGGCGGGCAAATCCGCTTGTGTGACTTGGCCGAAGTCCGGCTGCAATATCCGGATCAAGACGAAATCCGTCGCTTAAGTCAAACGCAATCCATCGGAGTTTTTATTCAAAAGCAGAGCGATGCCAATATTGTCGAGACTACCGATACTGTCAAGGAAAATCTGAAAATAATGCAAAAAGGATTAACGCAAGGAGTAAGCATCACCATAGCCTCAGATCAATCCGAATTTATTCATGCCACGTTAAAGGCAGTGATGGAAAGTCTTCTGGAAGGAATCGTTACAACCTCTCTCGTACTCCTTTTATTCTTGCGCAAATGGCGCTCGGCGCTTATTGTCCTAGTCGCTATTCCAACATCGCTGATTGCTACCTTTTTTATGATGTATGTCCTAGGCTTCACTTTGAATATCATGTCTTTACTGGCGTTATCGGCAAGTATCGGTATCCTGGTGGATGATTCGATTGTCGTGCTGGAAAATATCCAAAGACACCTTAAAATGGGCAAGAATCCAATTGCCGCGGCGATCGAAGGCCGGAAGGAAATCGGCATGGCGGCCATTGCGATTACCCTCTCCGATGTTGTTGTATTTGCCCCTGTCGCTTTTATGTCCGGTATGATCGGTCGTTATTTCCGAGAATTCGGGCTGACCATTGTCTGTGCAACCTTATTTTCTTTGCTGGTTTCGTTTACGCTGACCCCAATGCTGTCTGCCAAACTTCTCAAAAATGACTCTTTGACTGAAGAAAAGAATGTCCGCATCTTACAACGATTTAGCAACGGAAGATATGGCACATTGTTAAAGAGGCTTTGTTCCATAAATTTCTCCATAGATTACTTGACAAACCAATATAAACGCGGGTTGGCCTGGTGCCTCGATAACCGGAAAAAAGTCGTCGGACTGGTAGGGATAGCGCTTTTAGTCAGTGTGCTGCTTATTCCGGCAAAAGTGATCAACACGGAATTTATTCCAAAAACGGATCAAAGTAGTTTGACCATTGATTTGTCCCTGACCCCGGGAGCAAATCTGAAGCAAACTGATCAGAAAGTTCAGCGCATTGAGGCTTATTTGCAGACCTTACCCGAAGTTTCAGATTATTTCTCCAGAGTAGGGGTGGACGGGATGGAGTCCTCTGCGGAGATTGTGGTCAATCTTGTCCCTATCAGCGAGAGAAAGAAAAATCAGGAACAGGTTGCTAAGAAAATAAGAAGCTGGGGAGGGGAACTGGAAGGTGTCGTCTTATCCGTTACCGAAGCGAGTCTCATCGGTCGGACTTCAATGGACGGTACAAAACCTGTTATCATAAACATGACAGGACCCAATCCCGAAGTGTTGAAGCAGATTGCAGGTCAAGTTGAAAACACAGTGCAAGCTGTTGAAGGTACTACAGATATCAGCAATTCCATCCAGGCCGGCCAAAAAGACTTCAGTATTGAAATGGACCGCCTGGCGGCGACCGAATATGGCATTACTGTGTCGGATACGGCAAATACACTCCGGACGGCGATCCAGGGTACTGAAGCAGGGGTTTACCGAAAAAACAGCAACGAATACGATATGATCGTTAAATTTCAGGATGGACAGATAACGACCAAAGAAGATCTCGAAAATATCTGGATTGTCAGCGCATCAGGGCAACAAGTTACTCTCAGTCAAATCGCTTCGGTCAAGCTTACAGGCAGTCCCCAGGAATTACTGCGGCTGAACCGGCAGGAATTGGTTTCGGTATCTGCAAACATTCAGGGGAGATCTTTAGGTTCGATCAATCAAGACATTGAGGAGAAACTAAAGACTCTAACCTTGCCCGCCGGTTACAGCATCGCATTCGGGGGAGACCAGGAGAACATGGCAGAATCATTCAGTTCCTTAGGCAAAGCCTTATTAGCATCCATTATTCTTGTCTACATGATTTTAGTAGTTCTTTATGAATCGTATTTGACCCCTTTTATCCGAATGCTCTCCCTGCCCTGCGGCATGATCGGCGCGTTGTTAGCCTTGGCGCTTACCAGAACCACTCTGAACCTGGTCACCATGATTGGACTGATCATGTTGGACGGACTAGCTTCCAAGAATGGTACCTTGCTGATCGATTATACTAATACCTTAAGAAAACGGGGGCTGCCTTTAAGAGAAGCGCTAATCGAATCAGGAGCCACACGCTTAAAACCCATCCTAATGACAACCATCACGATTATTGTCGGAATGCTGCCGGTAGCGCTGGCGATGGGAGAGGGCAGCGAAATCAAGTCGGGTATGGGGATCGTCTTAATCGGCGGCATGCTGACCTCGACCCTTCTTTCCCCGTTTCTTCTCCCGGTTGTCTACCTGCTGTTTGACGACGTCAAAAAGAAAATTGCTTCGAAAAAAAATAGAGCTGCAAAAAATTCGCTCGATACTTTGTAAGGCGGAGGGTTACATGATGACATATTACGGAAGACTGATAAAAATAGTAGCGGCTACCCTGCTGGTATTTGTCGCCGCTTCGGTAACAGGGTGCAGCAAGGCTTCAGAACCGGCCAACCAAATTAAAAAAGTCAAAGTTGCACCGGCGGTGCTCACCACAATCGGTAAAGATACCGAATTTGCAGGGAAACTAACACCGGTTACGGAAACAGTGGTATCCGCCAAGATTTCCGGCAAGGTCAAACAGGTCAATTACGAGGTCGGCGCTGCGGTAAAAGTCGGAGATATTCTGTTTACCTTGGATCAGGCCGAAGTCGAGGCGCAATATGCTCAGGCCAAGGCCGCTTACGAGGGACTAAAAGGACAAACACAGCTGCAGATTGATGATGCTCAGGAATACTACGATAAAATGCTTGAATTGTATAATGCCGGAGGCGCAGCCAAACAGGATCTGGATAAGGCAGAGTCCCAGCTAACGTCGGCCAAACTTGCTTGGAGTCAGGTAGAACAAGCGGAAGCCGCAATGAATCTAGCGTCTCTCCAGGTCGGCAATACGGTTGTCACCACACCGCTTTTTGGTATTGTTGCTGCCAGAAATGTCGAGAAAGGAGAAGTTATTTCTGCCGGAATCCCTGCTTTCACTGTGATTGATATTAAAAACCTTCTTGTAGAAGTCAATATTCCGGAAGACCTGAGACTTACCATTGAAAACGGGCAGACCGTAGCTCTTCAAGTAAAGGCTCTTGGAAATAAGGAAATTGCGGGAACAATCAAGAGTATCGGTCCTGACGCAGATTCCAAAACGCATACCTATCTTGTCAGGATCCAAGTGGAGAACGAAACCCAAGAACTTCAACCGGATATGTTGGTTAAAGCTGCATTTCCCAAGGAAACAAGGCAAAATGTCTTAGCCGTTCCTAATGAAGCGGTATTAATCGAAAATGACTTGCCCTATGTTTATATCGTAAGTGAAGAAGGCACAGCCCAGAAAGTGTCCGTTAAAACAGGACTTTCTGATGAGAAAATGACGGAAATAACCGGACTGAAGGAAGGGGATCTCGTTATGATCGAAGGTCAGAGCTTTGTGAATGACGGCGATAAGGTCCAGATCGTTAAAAGTTAGCTGTCAACTTCTCCAAAGCAATAGAGAAGGTAAAGCAATTAACTGCGAAGAATAATTCAACATTACTTATCGAAAATGAGGAACTTCAGATTTTAGTGGAAACAATAAAAAAAGACAATCAAATCCATTCTGCCCTGCGCGATGAGTTGAATTTTATTATCCCGGCCTTGAAAGCGGCCAAAGAAAAACAAGATGTTGAAAATGCGAAGATCAACCTTGAAAAACTCGTTGCAATTCAAGCCAACTTAATGAATTCCTTAACAAAAATCAACGAGGATCTTAGCAAGATTACCTCACTATCTTGAAGAATTTGTCATATCAATCACATGATTGATGCTCTAACGGAAGGAGTGCAGTTAGATGGGAGTACCAAAGATTTTAATTGCCGACGATGATCATGAAATTGTGAATCTGTTGAGCGACAGTTTGGAAGACGAAGGCTTTGAAGTAGTCAAAGCCTATGACGGCAAAGAAGTATTGAGAAAATTGGCGGAAACAGATTTGTCCTTGGTCATCCTGGATGTGATGATGCCGGAAATAGATGGTCTGGAGGTATGTCGAAAGGTGAGAAACGACATTGCCATCCCTATCATTATCCTCAGCGCCAAAGACCGGGAAATTGATAAAGTGATCGGACTGGAAGTAGGGGCAGACGATTATATAACCAAACCATTCAGTATTTACGAGCTGGTTGCCAGAGTCAATGCCCACCTTCGCCGGGAGCGCCGCAGCAGTATATTTTCAAGTAAGATATCGAATATGCTGGAGATCGGAAATTTAAGTATTAACAAAGAGACCTTCGATGTTTGGGTCGATGGAAAAAAAATCGACCTGTCTACCCGCGAATTTCAGATCCTTGTTTACCTGGCAGAGAATCATAACAGAGTCTTGAGCAGAGAAAAGATCTATGAAGCCATTTGGGGCGATAGTACGTATGGGGATATCAATACGGTTACAGTTCATATCAAAAACCTGCGCAGCAAAATCGACCAACATAATCAGTATATTCGAACGGTCTGGGGGATTGGCTATAAATTTACAGGAGGCTTGCAATGAGGTGGAGTATCCGGTTCAAACTGCCGTTTATGGTTTTTTTGGTATTTTTGCTGGTCAGTCTGAGCGTGCTTTTCTATTACCGCTTTTTCATGTTGGAAGCCGGAGAGCGGAGTATTCAGATGAACAGGGAAGCTTTAGATCGGAACAGCGTTGAAATAGCTCAAGGTATCAGCGTCAGATACCCTGACAGCGATCAAATCCGTACGTATCTTCAGGATATGGCGCAAAAAGAAAAAATGAACATTCTTGTTTATGATACCAATAAGCAATTGGCCTACCAGGCTGAGTCTCATCACAGCAAAATGTTTGAGATGAAGTCGTCCGCATTTGTATCCGTAAACGGTCAGACAGTTTTTCTTTTGGAAACAGAGACTTCGTTTATGCCGAAAGATATCATGGGTATGAGTATATTAGAAGGTTTTGTTTTTTTTACACTGATCATCCTATCGTTGATTCTTCTGATACTCGTGATTTATCTGCATTATAACATTGTTAAACCGCTTTCCCTGCTGCAAAACAGTTTTGGACTTGTGGGCTACCGTAAGAATAGACAATTAACTTCCCTTCCCTTGAATCGGAAGGATGAAATCGGGGACCTGGCAGCAGGCTTTGAGGAAATGGTGAAAAAGCTGCATGATTCCCACGATCAGCAACTGGAAATGATCTCTTCCATCTCGCATGATCTTAAAACCCCATTGACCTCCATTCGGGGATATATGGAAAGACTTTTATTTTCCAATATCAAAACCGAAGAAAAAAAGCGCGAGTATTACCGGATCATTTATCAGAAAGCGGAGGATATACAGCAGCTTCTGCAAGATTTTTCCGACTACACGCAGAACGAAGAGGAATGTACCAAACTAAACCAGGAAGCAGTGGCCTTAAAAAGCTTCTTTATATCCATCTGTGATGAATATGCGGAAGAATTGCAGGCCTACCATACGGATTTTACTTATCAAACGGATATCGCCGAACATTTCCTGGTCCTGATCGATGTCAGAAAAATTCGCCGGGTTGTTGCAAATCTAATCAGCAATTCCTTAAAGTATGCAGATCCTCCGATTAAAATAATCATATCCTGCACGGTTTGGAACGGATTAGCCGTTATAACCATAGAAGACAATGGCAGGGGAGTTCCGGAAGAAGATTTGGCCAACATCTTTAACAAATTTTATCGTACCGACAAATCCCGCTCGACGGAAACTATGGGAGCCGGGCTCGGGCTGGCTATCTGTAAGCGAATCGTCGAGAGCCACAATGGAAGCATCAATGCTTATAATCGAACAGAGGGTGGCTTTGGCATCCGATTTACACTGCCCCTGATTAAATAGCCAATTATTAGAGCACGAAAAAGTTTTGGAGAGGAGCATTTGGTTCATGAAAAGAATTAAACATATACTTCTAATACTGTTCTGCTGTATGTTTCTCCTTCAGCCGGTTACGGCACTGGGGGATAGCGATAATGACCTTCACGTTCTGAGTTTTGACATGATCGAAGAAGAAGTGCAGGAACGTAATCCGGTAATCGCAAACAATCAGGATGAAGCTGTAGATGGGATTGCGCAAATTGACGATAGCATAGATGCCCTTATTCAGCAGGAAAAAATGTTTGACGAGATGAGTGCCTCGCTTATTGCTGATTTTACTACCATAAAAGTAAGCAGCATGCCGAAGGACAGTTTACTGAATATGATCAACAGTTATCCAGAATCGTTGCCGGTGGATACCAACGGGCTATCCGATCCGGTAACCATACTGACGAGCAGCACCGATCCGCTGCTTGGTTTCGTCACAGGTCAGGACACCAATGGCGCGGATATGTGGTTTTTGCTGACCATGACCGCTCCCCAGGATCTTTCCCTGGATTATATCAACTTCGACTCGCTAAAAAATTATCAGTTACAGATCCAATCCATTGAAAATCAGATTGCGAATATGGAAACCCAGCAGGATGATAGCGAGACATTAATCCTCCAGGTAGAGATAGGCAATAGCCAAATCGTTTGGGGTGTCCAGCAGATGTTTTTAACTTATATTGACTTACAACAGCAACTGGCCGGGATGCAATTAAACCGGAAAATCCAGCAAAAACAGGTTACGTTAAATAATTTGAAACTGGATTTGGGATTTATTACGGCACAGCAATGCCGTACCGATGAATCCAAACTCACCGACCTTGATCTGACCATAGCCTCCCTGGAAGATAATATGGCTTCCTTGCTGGGGAACCTCAACGTTTCTCTCGGTCAGGATTTTGATACACCCTTAACACTAAAAGCTGCTCCCGAACCGGATTTAGAAGGGATCGGGTCCATGGACTATGACACTGATTTGGATAAGGCCTTGACCAATAGTATTTTGGTACGAATGGAAGATAGTTATACTATGCAGGAACAACAACGAAGAGAAACTGCTTTGGACTTCGACACCAGGTACAAAGACGTTCAGGAAAAAGTAAAGACCTGGAACAAAGAAAAGGACAAGTTGCTGTCGGAACAGGCATCCTATGCCATAAGTCAAAAATCTTTCGAATTAGGGTTTATTTCCCCTCTGTCTTTGGATATAGCAAGCCAATCGGTTCAAAAACAGCTGGAAAATAAAGAGAAAGCAAAAACCGATTTGCTCGAAGCTTATACTGGTTACCAGTGGTTGTTAGGGGGGGTAAAACTCTAAAACTCCTTTACTTTGTCTACAGTATTGCTGTTATTTGAAGTTTTTCAGGAGCAGGAAAAGTCACTGGAATAGTTTTCAGAAAGGAATCCTTGGCTGACTGATCCACTAATTTACGCGGGGAAATACCGAAAGCTCTAGATTGAAAACAGGTGTCTGTTTATTTATCAGATGAAAGAAAGTGCCGTGTATGTGGACGTAGTTGTAGATACCTGTCAGAATTATGGATGGCTATAATAAGAGGGATATTTAATAAAAAATTAATAGGAAAACCTTAGTAAAAAACGGTTTAATTTGAAATATATACCCTGCCGCCAAGGGGCTACCAGATTGATGCAACATCTTTTTTGTACCCTCAAGGCACGTTGAGACGGTCACGGTGATAGAGAGGAAATAGCCTTTTTTCAAGCGGTTCCGGCCTTTTTAAGAGAATATTGCAGTGTGTTGTATGTTACCGTGAACGAGAGTTTCACGGGAATTTTTTTGTAGGGGGGTCTAACTTTTACGGGGAATTAAACAAAATGCGCGGTAGAAAAAAATAACAATGAATGACTATAAAGTGGTGTCCCGTAAGTTGAAGATATCAGGTGGGAGGGGTAGCGGCGATGTCAAAGCATAAGACAAGTCTTAGCCTAAGTAATAGAATCAGATTGAAAACAGCTGTAACTGAAAAAACTTGGAATAGAACGGCAAAACTATTCAGGCGTCTTGTGGATTTAAGCATTAATAAAACCAAAAAAGAGGCCAAAAAGTTAGCAATAAATCCAAAACCATCAAAGCCCAAAAAGCACCCTGATTTATCTCAGGGCTATATCTTAAATTTAAATCTTGATGTAAAGGACCTCGCTGAAGATGTTGTAATGCCGATTGAGTTAATGAAAAAGATTGTTAGAGAATCAAGCCTCAGGGTCATTCTGAATAATTGTCTCTGTCGTAGTTCTTATGAATGCAAGGATTACCCACATGATTTAGGATGTATATTTTTAGGTGAAGGCGGCAGAGGTTGCATAGAGAGGGGAGTTGGTCGGGAAGCAACAGTTGAAGAAGCCCTTGCTCATATAGAGAAGGGTGCTGAAATGGGCTTAATAGGTCAGGCATTATGGGTTGGTGTTGAGAAATTTATTTGGGGCATCCTGGAAGATGATATGACGCGTTGGCTGGAAATCTGTTTTTGTTGTCCTTGCTGCTGTGGTGCTCTGCAGACAAATAGGGCACTACATTCCAGTAAAAGAGGTGCATATACATCTATAGGTTGGAAAGCAGTTCATGACGATCAAAAATGTATTAGGTGTGGTGCATGTAAGAATATTTGCCCTGCAGAGGCAATTTGTTGGAAAGAGGATCAAATTGTCATCGACAATAATATTTGCCTGGGCTGCGGGCGTTGTGCTGATAAATGTCTACAAAAAGCGAATGTGCTCCATTTGATGAAACCAGTGAAAGAGGATATAAAACAGTACTTTGCTGAAGGTGGACTAAACCTTGATCTATAAAACCAATTTATGGCTATCATTGTTTAGATACTTTCCATGTTTTAAATGCAAATTAGTATCAGACTGTCAATACTCAATAAGTGGACAAATTAGAATTATTGAAGATTCAATCCGTTCCATTGGAAACATGCTAACGTGTATCAGTGATATTCTTCCAAAGATGAAATTGGTACATGGTCTAACTAATGATCTTAACCGGAAAAAGTAAAAAAATTAAATAAGACCACGACGGTTAGCTGATTTTGAAATCGAAAAAATGATTTAGACCTGATCAGCCGGAGGTGGAGTATGCACGAATTAGCTGTGTCCAAAAGTATTCTTAGCTTGGTGTTAAAGAACGCGGAACAGAAAAAGGCAAATAAAGTTTTGGCTATCTATCTTGCTATAGGGGAAATGCGCAAACTTGAGCAGGATTGGCTTCAGCGTTATTTCGATTATATTAGTAAAGGTACCATAGCAGAAGGCGTGCACATTGAGGTTAAAAAGGTTCCGGTCGTGTTTGAATGTAAGTTATGTGGCAAAGAATTTTCAGTGAATCTACATGAAGATAAAAAACTCCTATGTCCGTTTTGCGACGGTTTTGAATATACCCTTCTTTCTGGACGAGAATTACTTGTGGAAAAGATGGAGGTAAGATAAATGGATGAGATCAAACTAATTGACATAAGGGAAAATATTCTTTCTGATAATGAAAACCAGGCGGAGGTCATTCGGGCCAATATGACAGAGAAGGACGTATTTATGGTAAATTTGATGCATCCTCAGGCTCGGGGAAAACGAGTGTGATCCTCCAAACCATTAAGAGATTGAGCGACAGAATTCGCTTAGGAGTTATCGAGGGAGATATTGAGTCACTAGTAGATTCAGAATAGATTACAGCCCAGGGAATTCCAGCCGTTCAGATTCGTACCGGAGGTGCTTGTCATCTCGATGCACCTATGCTTACTCCAGCGCTGGACGAACTCGATTTGGAAAATCTGGATTTAGTGTTTATTGAAAATATCGGCAATCTCGTTTGCCCAGCAGAATTTGATACTGGTGCAGATTTGAAGACCATGATTCTAAGTGTTCCGGAGGGGGATGACAAAGTACTGAAGTACCCCCTGATTTTTTCAGTGTGTGATGTTATGCTAGTCAATAAAGTAGACTACCTTGAGGGCTCTGATTTTGATAAGGAAGCTCTGTACAGACGAGTACAGAGGCTAAATCCTGAAATGAAAATATTCGAAGTTTCTTGCAAAACAGGGCAAGGTTTGGATGAATGGTGTAACTGGTTAGTCGATAAGGTTCAAACAAAAATAAAAAAATAAGAACTATTTTTTAAAAGATTGGTGTATTCAATTAAAATAACTAAAAAACGTTCTTCAATCTTTAATCAAAAACAAGGTCACAGTGCCGAAAGGACGGACTCGCGGCTGGTCACCATCAATCGTCGCAATGTAATACACACCACAACACACCATTGAAAGAATGAGGGGGCGCAGCCGAAACCTAAAGTTTCGGCTGAGTCCCCTTTGCTGTACCTTTTTAATAAAATTCTTATTAGCTTCTAAAATAAATCGCTTATCCTAAAAAATAGGTTTCTTACCGTTTTCAAGCACATCAGGATTTTTAGGGAGTTTCGCATAGACTAAACATCCTCTGATTGCAAAGAAGAGTGTAACAGCACCGACTACATAAAACCATGGATTATTTGCAACAGAGAAATAATGAGGACTGATTAATGCCCACATATTGGATGGATTGAAGGACATAATTGCAACGAGTAATAAGACAATATTAAGCTGCCAGCAAGCGCCGATTCTGGTACCGCGTTTTTCCCAAAACAATCCGGGAACACAACAAATGATAACCTGCGTAAAAATCCAGAATTTGAACATAGTTGCATCGCCAAGCTCCACACGGAGAAGGTTAAGGCTTACAAAGAAGATGGCAATCTGCAAGACACAGGTAACATTCACGAAGAAGGTATTCAAGATGCCTTTCATTGAAAGGAATGATATGATCAAGCAATTCTCGGCGGAGAGTGCCGCCAACCCTCTCACAAATACCATTTTGCCAAGGGCAGTGGTAACTGGTATTTTGGGTTTTATTTTTGTGTTCTTGAGGAATTGCTGGAAGTATGCCGAAGTAAAAATGGAGTCATTGTCATGAATCAGAAATTCCGGTGTTGCACCATAGGGTGTGGCTTCCCAGATCTGCTGTGCCACCCATGCAGAGGTTGGATTGGATGTAACGGCAAAATGTTCAATCTTCCTGTGGTTATGGAGAAACATTTTCCAAGATTGAATCTGTTTTTCGCTTGGGGTCTTTGGTGCCTTAGTTATGTATTTCGCAATAGTGTTAGGGGCGGGAGCATCTAAAACGCCAAGGTTAAACAGCCGCTCATGAATTTTCTCAGGAGAAAGCAAAGGATTTTCCCGATGAATTCTTTTGATTAGGGCATGTTCTCACAGATTGAAAATATTATAAATAGAACTTGCCTGTAAAGATCAAATTATACCGATTCACGGCTCAGGTTCTATTTTTCATCAATTTCGTGCCAGATAATATTTTTGAAGGTTACAGCTTCGAAGAGCGGCGGCATGGAACAAATTCTTGTAGAATGTATATAGTAATGCTATAATAATGTACATGAAGGGAGGCGTGGATCATGCCCCAGATAAGACCGATAACTGATTTGAGAAATACCAACGAAATCTCTGATTTGGCCCATGCTAAGAAAGAACCTATATTCATAACAAAAAACGGCTACGGTGATTTAGTTGTTATGAGCATTGAAACCTTTGATTCCATGCTGGCGGATCGTGAACTCGACGCAGCTATCGTGGAAGCCGAAGCCGAGTATACTTCCGATGACCAGCTTATAGATGCAAGGGAAGCTTTGTCAAGCTTAAAGAGGAAGTACTTTGGAAAATAAATATTCTGTAAAATTACTGCCTCGCGCATACCGTGATTTGGATGGCATATATACCTACGTAGCTGAAACGGTGATAGAGCCAGGCATTGCTGCAAAATTGGTTGACACGCTTGAAGAAGCTATTTTCAGCTTAGAAAGTATGCCTCAGCGTGGAGCGTTAAGAAAAATAGGCGCTTATGCCAATAAGGGATACCGACAGCTATTCGTAGGTAATTTTACAATAGTATACCGTGTTTCTGAACCTAAAAAGAGAGTAGTTCTTGTTGTCACAATACGATATTCAAAAAGCCAGTTTTAAGAGGCCGATGCCAACACCTCGCTAACCTTGCAAAAATTGCATCAATACCATCTTTTATAATGATTACTGGAAGTCTGGCCTAGATATGTGTTAGCCTATCTACAAAAATAATGCCGCCAAGGCCCCACTAGGTTTTAGCGGCATTATTTTTGTATCCTCAAGGCACGTGGAGGCATGCACTCTCTTAGTGAGGCAACGAACTTAGTGATGCAAAATCTAAAGGTATCAGGAGAGTAATCTTGATGCCTTTGTTATTATACAAATAAAAACTCCAGTGTTTTTGTGGCACCGGACTTTGTAGGCAGGTGCCATCACCAGCAACAGTAAGATTCTCAGTGGAAACTAATAAACAGCCGTGGAGGGTTGTGCAATCGAATGGCGCTTATCATTTTTACGCTGAAATAAATCCAAGTAACAGTGATGAGAACCCTGTTATTATTCAGAGGGTAGACGTTGGCATCGGCGCAAGCCATTTTCATCTGGCAGCGTTAGAGAAGGATCTATCGGGAAAATTTGAAAAGCTGGTGAATTCAGATATTGCCGCTCCGAAGGATCTGCGCTACCTCTTCTCATGGATACCTGAAAAAAGTGACTTTTGAAATACCCTGTAGACAGAACAGATGAAAGATAATGATCCATGAACTCGACCTATTGCGGCACCTATAATGCCAGGAAACGGCACTTGGCTTGGAGGGCATGACAATTGACCAAAAACCGTATGCCCGTCGTTTTCGGGGGTTCCGGTAAAGAAATCAATCATTTTTCATCATTTTCAGCATTTTCCTGTACTTTCGGAGCAGCCTGGGACGCTTTCTCTATTCGCTTTAGCTTGTTCATCGTCTTAGTCAATAACTGATTGGCATGGGATATATATAATCTGCACGCATCCGGGTCTGCTGCGGCCATTTCTTTGATAGCGATAAAAAGATCATCAAATCCTTTGGCTATCAGCTCAAAACGGGCATCTGCCTGGCTCATGGAGAGATTGAGCTTTAAGAGGTTGTTTTCGTGTTCTATCTCGGCAATGTGCTTGGCTTCTGCATTTTCATTTGCCAGGATATCCAGCTTCCGCTGCAGCTTTAAAACATTTCCCTGCTCGGCCCATACCGCTTGCAGGTTATCCGTGGCTTCTTTTTTCGCCCGATCGCGCTCATCGGATAATTTGGCGATTTTATCTTTTTGCTCGGCACAGACTTTCTGTAGGTCTTCTTCCCCGTCAAGTTCCTGGTTTCTCCGATATACTGCCTGCTGCAGCTGCTGCGTGCTCATGTTGCCTGTGTCATTCTCAGCGATAAATTCATCCCGTTCCTCTTCCGGGAGCCCAAGAAGGATGAGTGCCTGGGTGTAGGTTAAATTCGCCATCGATGGCGAATTTGAGCTGTTGTCATCTTCGGATGAGACGAGCAGTTTAGCCCCATATTCATCAAAGACTTGCATCAGTTTTTCTGCCGTTCTTTGAGAATAACTCACCGATTCCTCCAGCCACTTGCCCCACTCCCCATGGGGTAGCAGCGCTTTGGCTTCCTTGAGGCGTTTTCCTATTTCGACGGAAGAGGTCAGCAGAATTTTACTGGTTTGGCGTTTTATTGTATTGATTTCAGCCGCTATAACAGGCGGCGTGCGTTTTGTCAGCAAATCACTCATCGTTATCCCGCGCTTTCCTGTACTTTAGTGACATCATATGGGATAAGCCTGACAATAGTGACAAAAGGTTATATTATTATAGAATTTAGAAAACATTAGTAAGAAAATGAGGGCCTGGGTGTAGTTCAAAATCGCCATCGATGGCGATTTTGAACTGATGTCATCTTCGAATGCGACGAGTAATTCGGACCCATGTTCAACGAAGACTATGGTCCCCCCGTTGTCAAGACAAATGATAGTACTACCAATTTGATAGAAAGAAGCCTCCATATGAGGGTAAGGATTATAGAGCCGACAGTTAAAACTCTCCAAAAGAAGAAAAAGGATGCGCCTATGCAAGGGTATCGACGGACTCGGAAGCCCAGGGCGATTCGTTAGAAAACTAAACGACTTATAACGAAAACCTTATCTGTGCAAACCCTGAGTATGAATTCGCCGGTGTCTTTGCAGATAAGGAATAACCGGTACCACGGAAAACAGGCCTGAATTTCAAAAGATGCTGGAACTCGCCAGACAGGGCGAAATTGACGTGATTCTAACAAAATCGATTTTCAGGTTTGCCAGAAATACAACCGTTATACTTGAGGTTGTCAGGGAGTTAAAGAATATCGGGGTTGAGATTTGGTTTGAAAAGGAAAATATATCTACATTATCCGGGGACGGCGAGCTTATGCTAACCGTCCTCTCCTCTTTTGCCAGGGAAGAAAGTAAAAATGTCAGCGACAACGTAAAATGGCGGTATGAGCCGTAAAGAAAATCCTTTGGACGGCATACTGTTGAAATCTTGGATGCTTTGAATTGAACAGAACAACTGGATACAGCCGATATCGATAGTGAATTGATGATATCAATCATAGAATCAATTTTTTAGGGCCGCATCCAATGTAGAGCAAAGAGTTTGTGAATTAACAAATAAAATTATTGATCTAAACAGTATCGTGCTACCATAATATTCCATAAGATATTAACAAAAAAAGGTGATTGCTCAATGATCGCTACTCTGAGGTTAATTCAAAATCAAAAATTGGCTGCCGTACTCTTTGTCATTGCTTCAGTTATAATAATTATAGCCAGCGACCTAGAAGAAAACGTCGAAATTCAAAAAGAAAATGGTGTGAAAATTGCTTATACTCCTACTCCAGCTCAGATAACCTTATTTGCAATTGGAATCATAACCTTAGGCACGCTTATCTTCGCTTATAACGCAACAGTAAGATTGGATCAGATCAACTTACAAATGTTAAAAGGTAAGGCCAAAGGAACGCTTCGACCGCATTTATGGAACTTTGCTGGTTCCTGGCTTTTTGTTTTTGGCGCAATTTCACTGCTAATAGGAAGTAAGATTATAGTGGAAGAAGAATCAGAAATTGAAATCTTATAGGCTTTCAGCAGCTTTAAGGCTTGACTATATGATGTGGTTTCAACCGAGATGTTTTTAGTTTTAATAAAAAATGATCTGTCCATGGACAACTGGCTTGAGGAAGCCGAATGCTGGGCGGCAAAAGCCATCGCCACGTATGCTTACTCCATTTAAATTGTTAAGCCGGGGTGTTGTCTCCGGCCTAATAACTCATATCCTATTCGTTTACCCAGTGAAATAGTGAAGGCAGAACTGCTTTTTGGCTATTGAATTAAGAGAAAATAATAAAATGATGATTTGTCTTAGTACATTAAGGAGAAGTATCCTTGGTACATATTTGATTATAGCGAAAACACAACTTGAATCAGAAACATATAGCACGCGGTACCTGTAATAATGCTGAGGAAAGTGTTTTTTCTCCAAAAATGCAGGAGAACAGTTACGGCGAGACTGATAATCGTCGGAAGAAATCCGTTCAGTGAAGTAAAAGTAATATCTCTGATGCAATAGACAACAAGAGTTGCCATAACGGCCATTGGAAGGATCATGCCAAGATATTGAACTGTTTTCGGAACCGGGCGGTTTCCGAAGATGAGGAATGGAAGTGATCTTGTTAATATAGTGCACAGAGCGCATATTACAATAATGATGATGGATCTCTCGACAGATAAAATCATTCCTGTACCTCCTGTATTTCTGCCGTCGGTTCAAGTAGTTTCCGGAAAACAAGCAACGCTGCAATTGTTATTAATAGAGAAGGAAGAATAAAACTATCGGTACCGAAAACGAGAATGCTCACCATGCTTGATATGACAGCAATGACAACCGGAGTAATGTTTTTCTCGGTTCGCATCTGGTCGACCAGTATCGTTGCAAAAAGTGCTGTCAATGAAAAATCTATTCCTGTCGTATCAAATGTGATTAGACTGCCCGCATATGCGCCGATTACGCTGAAAAACACCCAGTAAATTACGACGAAAGCGCTTGTCAGAATAAATGCGGCTTTTTCATTGATCCCTTCCTTCTGCTTATATGAGCAGTGAAGGGAATAGCTTTCATCCGTCAGCGAATAGATCAGAAACCATTTGCTTGCTGGACCAAAGCTGTTAAACTTTTGGATAAAGCTCAACCCATAGAACATATGGCGGCTGTTCAGCAGGAGAGATAACAGTATGATTGCGCTGATCGAAACTCCGCCCCCGAAGAATGAGGTCATCAAAAACTGAAGAGATCCTGCCAGCACAATGGTGCTGGATGCGCCTGTCCACAGAGCATTATATCCTATACTTTGCATAAGAATGCCGTAGGCAATGCCTAAAGGAAAAAAGCCAAAAAGTATAGGTAATGTGCGCTTAAATGAATAATTGAGTGTCTCTTTCAAAGTGATTCCTGCTTTCAGAAGAGAATTCCAACCCAATACAATTGGCTCAGATGGTCATTAAAGATTTCCTTTTAACCCGATTTCCTGTGCTTTCTCTTTCATTCCCTCAATCGTTTCCCTGATGACATCATCCAATTCCATGCCAAGCATTTCACAGCCGCTGCCTATGATTTCGCGGTTGACGCCGGCAGCAAACGATTTATCCTTGAACTTCTTTTTTACGGACTTTACTTCCAGATCCAGCACGCTTTTTGAGGGGCGCATCAGGCAAAGGGCATTGATAAGACCGGTCAACTCGTCAACGGTATACAGGATCTTTTCCATCATGCTCTCCGGTTTGACATCGGTGCAGATCCCGTAACCGTGACAGTTCATTGCCCGGATATACACATCATCGATCCCGTGTTTCAGCATGATCTCCTCTGACTTTTTGCAGTGTTCTTCCGGATATTTTTCATAGTCCAGATCGTGCAGCAGACCGGCGACGCCCCAGACTTCTTCGTCCTCTCCGTTAAGCCGGGCGAAATGTGCCATAACAGCTTCAACTGCCATCGCATGCTTCTGCAGTGCCTCTGATTTTGTATATTCCGTCAGCAGATCCCATGCTTCGTTTCTTGAAAGTTTCTTTTCCATTTAGATACCTCCTGAAAATAAAATAATTACCGGTATAATTTACCGCATAATTACCATGATTACCGCTTTGGTTTTTTTGTTCCAAACTTGATTTTTAGATAAATATACGCTATAATCTGTTCCGACATAGCATACATTTGTCCGATATATCGTACTGTTTTATACATTTTACATACGTCCGATATCATTGTCAAGTATAAGAAAGGGTACTCATATGGATTTAGGCAAAGTCATCGGGTTCAACTTAAAGGACCTGAGAACATCACGGAATCTTTCCTTGGGACAATTATCAAAAGTTTCGGGCATCAGCAAAGCCATGCTGTCTGATATTGAAAAAGGGAACAGCAACCCGACGATAAATACCATCTGGAAGATCGCCAATGGACTTAATGTACCCTATACCCGCCTGATGGAAGGCGTTGAGCGGGAAAGTGAGCTTGTTCGAAGAGAAAAAGCCGTGATGCAGATAGGTGAATCTGATCATTATCGGGCATACTGTTATTTCCCTGGCACTCCGACGCGGAACTTTGAACTTTTTTATGTTGAACTGGATGGGAATTCCTCCAATACCAGTATTGGTCACTCAGAAGGTGCACGTGAATATATTTATGTTATGAACGGTGAATTGATACTTGAAATGGAAACCGGAAGTCATAAGATCCACGAAGGTGATGCCTTTACATTTGACTCATCCATCGGCCACACATATATCAATAATCAGTCTGCTTTATTGCGCTTTATGGTTATAAACTATTATCCCAGCTGAAACAGGATGAACATGACAGGGAGCTCAAATCACTGTTGGAATAATTGGATTGGAAAGGTCTACTTTATTGGTAAAGACCAGAGGGTGTTGATCCCTGATGATGCGAATAGTGAGAAGGTAAATCATGTTATATATGATGAAAAAATAACACAAAGTTCGCATAATACTTATCTGTTGCATAATGTTTACCTTGACATGCAGGCCCTTGAAGGGCTAGAATTATTACGATCTTAGTTAATATTTTAGGGGGTCAGAATTGCTGACTGCTGCGTAGTCGCATATGACCTCAAAAAGTATGTGCCGTTTTTTTGTAGGGCATACCCAGAGACTCGAAAAAATAATAAAATCTGTGATAAGGGGAATGAAAATGAAAAGAGTATTAGGTATCGGTCTCTCTCTCGTCCTCACCCTTGGTCTTCTGTCCGGCTGCGGCGGTACGAAAGCTCCTGCCGGAGATTCCAACGCAGGCGGCAATGCTGCAGCTGTCTTTAAGATTGGCGCTACCGGTCCTCTGACTGGCGGAGCAGCCATATACGGTAACGCGGCCAAGCAGGGTGCGCAGATCGCTGTTGATGAGATTAATGCCCAAGGTGGCATCCAGTTCGAACTCAAATATGAAGATGATGAGCATGACGCCGAGAAGGCCGTTAATGCTTACAATAACCTTAAGGACTGGGGCATGCAAATTTCCCTCGGCTCCGTGACCAGCACGCCTGCTGTGGCCACCAGTGCTGAGACTTTTAAAGACCGGATATTTGCGCTGACTCCCTCCGCCTCCGCCCCCGCTGTCCTTGAGGGCAAGGATAACGTCTATCAGATGTGCTTTGCCGACCCTAACCAGGGCTCAGCTTCCGCTCAATATATTGTTGACAAAAAGCTCGGAACAAAAATTGCGATTATTTACAAGAACGACGATGTCTATTCCAAGGGAATCTACAATACTTTCGTCAGCAAGGCCAAAGAACTGAACTTGGCGATCGTCTCCACTACAACCTTCACCGAGGACAGCCAAACCGACTTTTCTGTTCAGCTGGCGGACGCCAAGAAAAAGGGCGCCGATTTAATCTTCCTTCCTATGTATTACACCCCGGCTTCTCTTATCTTCCAGCAGGCAAAGTCTATGAGTTACTCTCCCAAGTACTTTGGTGTGGACGGTATGGATGGTATATTGACTCTGGAGAACTTTGACGTCTCTCTGGCCGAGGGTGTTATGCTGCTGACTCCCTTCAATGCTGACGCCACTGATGAGCGCACCGTCAACTTCGTTAAAAAATACAAGGATCTTTACAAGGAAACTCCCAACCAGTTTGCCGCCGACGGTTATGACTGTGTGTATGCCTACAAGAAAGCTCTTGAGGCTGCCGGCTGTACTCCTGACATGAGCGCCGCTGACATCTGTGAGAAACTGGTCAAAGTATTCCCCACTATTTCTTTTGATGGACTTACCGGCGAGAAAATGACGTGGGCTGCTACCGGCGAAGTTTCTAAGAGCCCTAAGGGCAT
Source organism: Dehalobacter sp. DCM (assembly GCF_024972775.1). Lineage (NCBI taxonomy): Bacteria > Bacillati > Bacillota > Clostridia > Eubacteriales > Desulfitobacteriaceae > Dehalobacter > Dehalobacter sp. DCM. The sequence goes on along the minus strand of NZ_CP092282.1, from coordinate 2,917,466 downwards.
GGTCATAAAAAAAGGTGCTTACGTCGGTATGGACTAAGGTACCGCTTGCCCTTTCAAATAGTTCATTGAGAGGGCTGCCGAGGCACAAACTCGGCAGCCCTTTGTCCACATATCAGATACTCTAAATGACTTTCTAATATGCATATTGTGCAGCAAAGGCTGTAGCCTTCGCCGAGGGCTTGGCTCCAGCCAAGCTTTTCTTATATGTATACACTCTTTTCCTAATATGTTCAAATTTAATGAAGGTGTGTGTGTAATGACCTTTCTATCCTATCTGATTAGCGGACTCAGTCTTGGCAGTGTCTATGCCATTATAGCTCTTGGCTATACTATGGTCTACGGCATTGCCAAAATGCTTAACTTTGCCCATGGCGATGTTATCATGGTAGGTGCCTATGTTTGTTTCTTTGCTACAACCCGGGGGAATCTGCCTCCAGTCGTCGGTGTACTTCTGGCTGTAATGGTATGTACTATACTGGGGGTGGTTATAGAGCGTCTGGCCTACAAGCCACTGAGAGCAGCCACCTCCTTGGCCGTGCTTATAACGGCTATTGGTGTCAGCTATTTTCTTCAGAATGCCGCACTGTTACTCTGGACTTCTAACCCCAAGGTGTTCACTTCCGTAGTAGGAAACGATTCCCTGAAACTTTTCGACGGTCGGCTGTCCATCTCTATCGTCGCCATTGTTACCATTGTATCCTGTCTTATTATTATGGCCGCGCTGACCTGGTTCACGGGAAAGACCAAAATGGGTAAGGCTATGCGCGCCTGTTCAGAGGACAAAGGTGCTGCTCAGCTGATGGGCATCAACGTTAACTTCACTATTTCTGTCACCTTTGCCATCGGCTCTGCCCTGGCAGCGATTGCCGGCGTTCTCCTCTGTTCCGCTTATCCTACCTTGATGCCACCACTGGCTCCATGCCCGGCATCAAGGCTTTTACTGCCGCTGTGCTTGGCGGAATCGGCTCCATACCCGGTGCTATGATCGGCGGTATACTGCTGGGCATCATAGAGATATTCAGCAAGGGTTATATATCCACCCAGCTTTCCGACGCTATCGTGTTCTCCGTCCTTATTCTTACTTTGTTGGTCAAGCCCACCGGTCTTCTGGGCAAGCAGATCAACGAGAAAGTGTGAGGTGTGATAACAATGAAAAAATCGACTCGTACCAACATCTTCACTTACGTTTTAGTTATCGTGTCTTTTATTATTGTCCAATTGCTTATAAGCAGCGGCAATATCAGTTCCTCCCTCCAAGGTCAGCTGATTCCAATCTGCGCCTATGTGATATTGGCGATTTCACTGAACTTGACCGTAGGCATACTGGGCGAGCTGTCATTAGGACATGCGGGCTTTATGAGTATCGGTGCCTTTGCGGGTGTCGCAGCGGCTATCAGCTTGGAGCATATCATACCCATCACAATCCTGCGCTTGATCGCAGCCCTTATTATAGGCGCTTTTTGCGCCGGAGTAGCCGGCTTCCTGATCGGAATACCTGTCCTGCGTCTGAAAGGCGACTACTTGGCCATCGTCACTCTGGCTTTTGGAGAGATTATAAAAAATATTATCAACATCCTTTATGTCGGGTTGGATAATGCGGGGCTGCACTTCAGCTTTCTTACCGACGCCAATGCTTTGAACCTTGCCCCAGGCGGCAGAGTCATTATTGACGGACCGCTGGGAATCACCGGTATACCGAAGCTTGCCAATTTCACCATAGGCTTTGTCCTTATCCTGATTACGCTGTTTATCGTACTCAATTTAATTAACAGCCGTTCCGGGCGGGCCATTATGGCGCTGCGGGACAACCGTATTGCAGCAGAGAGTATTGGTATTCACGTCACGAAGTATAAGCTTATGGCCTTTGTCACCTCCGCCGTCCTGGCAGGTGCCGCAGGGACGTTATTTGCTATGAATTTTTCCACCATCATTGCTTCTAAATTCAACTTCAATACCTCGATCCTAATTCTTGTTTTTGTGGTTCTGGGAGGTCTGGGTAATATCCGCGGATCTATTATCGCGGCCGTCCTGCTTACTGTACTCCCTGAGATGCTGCGTGAGTTTAACAGCTACCGCATGCTGATATATGCAATCGTTCTCATTCTGATCATGCTGGCTACCAACAACGATGTCGTTAAGGGCTATATGCGAGCTTTAAGTGAAAGGTTCCATCCCTCCACTCTCAGGAAAGGAAAGAGGGGTACAGAAAATGGATAAAACGAACAGACCTGAGACAAAGATGATTCCCGTGCCCTCCACCAACATTGTACCTGAGCGTGACGCGGACAAGCTACCGGTGCTGGAAGCCCGCAACCTAGGTATAGAATTTGGCGGACTTACGGCTGTTTCGGGTTTTAACATGGCCATCGGCCGTACGGAAATAGCCGGACTCATTGGCCCCAACGGCGCAGGCAAGACGACTGTGTTCAATTTGCTCACTAAGGTCTATCAGCCTACCTATGGTACCATTTTGCTGGATGGTCGTGACACGAATAACATGACCACTGTACAAATTAACAAAGCCGGTATCGCCCGGACCTTTCAAAATATACGCCTTTTCTCCAATCTATCGGTGGAGGATAATGTCAAGCTTGGCTTGCATAATCATATCAGCTACGGTATGTGGAATGGCATCCTCCGGCTCCCCGCTTACTGGAAAGGCGAGAAGCAGGCACATGAAAAGGCCATGGAGCTTTTGTCTATTTTCGATATGCAGAGCCTAGCGAGGAAGCGGGCGGGATCCCTGCCCTACGGTGCCCAACGCAGGCTTGAGATAGTCCGTGCCTTAGCCACGAAACCCTTGCTTTTGCTCCTGGATGAACCTGCCGCCGGGATGAACCCCTCCGAGACAGCTGAATTGATGGATAATATCGTTAAAATTCGTGATACCTTCCAGATCGCCATTATGCTCATAGAGCACGACATGAATCTGGTCATGGGTATCTGCGAGGGAATATGTGTGCTCAATTTTGGTAAAATAATCGCCAAAGGCACCCCCAGCGAGATTCGGAACAACCCTCAGGTCATCGAAGCTTATTTAGGCAAGAAGAGGGAGGTCTGAAACGATGTTGAAAGTCAATGATATAAACGTCTTTTACGGTGCGATCCACGCCATAAAGGGTATCTCTCTCGAGGTCAACGAGGGCGAGATAGTGACCCTGATTGGGGCTAACGGCGCCGGAAAGAGCACCATCTTGAAAACTATTTCCGGCTTGCTGCGCACCAAGACCGGGGAAATAAATTTCTTGGGAGAGAATATCACGTCCACAGCACCCCACAAGATCGTAGAACGCGGTCTGGCTCATGTACCTGAGGGTCGGCGTATATTTCTGGAGATGACCGTCCAGGATAATCTGGAAATGGGCGCCTATACGTGTCCTCCTCGCAGTATAGAGCCAGAGATGGAAAAGGTCTATGCTTTGTTTCCACGGCTTTTGGAACGCCGCCGGCAGGTGGCCGGCACACTATCCGGAGGCGAGCAGCAGATGTTGGCCATAGGCCGGGCGCTTATGAGCCAGCCCAAACTTTTGATGCTGGATGAGCCCTCTATGGGCCTTGCGCCTATATTGGTGGAGCAAATATTCACCATTATCCAGGAGATGAACAAGGCTGGAACGACGGTACTTCTGGTGGAGCAGAATGCCCAGATGGCCCTATCCGTTGCTAATAGAGCCTATGTGCTGGAGACTGGCTCAATCACAATTTCTGGCACCGGCCAGGAACTGTCAGAGAGCGATGAGATTCGCAAGGCCTATCTGGGGGGGTGAGAAGCTTTAAACCCAAATCAGCAAAATAATGGCCTGAAATAGGATATGGTTTTGGAAATATACTCTGCCGCCAAGGGGCTATTAGCTTCGAGCGGCATTTTTTTTTATCTTCAAGGCACGTTGTACTCTTCAAAAATGTCATTTGCGGCAATTTTGTGGAGAAATTTGACCCTAATATAACTAATATATTCTGGACATTCACAGGAAAATTCCAAAACCGCAGAACGAAACATAAATTTTATGTTGAATAGTGCATGAATCTTTTTCAGCCTATTGCTCTTGATATGTTCAAGGAATATAATAGATATGTAACAATTACAACTTAAATATTATTACATATTCAAAATATTTTTTATTCTATATTAAGGTAGTGAATTTAATGAAACCATCATTTGAAGAAATAAAGAAAGAATTAAAACAAAGGAATATTAATCTTTCCCATCAACGATTGAAGGTCTTAGAGTACCTTGCTCAAAATCAATGCCACCCTACTGTAGATCAGATATTCACTGCCCTTCAAAACGAAATACCTACACTATCTAAAACCACTGTCTATAACGCTCTGCGAATTCTGATAGAAACAGGGTTGGTTAGGGTAATTACTATCGAAGATAATGAAACAAGATATGATATCGAGGTTGAGTACCACGGACACTTTAAATGCGAGTCCTGCGGAACCATATACAATTTCAGTATCGATATAGATTGTCTGACCTCCGAAGATTTGAACAACTTCAAAATTAGTGACAAGAACGTATATTTCAAAGGCATCTGTCCTAGGTGTCTTTAGAATATAAATGAAAACAAGTGAAGGAGGATTAAATTATGGAAGAGATGAAATGCCCGGTAACAGGTAATACGAAAAAAGCTATTTCTGGCGGTGGTACTTCAAACAAAGACTGGTGGCCGAACCAACTAAATCTGAAGATATTACATCAAAACTCAAGCTTGAGCAACCCAATGGGGGCAGATTTCAAATATTCCGAAGAATTTAAGAAGCTTGACCTTCCTGCAATAAAAAAAGACCTTTATGCTATGATGACGGACTCACAGGATTGGTGGCCAGCTGATTACGGCCACTACGGGCCGCTTTTTATCCGCATGGCATGGCATAGTGCCGGTACTTACAGAATGGGAGATGGACGTGGCGGTGCCGGTGACGGTACGCAACGCTTCGCGCCGCTCAACAGCTGGCCCGATAACGTAAACCTTGATAAAGCGCGCCGCCTGCTTTGGCCAATCAAGAAGAAATATGGCAAGAGAATTTCATGGGGGGATCTCATGATTCTTGCAGGTAACTGTGCTCTCGAATCCATGGGCTTTAAGACGTTTGGTTTTGGCGGCGGGCGTGAGGATGTTTGGGAACCGCAGGAGGACGTTTACTGGGGTTCCGAGTCGGAGTGGCTTGGTGACAAGCGCTACTCTGGAGAAAGAAACCTTGAAAATCCTCTTGCTGCTGTTCAAATGGGCTTGATTTATGTGAATCCAGAAGGCCCAAACGGTATGCCTGACGCTGTCGCCTCCGGACGAGATGTCCGGGAGACCTTTGCTCGAATGGCTATGAATGATGAAGAAACAGTTGCGCTCGTTGCGGGCGGACATACCTTCGGCAAATGTCACGGTGCGGGTCCGGCGACTCATGTGGGGTCGGAACCAGAGGCGGCACCTATTGAGCAAATGGGACTTGGTTGGAAGAGCAGCTTTGGCAGTGGAAAAGGTGGAGATACGATCAGCAGCGGTATTGAAGGGGCCTGGAAGCCGAATCCCACCAAATTTGATATGGGGTATTTAACCACGCTGTTCAAGTACGACTGGAATTTGGTTAAAAGCCCAGCCGGTGCTTACCAGTGGGTTCCATCTGATCCTGCTGCGGCAGATACAGTACAAGATGCGCATGACCCGAACAAGAAACATGCGCCAATGATGACAACAGCTGACCTTTCACTTAGGATGGACCCTTTATATAAACCGATTGCTGAGAGATACCTCGCCAATCCTGAGGAGTTTGCAGATGCTTTTGCCCGTACCTGGTTCAAACTGACACACCGTGATATGGGCCCTCGTTCACGCTATCTTGGTCCGGAAGTTCCGGATGAGGAATTAATCTGGCAGGACCCTGTGCCTGCTGTTGATCATGAATTAATTAATGATCAAGATATTGTGGCCCTAAAGAGCAAAATATTAGGTTCGGGATTATCTGTATCTCAGCTCGTATCAACAGCTTGGGCTTCAGCATCAACCTTCCGCGGTTCGGACAAGCGTGGCGGAGCAAACGGAGCGAGGATTCGTCTTGAACCTCAGAGAACTTGGGAAGTTAATCACCCGGAACAATTGAATAAAATATTGCAGATTTTAGAGAAAATCCAATCTGAATTCAACAGTAGCCAATCTGGCACTAAGAAGGTGTCACTTGCTGACATAATTGTTTTAGGTGGATGTGCAGGTATCGAACAAGCTGCTATAAACGCTGGTAACAATATTACAGTTCCATTCAAGCCAGGGCGCACGGACGCATCTCAAGGGCAGACGGATACCGTTTCGTTTTCGGTGTTAGAACCGAAAGCAGACGGTTTCCGAAATTACCTGAAAGCAAAATATTCCGTATCAACAGAGGAAATGCTGGTTGATCGCGCACAGCTTCTGACCTTGACCGCTCCTGAAATGACAGTTCTGTTGGGTGGTATGCGTGTCCTAAATACAAATTATGGACAGTCTCAGCATGGCGTATTTACAAAGAATCCAGAAACCCTTTCAAACGACTTCTTCTTGAATCTGCTCGATATGGGCACGGTTTGGAAACCGGTCAATGAAGAAGGAGAAGTCTTTGAGGGACGCGACCGTGCAACCGGTGAACTCAAGTGGACTGGCACTCGTGTTGATCTGATATTTGGTTCGAACTCTGAGCTCCGTGCTATTGCGGAAGTCTATGCAAGCGATGACGCTCAAGGAAAATTCATCCAAGATTTCGTAGCTGCTTGGAATAAAGTGATGGATGCGGACCGCTTTGATCTTGTTTGATATCTCATGCTAATTGCAATATGTTATGTGCGGTATAAAGGACAGCGATCCTGCCCTTTATTACAATAATTAAAGAATTGGGCGCATCTTGATAAATTATTGTGGAGGTACAATTATGCCAGACTTTGGACATCCATTTTCAGGACTTGCAAAAGAAAAGAAGCTTACCGACGCTGAATTGATCAGAGCAATTCGTTTTATGGTATCAGCTGAGTATGAGGCAATTCAGCTTTATATGCAGCTTGCAGAATCTACCGATAACAAATTGGCCATTGAGGTGCTTAAGGATATAGCCGATGAAGAAAGGGTTCATGCCGGTGAATTCCTTCGCCTTCTGAAAGAATTGGCTCCTGATGAAGAGAAATTTTATGCTGAAGGTGCCGAGGAAGTTGAAGAAGAAATAGAGAAACTGCAGGGTTCCCTTTGCTGTTCCTAAACGGAATTGCTGGATACGCTGGTCAAGTCGCAAAGTAGCATTAATACCGCCGATCAGGCCCATGACAGTCAGTATCCAAAAAGCCCAGGCAGTAATTTGCGCAGGGGTAAGAGTATAACGCATTAAATTTCGGTACGTCCCTTTTTGAATAAAATCATGTCCGAAAAAAGCCGGAAATTATTAAGAAATGTGGTATCATTAATCTGGGCAACGTTTGGGAGGCGAGACGCGTGGCGACCGTGGCGCAGTTACGCCACAACCAACCTTTGGAACACGCTATAACGTGTGGAAAATAAGGAGGACGCAATGGTTTATTCTACACGATACACGTCACCCCTAGGTACCATTACCCTTGCCTGTGACGGAGAAAAACTGGTTGGTTTATGGATAGAAGGGCAAAAATACCACGGCGGTACGCTATCCGAAAAGATGGCCGAAATGAATGATGTGCCCGTATTTGACGCTGCAAAAAAATGGCTGAATAGATATTTCGCCGGTCATAAGCCAGCCATATCTGAATTGCCCTTAGCCCCCATTGGCGGCGATTTTCGCCAAGGCGTATGGAACATTTTATGTGAAATACCCTACGGCGAGGTAATCACCTATGGCGACATTGCCAAAAAAATGGCCGCAAGAATGAACAAAGAGAGCATGTCAAGTCAAGCTGTCGGCGGAGCCGTTGGCCATAACCCCATATCAATTATCATCCCATGTCATCGGGTAGTAGGAGCAAATGGCAGTCTCACAGGTTATGCAGGAGGCATTAGTAAGAAAATCAAATTACTTGAACTGGAAGGCGTTAATATGTCGCGATTGTTTGTTCCTGCAAAAGGTACGGCACTCTAATAGTGTGGATTCATAGATAAGCATCAAAACCTGGGGCATGAAATATATCGAATATTAAAGCGAAAAATCTAATTTGGTACAATAAAACAGGAATCACGACAGAGTGGAGGATGCCTATGCCAAAAGCAAAAAAGATGCTCAGTGACTGGAAAGCACCGTATATTCAGTCGCTGATGAAATTGATTGAGACGCAAAGTAAGGAGACGCTGGCCATTTGGGCGGTTGACTATTCCGAGCGTGTGATATTACCTCTGTGGTACAAGTCCTATCCCAATGACCTGCGCCCGCATAATGCCCTGAATGCCGCTCGTGCGTGGTTATCTGGAACAATAAAACTGACCCAAGCGAAATCGGCAATCCTGGAGTGCCATGCAGCTGCACGAGAAGCAGACGGAAATCCTGTTGCCCAGGCGGCAGCGAGGACCATCGGTCAATGCGCATCGACGATCCATTCAGCACGGCATTGTATCGGTCTTGCCTTTTATGGCGCGCTAGCGGTCGCATATGATCGGTTAAAGACGAATGAGCCATGGGGACAAATCGAGCTATGCGCTGCTGAAGAGTGCGGGCGCATGGAAGCTGATCTTCGGGCCATTGCCGTGGAAAACGAGCAAAACCCGGCAAAAATCGATTGGAAATGCTGACCATACTCATCTGGATTTCACAAATCTTTCATAGTAAAAATGCAATGCGAATTTTTGGCTGTGGTCTTTATCTGGATCTGAAGTCACAAGCTGCTGCCCATCTGTTAGTAAGGCCGTGAGCAAAATCCGAAAACCCCAACCAATAGAGAATAGACCGACGCAGTCCCAGAAAGATCTGTGGCAGATATTTTTTATGACAAAGGGAAAGTGATACCGCCGGTAAAGATCATGCAGGAAAGCCTGGACTACAGCCTTCAGAATAAACTCGAAAAAATGATTACGGCGGAAATACTGGAGCAGAATCACTATACGGAGCGCGTCGCGGAAGCTCTCCGGCAGGTTAAACAAAACTGCCCTGACTGTGATACTCATTTAGAGGAGTCTGTACAGCGGAACTTAAAAAGAAGCCGGTGAACCGCTGGAAGGATGTCGTTGAGACTGTATCGACGACGATGATTAAAAATTGCCGCTTTTAATGCTGGACTAAGCAAACTATCGAATTTTTAAACAGAGGGTGCGCCGAATTCAGTCTGTCGGAAGCGGCCTTCGTAATGGGATATCAGGACTGTGAGGGATAGTCGAAACTGCCGTATTTCTTTTCTCGAAAAGGTAGGTGAAAAAAATACGAATGACTGATAAAATATAGAATAACGATAGTTGAATTATTACGGGATGAAGACGCCTGAAAAAGGATGATCATGCGGTGAAGACCATGGGTTGATCGCCTATTTTCATAGGAATATAGGTGAATAAGGATATAAGAGAGGCCGTTGCATGTTTGTATATCAAGTGCTTTTAGTGGTGTCCATCCTGTTGATGCTGGTTTTAATCTCATTGATCGCCTTAAAAAATAAGAAAAGACAGATTCACTATGCCGTGATGGTGATTGCAATCAGCCTGTTTATCTGGAATACGTCCGTGTTATGCCTGATTTCCTATCCGGGAACACCGTGGATAGTGACTGTCAGTGAAAAAATGTATTTTACCGGTATTATTTTTGTGTCGCTGGCAACCTTATTCACCGGCTTGATCTTTGCTCAGACCCGAATCAGGTTTTCCTGGAAACATGCGCTGCTGCTGATTGTGCCGGTGATTTCCTTGGTCGTTTTATTTACCAACGCTTACCATCATTTTTTTTACACGACGTTCAGCCTGATCCCGTCCGAACAGGACTTTGGGTTTTATTACACCATTCATACGGTCTATTCCTATTTATGTATCGGAATTGGCCTTGTTTGTTTTTTGAATTTTGCTGTTAAAAATTATGGTTTTTTTTCCAAGCAGGCCATACTTATTTTTTCCGCCCTTTTGATCTCCCTAATTGCTGATTCATTCAGCACGTTTCATATCTTTAACTGGTCTGCGGCTGTGGAGAACGTCGTTTTTTCGGTTACCATTATCATTATTATTCTCGCTATGGTGAAATATAAATTTTTAAGCGTCGTTCCCATTGCTTTGCAAAAAGTTGTTGATATCATTTCCGATGTCTATGTGGTTTTCAGTGAAGACGATGAAATCATCGATTTCAATCATGCGTTTGAAATGACGTGGTCCGGAGTTTCCAGAAAAACCGGGATCCGTGCAGTTATGAAGCTAAACTGCCCTGATTTTGACGCGGAGAAGTTTGGCTGTTTGGTCAGTCAGGCGATCCGGGAGCAGACAAAAGTAAGCATGGAAATAAGCCGGCCGTCCAGTGACGGTGTGAAATATTATCTGGGGGAAATCACTCCGGTTATGGTCAAAGGAAGTCATGTGGGGACTATTATCCTCATCAAGGATATTACGGAACAAAAAAGGAACCTGGAAGAAGTGATTCGACTGAATGAAAAGTTACAGAGCCTGGCGACGAAAGACTGGCTTACTCAGGCTTACAACCGCTATTTTTTTGACGAGCGGCTGGAGCAGGAAATCGAGCGGGTCGGCAAAATACAAGCCAAGGGTGGGGAAACCATAAATACTGACTATTCTTTCGGTTTGATCATGTTCGATATTGACTATTTCAAGATATATAATGATTTGAACGGGCATCAGGCCGGGGACGAATTATTGCAAACCATTGTCAACATAGTGAAAGAAGTTCTTTTTTCTAATGACATCCTGTGCCGTTACGGTGGGGAGGAATTTGCGGTGATCTGCTGCCATACAAAGGCCAAAGGGGTGGAAATTGCAGCTGAAAAGATCAAGAAAACTGTGGAAACCTATGAATTCAAGTATCAGCATACTCAGCCGGAAGGCAATCTGACTATCAGTGTCGGCACCGCCTACTACGCACCGCCTTGTTTCAATAAAAACGATTTGATCCAAAAGGCCGACCAGAATCTTTATCTGTCCAAAAAAACCGGAAGGAATAAGGTTGTATTTGATGACATGCAAATTTGAGGACTCAAGGTTGCGTTGTGTGGTGATTGTAATCAAATAGTAAGTGTGTTGTTGTTCCCGTGGGAAGAGTTTCACGGGAATTTTTGCGTAGGGCAATACTGAGAAGTAGTATGCATGTTTGGCATTTTGATGCTGATAATTGATGATTGGCAATTATAGGGCCGGCAAATCAGTGAGAGAGAAATAAAAACAACGTCTGAGGATTCGTGGAAGCAAAAGGGGAACTGTTCGAGAATAAGATCTGTTACTGTGTAAAATGTAATATTCTGTAGAAATATGTCCCAATATGTTCCTTGAAAACCATATAATGGACAAGTATAATGTATTTATTAAATAATTCACAGACTGACGGTTGGCGAATCGTATGGCTTTCAAACTAACATCAATGGGAGATGTTATTCAAGAAGGGAGAAAGAGTTATGAGTTTATCAAGACGTCAATTTCTGACAGGGATCGGAGCGGCTGCCGGTTTGGTTGCCGCGGGTGCAGTGGGACTTACCGGGTGCTCGCCATCTGAGCAGACGGCCAGCAGCGGTTCCGGAAGCACCTCAGGAAACGCGGCCGGCAACGCAGCCGGAGGGGCAAATTCAGGCGAAATGATCCCGGCGGCCTATCTCAATCCGCAAGATTACGATTACCGTCAAAACACCACGGACCTCAAAACACTGTTTTCACCTCTGAAGATCGGACCGCTCAATCTCAACCACCGTATGATTAAGTCCGCCGCCGGATCGGCCACTTACCTGGCGGGGCTAACCGATGAGCTGCTCCAGTACTACATACAATTTGCCAAGGGCGGCGTTGAGTTCATTTGGGTCGAAGGCATTGCCGCGTTAGAACCGCCTGTAGACGGTAAGAATACACCCGCGGCAACAATTGCGTTTGGGAAGAAACTGGTTAAGGAGTGCGGCAAATATGGCGCTAAACTGGGATATCAGTGGGCGCAGTTTCCGATGAAAGCGGTTGGCGACATGACTGCTGCAGACATTGCAGCCGCAGAGGCCCGTGGTGCAGCCATTGCGAAGCAAATGCAGCAAATGGGCTTTGTTGCTTTGGAAATCAACGCCGCTGGTTTTAACCTTGGCGAGCAGTTCCTTTCCCGCTATCATAACGTCCGTACCGATAAATACGGCCCAAGCACTTTAGAAAACCGCGCGCGCTTTGTGACCGAATGCATTGATAAAATCAAAAGCGCCTGCGGCAAGGACTTTGTGGTTCAACTCTTGATCGACTGCATTGAAGAAAACGACAACCTTGATAACAACGCCACCCTGATGTGGTTAGATAACGCCGTTTCCGCTCCCCACAATAAAGTAACGACGATAGAAGAAGGTATTGGTCTTGCCAAGTTATTTGAGGCCGCCGGCTGCGATGCGATGCACCTGCGCTTAGGACCGCTCGGCAATCATCCCTGTCAATTCGGCAGCGACCTTTACTTTATCTTAAACGGCATTGAGGGTGCCACCGGCTACGGTACCCAATTTGATTTCACCCGGCATTGGCAAGGCCAGCTGATCGGCAACCACAGCGGCGCGGGCATGCTGATTGATATTGTGGGTCGCTACAAAAAAGAGCTCAAGATTCCTTGCGGCACCGTCACCTACATGGACCCGGCACATGCCCCGGATTTCTTCGAGAAAGCTCTCGCCGACGGCAAGGTTGACTTTTATCTCATGAACCGTCCGCTTACTGTTGACACCGAATACGTCAACAAACTGAAAGCAAAACGTATTGATGAAATCGCCCCCTGCACGCGCTGCCTGCACTGCCACAGCGGCTCAAACGAAATGAATCGGATGATGGCTTATTGCCGCGTGAACGCCCTGACGCAGCGCGTTATGACCAAGACTGGTCCGAAGACCTATGAGCTTGAGCCTGCTGCAAAGGTGAAGAAGGTCATGGTCATCGGCGGCGGTCCGGCCGGTATGGAAGCCGCCCGCATCGCAGCTGCCCGCGGTCACAAAGTCACACTGTATGAAAAGAGCGGCGCACTTGGCGGCAGAATGATCATTGCCAGCGCCATCAAAGGTCCTCATGAAAATCTTGACGACCTAAAGGCTTACCTGGTCAAACAGCTGGAGCTGAAGGGCGTGAACGTCGTTTTGAACAAAGAAGTCAACGCCGCGTTAATTAAGAGCGAAGCTCCCGATGCCGTAATCCTTGCAGTCGGAGCTTTGCCGGGCAAGGTGGGTGCAGAAGGCGGCAGCGTGCCAATTCTTAACTATGACGATTTCACCGGTGATAAAACCGGCGAAAAAGTCGTGGTATTTGGCTCGAACGCACAGGCTTTCGACTGCGCTTTGTGGCTGACAGTGCACAAAAAGAAGGTCACCATTGTGACGCCCAACCCGAATGAAGATCTCGACAAACAACAGTCGCAACACGCCCATCGCTTTATGACAACCGCGCTCTATTCGCTGGGGGTAAAAGCCTATCCGGGATCCACAATCAAAAAAATCGGCGACGGCCAGGTTACCATTGCAACGGATTACGGGGTTGATGTCACTATCGCCGCGGACGCGATTATCAACGCTGCCGACTTGCTGCCAAACAAGTCTTTGCTTGACGGGATTTCGGTAAAAGAGACTTACGCCATCGGCGACTGCAATGCGCCGTTTAACATCGCGTTGGCTATACGCGCCGGAAACGATGCCGGCCGTGCTGTATAATTAAGCAGCGGTTGTGCTTTGCTTTTAAGTAAAAACAGGCAAATCTTCGTAATGAATATTTGATTTGCCTGTTTTTAGGCATTAATGCCTATATAAGAAATATTATCCGTGTACGTTTTTGGACTTCGGCTATCATGCATTATCAAAAAAAGATAGCGATTGTTAAATGTGGTATGTTATTATTTTTACGTAATAAAATGAGCTTTGTCCTCAGACAGTAAATAGATAACGAGGGTAATTCAATTAAAAATACAAGGAGGCTTTATCATGGTTACATTTGGTATCGTCACTCCTACTGTTGCAGTCATCCTGTTAGTTCTTGCACTTATCGTTATTGGGCCGGGAAAACTGCCCGAAGCAGGGAAATCACTGGGGCGCGGCCTCAAGGAATTCAAGCAGGCAACGAACGAGGTTGAGGATACGGTGAGTAGTACAACCGAAAGTATCAAAGAAAACCTACCAAAAACGGGTCTTTGATTCCGGGCGTATCTGAATTTTAAATAAGTCGCTCAACACGTTTCTGGCAAACAAGTTACTACCTTATAAATAATGAGTTGAAGGAGGAAAATAGCATGTTGACTACATTTGGAATGATTACCCCCATGGTGGCTGTGATCGGGTTAGTGATTGTTTTGGTGATTGTGGGACCCGGAAAACTGCCTGGACTTGGTAAGGCCTTGGGACAAGGGATTAAAGATTTTAAAAATGAAACAAAAGGGGATGCAGAAAGGGACAGTTAGTAAATCAGGTTACCGAAGTTTATCATTCCCAACAATAAGACGAAAAAAAAATCTCAAACACAACCTCGATGGAACCGTTCATGGTTGAATTGAAGCTATTTTCACGCTAACAGTTTCATTCATTGAAATCATATCCGTGTTTTACTTCTGATTAACGTGATTTTGATCAGCGTTCATTTCTTCTATTCTATTAGTTAGTTCCTATAATTTGGCCGAAGTGTGATCGCGGTTTGTTGTGCTGTGTGATCCTTTGCTGAATAAAATGTGAAGATAATCCCAAAAAGCAGCGGTGATATTACTTTCGTTAATGAAATTGATAATCATCTAAAAAAAAAATTAATGGAGTCAGCCGTCGGCGACTCTTTTTCATTGAAGCCATTCTTAGACAATGATCGTTAAAGGCTTCAATAACTCTGTTTCGGAAGGCTTAATTAGCGAACTCTGTTTGATCGCTTCCCATAGAGTGGTCTTTTGATAGTCGGTTTTTAAATTACGGGCAAAGTAATCGGCCATGGCTTGCAGATAAAAACATTTTTGGCTGGGGCACAGACCACGCTGTAAACGACTGATAAAAGAAGCATCTACTGCAATATTGCGGGAGAGAAGGATATTGGATGTGTTGGTAATATCTTTCTATATAGGCAAATCTTTGTCCAATTATATGACAGCATTCGTGTCAAATATTTGGCATTGCCAAATATTTGACTATCATTATTTAGGAGTATAAAACTGATAAAATCAAATTAGGTTTTGATTTATGGTTACAATCCAATGCCGTTGATCTTCAAACCAGTGGATCGAAGAAAGGGAGGTGAGAGTCTAGCGGCTACTCGACATTGCGCTAAACTATAAAATAAAGGCTTAAAACGGGCTTTTATAAGACGAAGCACTATGAGCTTAGCATTGTCCGGGGCAAATAATCCTAATACCTCAAGAGGAACATCCGAATGGTCGGCTGGTAATCGATAAGGCGGATTTACAGTCTATAAATATCAATGTAAGGAACGTGCCGGCAGACGAGCTGGAGATAATTACTCATGACGATAAGTACATTGCTGCCATTACTGACCCAGCGTGCTTGGACGAGATATTCAATAGCTTGGTTGAAGAGTTTGGCAACGAAATAATTTTTAAGAACGGATTGTTCTAAGCGTGAAATAACAATAACAGTTTTGGAGGGATAGGCAAGAACATGAAGACAACGGAAACGAAGGCGATACCGCGATGGAAAGTCGCACTGAAAATGATTGCGAATCCGGGTGAAGTGATAAAGAGTCAGATGAATCAGGTTCCCTGGCCATATTCCCTGTTGATTTCCGGTCTATCTTTCACACTTTTTTTTCTGCAGACGGGCTTGGATATGTTTCGGACCGGACAAATGGAAGTATCTACTGTCATTATAATTACCTTGCTGGGCCTGCTTTACGGCACATGCGGCGTTGCCCTTATTGCCGTTCTGGCCTGGGCTTTTTCGCAGGCTTCAAAACGAGAGTATTCAATTACCTGGGCTATTTCATCTTTTTCCCTGGGTTATTCCGCTACGCTGATTTATGCCCTGATTGGCGTGATCTGTTCGCTCACGCTGGGCTGGAATACAGCGGTAGCCTTTGGTGTGACCGGTGTCTTATGGGCTTTGAGACCGGCGTTGTTTACGATCCGCCAGATGTCCGGAGACAGGATTGCCTTTAGCATTGTTTTAACCACGTTATGCGGAGCTATCCTTCTTTTCGGATGGGCAGGGCTCGGCCGTTTCGGTTTTTAGGTAAATCAATACTAACGTTGCACATATGGGAGGTTGGAAATGGAAATGAATCTCGGTTACGCGAAAAAATCAGAAAAGAAAGGCATTAAATTCTGGCCGGTGTATGTATGCTTTATCATATTTGGTATCATCATTCCGTATAGCAAGCCGGAGGTTAGATTGACCGCCGTATTTTTATCAATCATCATCGCTGGGGGAATCGGGCTGCTGACAGTGAATCTGCTTGTTATGCTGTTTAACCGCGGCAATCAAATGCTGCATGCAGAGAATAATCAGTTTGCACGGGAAGCTGTAAGTACAGGGATGTTGTTTATGATTCCGTTTACGGTCCTGGCAGTATTAGCTCAGTTGTTGTTGGATTGGAATGCAGCGATGCCGTTTGCTTCAGCTGCCATGATGACGGCCACAGCGACAGCCGGAACTGAAGTCATGAAAAAAGGTGCTCATGGGATGAAAAATATCCTGATGCCGTCCCTTTTGGCTTTTGTGTTTTCTACCACATGGATGATGCTGGTTGGAATACTGCCTTAAAGAAGATTGGGGGAGAGAAAATTGCCGATACTTTATAGAGCTGTTAAGCGGAAAAGTCTACATAAATTATTTAGGTCAGGAATTTTGTTTGTTGTAATGACAATGCTCTTTGCAGCGTATTTTCCCGGTGCTGTCTTCGCGGGCGGTATTGGTGATGTCGTTACCAAGATCGCCAACGACAACTACCAATCACCGGAATTCGAATTTGGCACGGAGGAAGTAACCGGACACGGTTTTAAAATGCATAGCGGATATGGCGGTTATGCCAAGGGATACGGAGGCGTATCGGTCTTAGGCCCGGTTGAATCCGGCGAAATGAGTATATTGCTAAGCTATGTGGACGGGGAGGCTCAGCACACAAGCATCCAGACGACGCGGCTTAAGGGATGTGAAGTACGTGAGTATACAATGGAAGACGGCGTGGGCGTTGGCGTGATCCTGCCGGATTATTTTATTACGGTTGAGTTCTATCAGTCCGGTAACAGCAGCACGGCCGATTTTCAAAAGGCGAAAACGATTGCCCAGCAGGTGTTGGACGCTTTAGAAGACGATGGACTGCTTAGTCAGCCGGCACCGGAGATTGAAGGATTATCAGAAGTAAAACCTGCTGAAGAATATCCAAATGAAGAAAGTGTCGAAGAATCTGCGCCGGCAGCTGAACCGGTTGTTCGCGGCGAGCCGCTTGACGAGCCCATACCCATTTCCAACACAGATAATATTGCTGGAGTGAGTAATGGACCAACCGCCCCAACGACATTTACCATTGACAAGCCGCATTTGGTTACATATATTCGCAACTACCATTGGAATAAGGGCCGGGGTGCCTCCCTTGGTCAGATCGGTTTAAAGGATCAGAACGGCAAAGTGTATGGTCCCTGGCAGGCCAGCGGAACGCAGGGGCAGGGAGGCGTACCGAATGCCAACTGGGAGGTATTTCCCAATATTGTTATCCCGGCAGGTACCTATACCGTTACAGACTCTGATCCGGCCAGCTGGTCAGCGAATGAAGAATCCGGAGGCAGGGGAATGGGGCAGGTTCATGCCACTCCCCACTTTGAAGTTACCAGCGGATCTTTGGATGAGCTAACAGAAGATATTCCGGGAATCGTACCGATCGACAATGATTTTCAGGAGAGTCCGGCCGGCGTCGGTTCAGTAGGCAATATCCCCGGTCCGTCCAATACGACGGAGGCGGTAGTCGGTGTCGCAGTTCCGGGATTGATCGCGACCGGACTTGCTGCTTTGGCTGGGTTAGGCGGAGGCGGCGGCTTTACGCCCCCGTCAGGAACCCCTTTGTCTCCGAATGCGGGAGGGCCTGCTTCGGGTAACGGCGGAACCTATCCGGGATCCGGAACACCGGAAACAGGAAGAAAGACGGCTGGAACGGTTCAGGAAGCAAGCCAATTAGGACGCAGAAGGCGTCCGGAGCTCAGGGTCGATACAGATGAGATGGGTCAGGGGTCAATCACCGTGTCAGAAAATGATCGTATTTATGTTGAGACTGCAGATGAAACCGGGATTTTTGTTCAGCCGGAGATTAGGATAGATACGGATGAGATGGGCCAGGGGTCTATCGCAGTGTCAATAAATGACGATATTTATGTTGAGACAGCAGATGAAGCCGGGGCGTTTATTGGAACGGAGCGATTGTCAACTTCATCATTTGCGGATAAAGGAGATCCCGGCATATTAATTGATACTAGTGCATTCGATGACCTGGATCTGTCGGCTGAAGTGACATCTGAATCAGATATTGAAGCAGGCACACAGACGGTTGCTTCAGATACTGCCGCAGGTACAGATTCACAGATTATTGAGCAAGGTGCTGGTCAGAAAAACGGGGAAGAGCAGACTGGAATATACGATGCAAATGGTTTTGACGCTGAAGGTTATGACAGAGATGGCTTTAATCGTGAAGGCTACGACCATGAAGGGTATAACCGGGAAGGATTTAATGCTGAGGGCTTTGATAAAGATGGATTTAATGCCGAAGGTTTTGATAAGGCTGGGTATGACCGGGAAGGCTTTAACCAGCAAGGATTTGACAGAACCGGATTCGATCGTGAAGGCTATAACCAAAACGGCTTTGATCAGGAAGGCTTTAATCGTGACGGCTTCGATCAGGGCGGCTATGACCGGGAAGGCTTTAACCAGCAAGGATTTGACAGAACCGGATTCGATCGTGAAGGCTATAACCAAAACGGCTTTGATCAGGAAGGCTTTAATCGTGACGGCTTCGATCAGGGCGGCTATGACCGGGAAGGCTTCAACCAGAAGGGATTTGACAGAACCGGATTCGACCGTGAAGGTTATAACCAAAACGGCTTTGATCAGGAAGGGTTTAATCGTGACGGCTTCGATCAGGGCGGCTATGACCGGGAAGGCTTCAACCAGAAGGGATTTGACAGAACCGGATTCGACCGTGAAGGTTATAACCAAAACGGCTTTGATCAAGAAGGGTTTAATCGTGACGGCTTCGATCAGACCGGCTACGATCGGGAAGGCTTTAACCAGCAGGGCTTCGATAAAACCGGATTCGACCGGGAGGGATTTAACCGCGAAGGCTTTGATAAAAACGGTTTTGATAAAGAAGGTTTCAACAAAGCCGGTTTTGATGCGGAAGGTTTTGATAAAACCGGATTTAATCAGGACGGCTTTGATCGGGAAGGTTATGGGCGCAGTGGCTATAATTCGGAGGGTTTTGACAGGGAAGGGTTCGATGTCAACGGCTATAATGCTAAGGGATATAACCGCAGCGGCTTTAACGCCGAGGGTTATAATGCCGCAGGCTATGACAAAGAAGGCTTTAATAAAGACGGCTGGGATTCTGAAGGCTATGGACGCAATGGCCTGAACAAAGAGGGTTTTGACCGTGAAGGGTATGATAAAAACGGGTATGACAAAGACGGTTACGACCGAGAGGGCTTTGACCGGGAAGGCCGACAGCAGGAAGGCTATGACGCCGACGGCTATGATAAGAAAGGCTTTAACAAAGACGGCTATGATCGCGACGGTTATGACCGGGAAGGGTTTGATTTCGAAGGCTATAACCGCGCAGGGTATGATCCTTGGGGTTATAACAAACAGGGTTACAGCAAGGACGGTTACCACTGGAGCGGGTACAATGCTGACGGATACAACCGCGATGGCAGACATTGGAGTGAGAATCCCTTTGAAGGCGATGGCAATCCATTTAATGTAGCGACACAGGATCCCTTTGGCGAAGGCGAAGTCATTCCGTTTGGCGCGACATGGAAACCAACAAAACCGGCATTGGGAGAACCGTATCCGAGAACATTGGAAAAATACGGGGCCAAACCGTGGACGGATGAACCCCAAGTACCGGTACCGGAAGCACCCGAAGCAACGCAGACGGCGGCTCCCGAGGCAATGCCGGGAACGGACGCAGGCATTGGAGATGTGCCCCAAACACCGGATGACAGCACGATGCCGGATAGTATTCCTGAAGCGGATATTCCTGAAAACGGCCAGGATATTCCCGCTGATCAACGTGTGGAGACGGGTGATTCCAACACCTTTACGGTTACGGATCCGAAAACCGGCGAGACAACAACGTACGAGTATGAACCCGGGTATACCGGGCCCAAACATGGCCAAACCCAGACCCTCGTAGGCAAGACCGATGGGCAAACGTATGAACTGGAATTCGATGCGGTGAAAGGAAAGTGGATCAACACTGAATCCGGTAACGAATTCAACCCCGATGACTTTGAACGCTGGCAGAATGATTTGAGCATCGATGAAAAGCAGGCAGCCAAGGATTTGGAAAAAATGGCTAATAGACAGGATGCCAACAGTAAGGCCATTGACAAGAATCTGGATGACTTTAAAAAACTGGAGAAAATGCAAAAGGCAGCTGACAAGTATAATATCGGCGAGCCTAACGGGCCCGGCGATGTCGATAAGGCCATTCAAAAACTAAAAGATGATATGCTGGCAGGAAAAGAGCTTGACCTGGAACAAATGAATAAAATAGAACGGGTCATCGACAACCGGATCATGGGAAAAACGGCAGCCGATACCGGGGAGCGCTGGGAAGAGGATTGGTTTAAGAACCTTGGCTGGGCCCTTGAGGCCAATGCGGCCACAGCGAAGGAAGTTATAACCGGCGAAAAAGATGACGGCAGTATTTCCTGGCTGGGGATGGGTGCCCGTATCATGATTACTGCAGCGACCGGGGGACTCGCAGGTGCCGGAAGCCTTGCCCCGGTAGCGATAGACGGCGGACTGACGGTAGCTGAAGCCATGTACCGGATCAAGGATTCCATTGATAAAGGGGAATCCGATTTCAAAGCGGTATCCAAGGCAATTGGTTTGGTTATTTTGGGTGAGGAAATGGGCTGGCTGGCCGGTAAAGCAGGCGGTAAGATCATGGGAGAAATGCTGGAGAAATTCCCGGTGTTCACCAATAAAGCGGCTGACTTTCTTGAAGCGGCGCTATTAAAAGCCAGTGCTAAAAATCAAGTATGGAGCAAGGCATTAGGTTTAGTCAGCAAAGAATCAGCAGAGGAAACCCTTGATCAGGTCAATAAACGGTTGGTGAATATTGGAAGCGGGGAAGCGGCAGAAAACATCATCAAGAAAGCCAGAGGGGATTATGGATTATCGGTGGCCGACTCTTTCGATGATGTCTCCAAAGCAGGTAAAGCAGTTACCGGCGGCGGGGATGAGATTTTCAAAGGAACCGGAAAATCCGCTTCTGACGCAGGGGATAATTTGGCCCATTCAAGCAGTAAGAATGCTTCCGGAAACAGCGACGATATTGCTCAGAGTGCCGGTAAAGCAAAATCAAGCAGCGACGATATGGCCAGAAGCAGCAGCACGGGGAATAAATCGAATACTCCAGAAGCACCGTCTAAAAGCACGGCACCAGGACAGGATGGAACTGTCCGAACGGGTGATGCCGGCGCAGGCGGGCCGGGTGATCCGGGAAAGCCTTCTTCAGGAGGCGGGGAACCGAATTTACCGGACGATAGTGTAACGGGCAGGCCTCTGAATACGAACGCCAGGACACCTGAAGAAGTATTGGCTGATCCGGCGGCAATATCCAGAGCGGAGCATACGGTACAAAATAATATAAAAGATTTTGATAAATTGCCTCCGGCCCGGCAGGAGGAACTCATCAGGGAACAGGCTATTTATGATGAATATAAGATGCAGGCCCAGGAAAAGACCTATAATTTGGCTGACAAGGTTGAGCGGAGAGAAGGACTAACCGTCGATGATATCATGGAAATGAAAGCCGATCCGGCTTCCATGAGAACCCTGAAAAATATCGAGAGTACGGATGGAATCGGAGCTGAATTGGGGCCGATCAGATCCCGTCAGGTACAGTCTGAATTTAACGAAGTGCTGGAAAATAAGATTCATCAGCCAGCTTACCGGGACGTGGAAAGCTATCTCCGCAATAAGCTTAACACGGAGAATGTACGGTGCAGAACAGTTCGTACACCGGGGACCGAAGTTACGCCATGGGGAATCAATACGGACAATGATGTTATCGCTGAGCGCTTGGTTAATGGACCGAATGGGCCGGAGTGGATGGAAATTCCCAAATCGGAGTGGCAAGACAGGTACAATAAAGCCTTTGCGGAACATTCCGGCTTTAGTGAACAGGCGGCGGCGCGCCGTTTTCCGGACCGCGATTGGGCTGGAATGGATGATGCGGCTAAATATAAGGAGTGGGCCGAACTTCATGAAGAGAGTGCCATGGATCGATTCGACCCGATGGCTGCCAACGATTTTAGCAACCAGCGGACCTGGATGATAGAGGACGGCGATTTACCGGGGCAGCTTCCGGGAAGAAATTGGGTTGAGGCTTCGCCGGAGGAGATTGCCCGAGGTGTTGATACAGTCACAATTGACGGTAAGCAAATGCGAGCAGCCAGCCCCTATGAGTTGGCGCAAAGAGGAGAGGGAAACCTAGTCGATTCCGAACAATTTGGCATGATGGAAAAGCATAAAATCAATGACTATTGGCATAAAGGTAGCAATCCTCAGGAAGTAATGAAGAATCAAACCGAATCTCTGGAACAGCTTCAAAAGACGGCCCGCGCCGCTCAGACCGTGGAAAGAAGCTATCGCAACATGGGCTATAAAGTACAGAGTATGCCTGACAATATGCAGGAGGCCATTAAAGTGATCAATAACAACAATCTGTCCCCAGCAGCCCGGGCAGCCAGGCTGCAGCAATTGGGATATGACACCCCGGGCGACTTTGTTGAAAAGGTCAGCAGCCGTATAGGGGCAATCCGAACAGCTAAAAGATAAATGTTTATAGATCAAACAATCGCGTGGGGAGGTCAAAAAATGGAGAATAACCAAAACACACTGGCCGGCATCGAAGTATATAAGCTGGCACCGGCAGATATTGATCATTTATTCAGACGCTCAGGTTTTAACGGGAATAATCTTTCTCCTTTTCGTTACAATGCAGAGCAGGCTGCGGTCAGCTCGCCTTCCGAAGGGTTTAAGGACATAGCCGGTAACCCAAAATTTCAACAGATGGCTCGCCAATTGTTGGAACCGAATTTAAGAATTGAGTTCAACAGCGGTGGAGGCAGTGCCGCTGACGACAAATATTACGCGTTGCTTGTAGCGGAGAGTCAGGGAGTATTAGCGCAGTTTACCGACTCTGAGCAAAATATACTGCTTGTGCTGTTTCCGGATTGGGAAGCATTTCTAAACTGGTGGGCCGGAGCTTACGCATCCAAGGGTATGAGCGGTTATCAGAAGGTGTTCCCGAGTGCTATGGAAGTCGAAGTCTTAGTTTGTGCTTTGCACTGTATTGATATTTACCGGCGTTCTTATATGGAAAGTATGCTGGATTATCGCAGCGGGGTAAATTTAACACTGACTACCCAGGATTTTGTGCAGCTTTTAAAACGTTCTCTGGGCAGTAAAGATATTCGGTGGCTGCTACCAACACTGTTTGAAATAACCCCAGGTTTGAAAAACAGCAGCATCGCCTTAAAACCGGAACATATCCAACGGGTCGCGGAATTAGGATTTCTTACGGATAAGGAAGGGATCATAACCTTAGCTGAACGCTCCAGAATCATGGGGACAGAATTCATCACCAGCTGGATGGGATCGTTTGCTTGCCAGGCTATGGCCTTAATCAACGGGGAAGAAAGAAGTGTATCCCGGGTATTTATGGCAATGACGGCGTTCACCAATCACTTGATTTCCTTTGAAAGCGGGGGAAGCGGAGAGACCCGTTTTCGCCACCAAGCCAGTAACGCCCAGGAGCTGATTAATACGCTTGGACAATGGATGAAGGCCCTGCAAAAAGCAATCGGTAATCCTGCAGCCGGTGAAAAGGATGCGGCTCAGTCAAAACCGGAAGCTCCGAAAAAAACAGAGAAAAATAGTGCACAAAACAGTGCCCCAAACAGTGCTCTAAATAATGCACCTAAAGTAAAATTCTGCGGTCAGTGCGGTACGGAAATCAAACCTGGAAAAAAATTCTGTGGCAACTGCGGAACCGCAGTGTGATTTAGGAGCAAAGGATGAAGAGAAATTTGAAATTCTGCCCGAACTGCGGGGCTGAACGCGTACCAAATGAAAGATTCTGTGGGGATTGCGGATATGATACGCAATCAGTGGAACCATCCCAATCTCCTGAAAACAGACCCATTCAAACGTTTTCCGCTTCAAGCGGGATGGAATTATGGCGGCGTTTGGGCTTACTGGCGGGGATACTCGTCGGTCTGGCTCTGTTTTGCTACGTGACGCCAGCGGTGGTCAGCCTGACTGCAGTGGATTGGGAACAAGAACAGGCTAAGGAACTGAATTCGGCCAGCGGGTATGTATCGGAAGAGGATAAACGCCTGAGTCAACTGCCGTTAGCGAATTATATTCAGGAAAAAACCGACGGCAAGGTCACGGTGGTGAACAACGGCGAATGGCTGACCTTGCTTACTGACGTGCAGCTGGCCAGTCATGGTCAATATGAGCGTTCTGCCTATGGCAACCGGGTAAGTGAAGAGGACAAAGACCCTTTCTGGGAAGCGATTGGCCCGGTAGCCGTTTTTTTTGAACCGGACGAAATTCCTTATACCGAGTGGGGACTTACTCAGGAAGACTTGGATAGAAGCTATATCAGTATCGATCAGGATGGGCAAACCGCTTATTTTCTGCTGCGATATCATGACTACAGCGCCAGCGTATCGGCGATGTCCAAACCCTATACGGTGGCGCCGGACTGGCTATATCATCCTTATCGCAAAGCAGGGATCGCAGTCTTGCTCTTAGGCTTAGCGGCCTACATTTTCCTGCCCCGCCGCAAGAAAGAACCGGAGGAAATAGCGTATTCAACCGGCAGTATGCTGGCCGGGGATCTGGTGGCGTTAATCCTGCTACTGCCTTTTTACGGGCTGCCGTTTTTGATTAACGGGGGAACGGTGCAGGCGGTCAGCGGGTTCTGGATCATCAGTGCTGTGATGTGGTTTTTAGCACTCCTGTGCGTGCTGCTGTTTTATTACAATGCCTGGTATGCATCTTACCGTATCACGTTAACGGCAGAGTCGCTGTCGCTTATAACCTTCAGAGGGGTTCGGGAATACAAATGGAAAGACATAACGGAAGCAAATTTTGTTACCTTAAGAAATCCGGGTTGGTTCCGCAAATTGTTTTTAGCCATGGCATTTTTGTCTGTCATGGGAGGGCGCACCTCTACGCAGCCGGCAGGCAGTGCTTTACTGGCAGCTTCCGCAGCATACAGCGGCTTGGAAATCCAAGGTACCGGCGGTAAACCGTTATATATTTGGTTTACCAACCAAAACGGCGGCGTTATTATTAATAATTTTGACAAAGTCCTGGAAGCTATCGAGGCTTCAGGGGTTCGGATTAACCGCAATATGCGGAGTATTGAAGGATTCTCCATGTTTATGTGAGCAACAGGGATGACGTAACAGACGAAGTCAGCTATCCATTACGGAGAACGGAGACCAACCCCAAATAAGGTATTATCATATGCTGTATACATTCGCTTATTCGAATGTTGTACTGAAAATAATATATTAAGTATCGAGGAGGATAGAAAAAATGACAGGTGTTTTTATAGCTATCGGGGTCGTTGTGGTATTATTGGCCGTATTTATGATCGGCACCTACAACGGTCTGGTACAATTGCGGCAAAGGGTCCAAAATTCCTGGTCGCAGGTAGATATTCAGCTGAAGAGGCGTTATGATTTAATTCCTAATCTGGTTAACGCAGTCAAGGGGTATGCTCAGCATGAAAAAGCGACTTTCGAAAATGTGACCCAGGCCAGGAATATGGCCATGGCCGCCGGCAATATTAAGGAACAGTCCCAGGCGGAAAATATGCTGAGCGGTGCTTTAAAGTCTTTGTTTGCGGTGGCGGAAGCGTATCCGGAATTGAAAGCCAATACGAATTTTCTGCAATTGCAGACCGAGCTAACCGATACGGAAAGCAAGATTGCTTACTCCCGGCAATTCTATAATGATACTGTGCAAAAATTAAACACCAAGATCGAAGTGTTCCCCAATAACCTGGTCGCCGGCATGCTGGGGTTTGGGATTGTCGATTATTTTACGCTGCAGGGAGAAAATCAGGCCCGCCAAGCGGTCAAGGTCGAATTTTAAGGAGATTCTTCATGAAAAGAATAATCGTTTCTGTTCAAAGCAAAATGAAGTTGTTCTTATCTGTTTTATTGGGAGCACTGCTCTTCCTGACCGTTCTTCCCAATAACGCGCAGGCCGATCCTTCCTTGACTATGAAACAGGTCGTGGTGGATGCCCAGGTTCTGCCGGACGCTTCCATGCGGGTAACAGAAAGAATTACGGTTGATTTTTCCGGGCAGTGGAAAGGCTTCTATATCAAAATTCCACAGGGCGATACCCCGATCAGAGAAATAAAAGTAAAGGAAAACGGAAAGGCTTATACCTTCAATCCCGGAACCGAATACGGACCTGCCGGAACCTATCTGACCAAAAAAGAAGGCAATCAAATCCTGATCGACTGGAGCATCACCGC